>JABFXY010000156.1 GCA_013361525.1 Polyangiaceae bacterium | reverse complement strand
TCTTCATCTCGAGCACCGCTCGATGCCGAATGCGTTTACGCAGAAGCGCCTCGAGATCATGAAGGTAATCGCGTCGCAAGCCGCCATCGCATTGGAAAACGCACGCCTCTACGCCGAGCTCAAAGCAGAAAACGCAGAGCGCCACCGGGCCAGCGAGGAGCGCTTCCGTCAATTCGCCGATGCGTTGCCGGAGGTCATTTGGATTACCGATCTCGCTCCGGAGCGCGTCGTCTATTGCAGCCCCAGCTTCGAGCGCATTTGGGGCCGCTCGGTCGCCGACCTCTACGATGAGCCGCGCCTTTGGACCGATTCGATCCACCCGGACGATCGCGAACGGGTAAACGAGCTGTTCTCCCGATGGGTCTCCGGCGACGCAGACCGCTACGAGGATATCGAATTTCGCATCATGCGCCCGGACGGGGAGATCCGCTGGATTCGTGAGATCGGTGTCGCGAGCCGCACCCGACAGGGCGTTCCCTATCGCGTGGGCGGCATCGCGGCGGACGTCACCGAGCGACGCGCGACCGAGGCGCTCCTGCGCCGCAACGAGGCACACCTCTCGGAGGCACAACGAATTGCCAAGATGTGCAGCTTCGATTGGATGCTCGCGGACGACCGGGTGTATTGGTCCAACGAGACGCGCCGGATCCTGAGCTACGACGCGGCCATCCCGCCGCCGCTCGATGCGCTCCTCGATCGGGTGCACCCGGACGAGCAGAGCGCGGTCGGTGAGCTCTTCGAGCACGCTTTGCTTTATGGTCGCGAGATCGACGCCGAGCATCGGCTGCTCATGCCGGACGGCACGATGAAGTACATCCATTTGGTCGGGCGCCCGACGATCGACGCAGCCGGGCGTGTGGTCGCGCTGCGCGGAACGATTCGCGACATCACCGAACAGAAGCTCGCGGATCAGGCCGAGCAACGCGCGCAAGCCGAGCTCGCACACTTGAATCGCCTGGCGACCATGGGGGAGCTGACTGCGTCGATCGCGCACGAGGTCAATCAGCCACTGGCGGCGATCGTCGCGACCGCCGCTGCTTGCACCCGCTGGCTCGGCGCCGCGCCTCCGAACCTCGAGGGGACGCATGAGGCACTGATCCGCATTGCCCGCGACGGCAAGCGGGCCGCCGAGGTGATCAAGCGACTTCGCGCGATGTTCCAGAAGTCGGATCTCACGTGTGAGGCATTCGACGTCGGCGAGTTGGTGCGCGACGTTCACGGCTTGGTGCGAGGCGATCTGCGGAGCCGCCGCATCACGCTGAAGGTCAACGTGCCGGGCGGGCTGTCCAATGCGTGGGGAAGCCGAGTGCAGATCCAACAGGTGGTGTTGAACCTCGTCATGAATGCGCTCGAATCGATCGAAGGCGGCGAGACGGCGGACCGTACACTCACCATCTCCGCTGCGCCGAGTCGGCCCGGCGTTATGGAGATATCGGTCGTCGACTCCGGCGGCGGCCTCGCGGAAGGCTCGGCGGATCGCGTATTCGAAGCATTCTATACGACCAAGAAGAGCGGAATGGGTATGGGGCTTTCGATTTCGCGGTCCATCGTCGAAGCGCACGGCGGCGCCATCTGGGCCGTCGACAATGACGGTTCGCCGGGCGCCACGTTCCGGTTCACATTGCCGATCTCCTCTTGAGGTCGGCACAACGCTTGCGGAGGGCCACGCGATGTCGATCCATCGCGCGCTCTTCGCGAGCGCCTTTTCCACCGAGGCCGGGCGCTCGCTCGGCGTGGGCTTGCTCGCAATCCGAATGTACGTCGGCGGCGCGCTGCTCGTCGCCCACGCGGTGCCCAAGCTCCGAGAGCTCGGCGCCGGCGATCCGCACTTCGTCCACCTCGTCGCGACGATGGGCTTCCCCGCCCCCGCGCTCTTCGCGTGGCTCGCCGCGCTCACCCAAGCAGCAGGCAGCGCCGCGCTGGGCCTCGGCTTGGTGACGCGCCCGGCAGCGCTCGGCGTCGCCAGCACCCTCCTCATCGGCATGATCGGAGTCCACCACGGGGACGCCTTCGCCGTGGTCGAGGCGGGGAGCGCGTACGTCGCCGTGATGCTCGCTTTGGCCATGATCGGACCTGGTGATCTTTCCCTCGACCGCCGAATCCATGACGCGCTCGTCGGGCCGGCCGCGCGACGCTGAGCGCCGCGCGACACGCCCACTCCGAGGATGCTCGCGCGTTATCCCTGCTCGAGGCCGAGCGCCCGCGCGACCCCGGCACCATATTCGGGATCTGCCTTCGCGCAGTTCGCGACGTGCCGTCGCTGCACTTCCTTCGACGCGCCTCCGAGCGATCGCGCCGTGTTGTCGAAGAGCGCCTGTTTCTGCGCGGGTGCCATCAGCCGAAAGAGATCGCCCGGTTGCTCCCAGTGGTCCTCGTCCACACGGTGGTCCCAATGGGCCGCATCACCCGAGAGACGAAGCGGCGGCTCCCCCGCGGTCGGCGTCGAATCCCACTCACCCGTCGAGCTCGGATGGTAAGGCGTCGTTGCGCCGAGGTTGCCGTCGACGCGCATCGCGCCGTCACGGTGGTAGCTGTGGAATGGGCACTTCGGCGCGTTGACGGGGATCTGATTGAAATTGACGCCGAGCCGATAGCGCTGCGCATCTCCATAAGAGAAGAGGCGAGCCTGGAGCATGCGATCGGGCGAAAACCCGATGCCGGGGACCACGTTCGCCGGAGAGAAGGCCGCCTGTTCGACCTCGGCAAAGACGTTGTCGGGGTTGCGATTGAGCTCGAGCACGCCGACCTCGATCAAGGGGAAATCGCGTTTCGGCCAAACCTTCGTGAGGTCGAACGGGTTGTGCCGGTGCGACGACGCCTGGCTCTCCGTCATCACCTGAATGCAGAGCTTCCAGCGGGGATAACGCTTTTGCTCGATGCTCTCGAACAGATCGCGCTGGTGGCTCTCGCGGTCGTTTCCGACGAGCTCGGCAGCCTCGGCGTCGGTGAGGTTCGCAATCCCCAGCTCGCTCCGCAGGTGGAACTTGACCCAGACGCGCTCGCCCTGCTCGCTAATCATGCTGAAGGTGTGGCTGCCGAACCCGTGCATGGTCCGGTAGCTCTTCGGCAACCCGCGATCGCTCATCACGATCGTCACCTGGTGGAGCGCCTCGGGCAGCGCGCTCCAGAAGTCCCAATTGTTCTCGGCGCTCCGCATTCCGGTGCGGGGGTCACGCTTCACGGCGTGGTTGAGATCGGGGAATCGCAACGGATCGCGAAAGAAGAAGACCGGCGTGTTGTTGCCGACGAGGTCCCAATTGCCCTCTTCGGTGTAGAACTTGATGGCAAACCCACGAATGTCGCGCTCGGCGTCGGCCGCGCCGCGCTCGCCGGCAACCGTCGAGAACCGAACGAAGACGGGCGTGGTTTTATCGATCGCCGAGAAGAGCTTCGCCTTGGTGAACCGGCGAATGTCCGCGGTGACCGTGAATGTGCCGTAGGCGCCGGAGCCCTTGGCGTGCATTCGGCGCTCCGGGATCACCTCGCGATCGAAGTGCGCGAGCTTCTCCATGAGCCAGATATCTTGGAGAAGCACGGGGCCGCGAGGACCGGCCGTCTGCGAATTGAGGTTGTCGACCACGGGTGCACCCGTGGCATGGGTCGTCTTCTTGGTTGTCATGGGCTTTGCTCATCCCCGCAGAGCAGTGCCCATGCCATCGTTCACCAACGCTTCGGACCGCACGAAGCGCGCGGCGCGCGCGCCCTGGTGGCGACCGACGGTCAGGTGGGCCGCATGGGTGTCAGCCCACCGCCAGTGCCTGGACAGCTCACACCGCCGCTTGGCCGGGAAGCACGAAGTGGAACGTCGCGCCGTGCTCGGGGTTCGCTGCCGCCCAAATACGCCCACCGTGGCGATCGATGATGGAGCGAATGATCGACAGCCCCATCCCGAGACCGCCGGGCTTCGTTGAGTAGAAGGGTGCGAACAGCCGATCGATCTGCTTTTCGTCGAGGCCGACCCCCGCGTCCTCGACCGACACCACGGCGACCGCTGCGCCGTCCTCTTGGGCTATGCGGGCGTGAACCGTGACGCGCCGGCGCTGCTCCGACAGATCGCGCGAGGCTTCGGCGGCGTTCAACAGCAGATTGAGGAGCACCTGCTGGAGCTCAATCGGATCACCGGTGATCTCGAATCCGTCGAGCGACACCGAAGTTGAAAGCGCAATGCGCTGCCGTGCGAGATCGGAGCGGACGAGCCTCAGCGCGGATTGAATGGTATCGGCCAGGTCGAAGCGTCCGTGCGTGTGCGTGGATCTGGCCAGCAAGGCCCTGATGCGGGTCAGGATGTCGCCACCGCGCGTGCCATCGGCCACGATCGCCGCCAAGGATTCGCGGGCTTTCGCCAAATCCGGCGGCTGCCTGTCGAGCCAATTCAGAGCCGCGGTAGCGTCAGCAACCATCGCAGAGATCGGCTGATTGATCTCGTGAGCGATCGAAGCCGCCAGCTCACCCAGCGTCGTCACGCGCGATACGTGGGAGAGCTCCGCTTGCGCGTTTTGCAGGGCCTCGGCAGAACGCTTGCGGTCGTCGATATCGATGATTTGCCCGTACCACTTGTCGGGTTGATCGCCGACGCCCGGCGAGCGTACCGCGCGAAACAAGAACCAGCGGTAGACACCGTCGAACCTTCGCAAACGCGCTTCTGCCTCCATCGCTTGCCCGGTCGCGATGGCTGTCTGGAAGTGCTCGCGCAAACCGGCCAAGTCCTCGGGAAGGACCACGGCCTCCCAGCCTTGGCCGGTGGCTTCTTCGAGCGTGAGCCCGGTGTAGTCACACCAGCGTTGATTGACGAACTCGACGTAGCCGTCAGCTCGCGAGCTCCAGACGAGGCCGGGGATGGCGTCGATCGCCAGCCGGAGCCCGTCTCGCACCGCTGCCGCACGTTCGAGCCGCGCGTGCTTTCGACTCTCCGTCACGTCTCGGTAGACCCAGAGGTGACCGCGCTCCACCGAGTCGACGGAGATAGGCACATAGTCGCGTTCGAACACCCGGCCGTCGTTCAGCACGACCTCGTCGCCCGTGACCGCCTTGCGATCCTTCAAGAGCTCATCGATGCGCGACACCCACCGATCCGAGTCTCGGACCATCGGTGCCAGCTGCTGCGCGGTCTTCGAGCAGTCCGTTCCGACCAGAGCCGAAGGAGCCAAGGGGATTAACCACAGGGTGCAGAGCGCCTCGTTGGCCAGCACCACCCGGCGATTCTCGTCCTCGACCAGGACGCCAAGCCCGATGCTGGCGACCAGTGCCCGAAGCCGCTCCGTTTCGACGCGAAAGCCAATTTCGTCCGACGTCTGGCTCATATGAAATCGTCCTCGTGCACCGTGCATGCGGCCGTTGCAAGAGCATTGGCGACGAAGATCGAGCGCAGGTTTTGTCTGATTTCGCGAGGCGACACACGCGGGTGCGCCGAGCTACCCCACCAAGGTAGGGTGGCAGGGTCACACCTCGGAGCGTAGGCTGGCCCAGCCATGATGTCGGTAGAGCCGCTGGGTCAGCACAACGCCGAGAGCCCAGGCGAAGCGCCGCCGATGGTCTTCGTCGTCGACGACGATCAGTCGCTCCGCGATTCGCTCAGCAGACTGCTGAGCTCCCAGGGGCTGCAGGTGCAGGCCTTTGCGAACGCGCAGGCTTTCCTCGACGCCTTCAGCCCGCCCGATGTACCGAGCTGCCTGGTGCTCGACGTCGGCCTGCCGGGGCTCGACGGTCTCGGTCTTCAGCGACAGTTGCGGGAAATGGACGCTCCCGTCGCGATTCTCTTTCTGACGGGTCGCGGGGACGTCCCCACCTCGGTCAAGGCGCTCAAGGCGGGCGCGCTGGACTTCTTCACCAAGCCCTTCCAACCGGCGGACCTGCTGGCCGGGGTCAAAGACGCCATCGAGCGCGAGCGTGTCGCGCTTCGCGCACGACGCGAGCTCGCGGAGATGCGTCGGCGCCACGGCTCGCTCACACCTCGCGAGCGCGAGGTCATGGTCGGCGTGGTGGAAGGCCTGCTCAACAAGCAAATCGCCGCGAAGCTCGGCTCGAGCGAAGTGACGGTCAAAGAACAGCGCGGCCAAGTGATGCGCAAGATGATGGCCGACTCCGTGGCCGACTTAGTGCGAATGGCGATCACCCTGGGGATCGCGGTGCCGGGGAAGTGATGAACGACTCCGCCCGACTCCAGCTTCCGCAAGCGGCGATTGCCATCGTCGACGACGACGCTTCGGTGCGTCGCTCGCTCACCAATCTCTTCTCTTCCCTCGGCTGGCCGGTGGAAGCGTTCACGACCGGCGAAGAGTTTTTGGCGAGCGACTTCAAGTCGACCAACTGCGTCGTATTGGATGTCGAGCTGCCGGGGATGAGCGGGCTTCAGCTGCTCGAGCACTTGGTCCGCACCTGCTCGGGTATCGGCGTCGTCATGGTCACGGCCCACGCCGATCAGCAGACACGCCGGCGAGCCGCAGATCTCGGAGCAGCCGCATTCCTCGCCAAACCGTTTCGCTCCGACGAGCTCGTGCGGACCGTCAGACAGCGGTTGGAGCTCGGCTCGTAGCGACACGACAATAGCCGGCGAGTGCCGCACCGAGATCGGCTCGGAGGTTTGCTCGCCGGCTGCCGTTTCGTCAGGCGGGCGTCGATTGGACGAACGTCGCGATGTGCTGCGCCGAGGCTTCGGGATGCTCGTGCTGCGGACCGTGACCTGCGGACGGGTAGGTCAAAAGCTGAAGCGTCGGCAACTTGCCATTTAGCGCATACCAGCTCTCGACCGGGAAGATGATGTCGTGATCGCCTCCGATATGGAGGATGGGCTTCCTCGTGATCGAGAGTGGTTCGAGGATCGGCAGCGCCGGAAAGATCGGCGCCGTGCGATCCGTCCTGAGGTTCGCGCGCGCGAACTCGATGGGAACGGGAACGCTGCGACCCTCTTTGCGAGCCGCAATGCGGTCCACCGATCGGCGCGCAGCCGCGCGGCTCGCCTCCGACTTCGGCTCGAAGAAGAGAATCACCTCGTCCTCGAAGCTGTTCTCGGCAATTGAAGCGGTGTCGAAGAACAGCTGCTCCGCGGGTTTGACGATCGGGCCCGGAGGCGTCGTGCCGATGAGCACCGCGTGCGTGATCGCGTCGCCGTGGAGCGCGAATGTCACCTGCGCGACGATGCCGCCGAGCGACCAGCCTCCGATGACGACGTCGCGAAGCGAGAGCGCTTCGATGAGATCGCGAGGATCATTCGCCATCTTGAATGGGTCGTAGGTGGGCGTGCCCGTCGACAGCCCGAGCCCGGACGGGTCGAAGGTGATGACGCGAAAGCCCAACGCGACGAGCGCGTCGAGGAATGCTGGGTCCCAAACGTCCATGTTCCCGCGGAAGCGCGTGCAAAGAAGGATGGGACGGCCCTCGCCCAGCGAACGATACGCGAGCTTTCGGCCATTCTTTTCGACGAACAGGTTCGGGGTGTCGACGGCGGAGGTCATTGGCGTGGCCTTTCTTCGTGAGGGCTCTCAGCCGCGGATGAACGCCAAGAGGTCGGCGTTGATCTCGTCCTGGTGTGTCTGCGCGAGGCCGTGGTCGCCGCCCTTGTAAACCTTCAGCGTCGCCTTCGGGATGATGCGACTCGAGCGCATCGCCGACGCACCAATGGGGACGATCTGGTCGTCGTCGCCGTGGATGACGAACGTCGGCACATCGATCTTCTTCAGATCCTCGGTGTAATCGACCTCGGAGAACTCGTGGATGCAGTCCAGTTGGCCCTTGAGACCGCCGAGCATCCCCTGCAGCCAAAACGAATCGCGGATCCCTTCCGACAGCTTCGCGCCCGGGCGGTTGAAGCCGTAGAACGGCAGCGCGAGGTCCCGATAGAACTGGCTCCGATTGTCGAACGTGCCCTTGCGGATCCCGTCGAACACCTCAATCGGCAGGCCGTCTTCGTTGCCCGGCCGCTTCACCATCAACGGCGGCACCGCCCCGAGAAGGACCACCTTCGCCACGCGCCGCGTCCCGTGGCGACCGATATAACGCGTCACCTCGCCGCCGCCCGTCGAGTGACCGACCAGCACCAACTGCTGCAGGTCCAGCGCCTCGATCAGCTCCGCGAGATCGTCGGCGTACTGGTCCATATGGTTGCCGTCCCACGTCTGCGTCGAGCGGCCGTGGCTGCGGCGGTCATGCGCAATAACGCGGTAACCCTGCCGGCCGAGGAACGTCATCTGCCCGTCCCACGCGTCCGCGGTCAGCGGCCAGCCGTGCGAGAACAGCACCGGCTGCCCCTTGCCGAAGTCCCGATAGAAAATCTGCGTCCCGTCCTTGGTCGTAATGAAGCTCATGCGTGCTCCTCCTTCTGTGCGAGGCGCGTGAGCACGCTGCGTGCCGACTGCGAGGGTCGGCTTTTTTGCGTTGAAGAGGGTTGGGGCGTGACAACGGGTGGACACGAGGGCGCGGCCGGATCAGCGGGCTGACACGAATGGGCGAGGATCGCCGGAGTCCGTGTCATTAGCGACCACTCGCCATGCTGCGTCGAGCGTCACGCTTGTCTCGTCTGCTGCGACGCGCGTCAGCGCTGTCGCGCTCCCTCGAATCGCTGTAACGACCACCAATCCACCCCGATCCCATTAGCAGGAATGCTGGAACCGACGCAGAGCAACAGCGCGGGACATTATATGTCCTGGGCCCCAACTGATCCAATCGCCAGAAACGCGAGTCGTTAGTAAGTTAGGAGTCCCACAACCAAGGAGTGACTATGAACGCTTTCGGCAAGCCGGTAGTGCTGCTTTGTCTTCTGTCTGCGTGTAATGGTGCCAGCGTTCCCGAGCGCGAGGACATTGGTCGCTCGCAGGAGGCGATCAGCATCGAGTCGCCATGCCAGGATCCCACTGATTACGGTGGCGATCCCACGGACGGCGCAAGCGACACGAGCGCCTTTCAGCAGGCGCTGGCGAATGGTGACGTCTGCGTCCCACCGGGCGTCTGGAACGTGCACGGGATCATTATCCCTTCAGGCCGGAGAATTTACGGCTACGGAGGGAGAGGGGTTCCGCCGAGCGGCGGAGGAGGAGCCGGCGGCGGGCCGACCGGCTACGCCACCGGCAGCGAGTCGATCATCAAGTATCTCCCATCACAATCGTACAACATCATGTTCTACGGCTACGACCACACCACGTCGACGCCGCACGAACGCATCGAGATCGACCACCTTTCATTCGATCTCAACGGCGCCTCCGGGTGCGGCACCGTTCTGGCTCTTAACGCCGGAAGCAGTCACATCAACGTCCACGACAACAGCTTTACCGACTCTGACTACACGCAAGACAGCTGTGACAACTGGGCGATTTCGGCGGGCTCCGTCGGGTACACATCGGTTGACCTGAGGGTCGAACGGAACCGGCTATCGGGCCCACTTCAGCTGACCGCCAACGGCGGCCACTGGACCGACGTGTGGATCAAGGACAACATCATCGAGGATGCCTACAACTTCGGAATTGCGCTCACCGGGTGCCACTTCTCGAATGTGAACATCACCGGAAACTCGATATCCCAATCGCACGGCATCGCCGTTGGCCTGGATGGCGGCGCGACGTACACCGGCTGTGAAATGCAAAAGATCAACATCTCGGAGAACAACCTCAAAGTACCAGGATTCGTCGGAATCCAGACGCAGGGGTTCGAATTCAATCGGCAGATCACGATCGCCGGCAACCATATCTTTGGCGACGAAGAGAGCCTCGGCATTTCCGTGACCGCCCAGAGCGCGGACAGGTTGTACGAGGACGTATCCGTTGCCAACAACCACGTCAACGGCGCACATTTCGGCATTCGCGCCGGCCAAGCTGAGCGCCTTACGATCTCCGGGAACCACGTGGTCGATGCGAACGAAGGCATCAACGTCGGCGACTCGAACATCGTCGCACTGCAGTCGAACATCGTCGTTGGCGGCAGCCAAGGGGTGACACTGACGTCGGTCGAGGACGTGCTGGCCCTGGGCAACAGCGTGGTCGACGTCGGAAACACGACGAACAACTTCGAGACTGGCGTGGCGATCACCGCCGCAGAGGCGCGCAAGACCAGCGGTGTTGTCGTCGCCAATCGGATGGTCGACACGCGCGTCGGCTCCGCGCGCACGCAAGACTGGGGAATCGCGCAGTATGGCTCCGGCGTTTTCGATGTCCACTACATGCACAACGACCTGAGCAACAATAAGGACACGGGCGTGCTGGTAAGTCCGAACACGTTGCCCGTAGCCAGCTGGGTCGACAACATCGCCGGCGAGGGCTACCAAAATGGCCGCGCGCCGGCGCGGATCATCCGCTTTACCCACACCCCGCCGCTAAACTACTACGGAATTGGCCCGGGACCGAGTGTCCAGACCATTACGTTCCAGGTTGTCGGTGTGCGAATCGGCGACGTCGTGAGTGTCGGCGCTGACGACGGCTATACATCAATCAGCGGGATGGGACCGATCACGGGGTTCGTGCCGGCCGACGACTACGTGACCGTTCAGTTCGAGCGTCTCTCTGGGACGGGCAGCCCGTTCCTCAACGGTCCGCTTCAAGTTGAGGTGTCGCGCCACCACTGACGGCCGCACGGAGCCTTATGCAGCCGGTGGGCGACCCACGCGCCCACCGGCTTCAACACGGGCGCCGCGGAAAAAAAGCGATCGGTCCCGAGCCGGGGGCATCGTTACGGCAGTCGCCGGTAAAGCCCTCGGGTCCTTCCACGCTCATCCCGCTTTGCGACGGAAGTGGAGCGCTTGCGCGCCGGACTTGAACCGCTGCGTCGATAGGAGCTCGAGATGCCGCGCACTCGACAGGCCATGAAACAGCGTCGGCCCGCGGCCACTGATGACGGGATGAACGACGAGGCGGTACTCATCGATGAGCCCCAACTCCTCGAGCGCAGTCGAGAGCTTGGGCGCTCCGACGAGGACGCCCCGCTCGGTCTTCGCTTTCAGCGCCGAGATCGCCTCGCGTAGGTCACCCTCCACCTTGATAGTGTTCTGCCAGGGAAAGTCGCTCCGCGAGCTCGATACGACGTACTTCGCCTTTGCCTCGAGCTTCTGTGCCCACTCGCGCATCGCGCGCGGCGCCTTTTCGTCGCGCGCCACCGCGGGCCAGGCTCCCTCCATCAGCTCGTAGGTGTTGCGCCCGAAGAGCATCGCCCCGCTCTGATCCATGAGCTGCGTCCAATAGTCATGCAGCTCGTCGTCCGCGATTCCCTGGGTGTGATCAATGCACCCGTCCAAAGTCACGTTGAGACCGAAGGTGAGGAGGCCCATGGCGTGGGATCCTACGAAAGGCGCGCCCAGCGCGCACCAGCCCGAGCCATCGACTCACGACCTCGAGTATCCGCTGCGAGTAGAGCGCTTATTGTCTTGGTGGCTTTCATTTGACCAAACTCCTTCTTGGTTGGTGATGTTGCCTAATGCGAAACCGCGACGGTACTGGCGCTACCGCTGTCGCGCCTGGCCTCGCCGCGACGTGAGGACCGACTCGAACTCACGCAGCTGGCCCTCCAGCGTTTGGCTCGCGAGCCGCGTCATCTCGGCGTCCGGATGAGCATCCGCGGTGACGACCATGCGCACCCGTTCGCCCTGCGGATGGAACTCGACCACGATATCGTACGGATACGGTTCGACGCCGGGCAGGAAGTCCATCGTGAACCGCATGCGCAGTCGCTCGTGAGGACGGACCTCGATGAAGCGGCCGCGTGCGCGCGTCACGTACGACCTTCCGGCGCTATCCATGTACGCGAGCGCGTCGGCGTGCACTGCCGTCATGACGTGCTCGAACTCTCCACCCTCGCGCAAGTCGAAGACGGCCACCTCCAAGCGGCACCCTCCCGGCGCAAACCACGCCTCGAACCCCTCCTTCGTGGTCCAGAGAGCCCACAGGTCCTCGACGGGGCCGTCGTAGACACGCTCGAACCTGATGGGAGCCGCTTTCGCTTTGTCGGCGCGCGCCATCACTTGGCTCCCTTCGGTTGCTGGGAGCTTCGACGCTTCTTCAGGGCCTCGCCGAAGCGATCGAGTCGCGCCTCCCAGAGATTGCGGTAGCCGGCGACCCAATCGTCGATTGCCCGGAAGGGTTCGGGCCGGAGCGAATAGAGACGCCTCGCTCCGTCGGGCCGCATGGAAACGAAGCCGGCCTCGCCCAGGATCCGCAGGTGTCGTGACACGCCGGACTGGTCGATGTCGACGGCGCGGACGAGGTCGCCCACGGCGTGCTCGCCATCCGAAAGCGCCTCGACGATGCGAAGGCGGGTGGGGTCCGCCAGTGTCTGGAACACGGTCGCTTGCAGCATGATGCATATGTACGATCGTGCATATTCTTCGTCAAGGGGCGTTTCGGCGGGCGCAGGCCGCCGCGCGCAAAGGTGTAGATTGGCGCCGTGGTCCCTCACCGCATCGGTTTGGCTCAGCTGGTCGCGCTAGCGGCGATCTCCTCCGCGAACGCGTGCGCCCGATCTCCACGCCACCCTTCCATGGCACTGGTCAGCGTTGACATCCCGCCCGGGACCGCGACCTCTGGTGACGGCGCGGTAAGCGCCCCGCGCATCCGGACGCCTACGTGCGCTGGGTCGACGCTCGCCAGCCCGTCCGCACAGCAGCCGAACCCCTCCGACGTTGCAGCTCCAGCCAAAACGGGTTGGCACCATGCCTATGACCTGGACGGCGATGGTCGAAACGACTCTATCAACGTCGAATTCACCGGCGGCGGACATTGCTGCTATCGGCTCAGCGTCGAGCTCACCTCGACCAGAGGGGTCGTCGCTTTACCTTTCTGGTTCGACGGCGGCTACGTAGGCGGCCTCGACTTGAGCAACCCCTCCCGTTTTCACATCGCCGACGACGGTCCGGTACCCGAGATCGTCCTCGAGATCGCGACAGACAACGGCCACCATCTCCCGATCCCCAATGATTGGAAGGAACGTTACGGCATCACCGAGCACCATATCGCGATAAGTTTCCCGTGCGGCGAGCTGCGCGTGCGGAACGTTCCCGCGCTGTGATCGAATGGGGCGCGCCATCAATCGGCAGGGCCCCCGAGGACCAGGCTGATGAACATTGGGGCGCGAGGATCAACCCCTGTCCGGCGCCGGCGGCCGAAACACCCGCATCCGGGTGGGGAGATGCGCCGTCAGCCAACCTTCGGCAATCTTGAACTCGTCGATAGCCGTCGGGGGAGTTTGTCTCGCCGCTGGCGAGACCTTTTCCTCGCCGGCGCCTCACGAAGGACGGCGCCGGAGCGGATCTGCCGCTCGAGCTCCCGCTTGGTCCAGCGCTCTTTGATGGCCGCGAGGATGTAGAACTCGCGCGTCTCCACGGGCTTCGCCTGGCTGAGGATCATGAGGTGATGGGTCCACGGCAATTGTCTCACCAGCGGTGAGACCTTTTGGTTCGAGCGGTATACTTCGTAAAACTGGCGCATCCGAAAGAGGTTCGGGCGGGTGTAGCCCGAGCGCCGAGGTACGAACGCGCACCCTAGCGCAGGCGCGGCGAAGAGGCTCGCGAGGCGTCGAACCCTGAAGGTTGCGCGAGAACTAACATTGCGGATGCGGACTCCAACTATTTCAGCCCGTTTTGATCCGTTGCCCTGCTGGCAGCTCCGGAGGTATGTTGCTCGGCTAGAAAGGATCTACGGACGAAAGCAGATGGGAAAAGTAGCATTAGCAGGTGTTTGGGTACTTCTCCTCAGCGGATGCGCTTCTGGAATCATCGGCACACAAGAATGGTTCGATCAGCACAGCTACGGCAAGCAGGCGCTGGCGAAGAAGGCGAGTTTCGACTTGTCATGCCCCGCCGCCGACTTGGAATTCGTGTGCATCGGCAACGACTGCACTTCCGCCGGCGCTACCGGCTGCGACAAGAAGGCGAGCTACGTATTTGTTGAGAACAAGTGGGTGATGAACTCCGATTCTCAACCCGCGAAGTGACAACGCGCGCGACGGCTGTCGTATTGCTCGGGACGCCCTGATAGCGCCGAGCCCCGGTGGGCTCGGCGCTATCGCATTTCCTCCCGAATCGTTGTGGGACCAGTGTCAGTATTCGCCGCATATGCACACGGGCGCACCTACATACCCCAGCTCACCAAGTCGGACGTTCTGAAGCCCACTGTTGGCTCTCTCCTGTACGCGTCGGACCACAATTGGACCGGAACACGAGCGCCGATGTGCGAAGGTATTCGACGCTCGCGAGGTATCTCGCAAAAGCAGGAAAGCGCTCCGCCTCCGTACGAAGCCAGTCAAGGAGCGTGGCGCGTGTGTAAATGCTCGCGGCGCGTAGCGAGCTGAGGGCAGGGCCGTGGTCAACGTCCGCAGCCCTCCGCATTACGCTTCGTACGGATCCGACGACGGTATCTACGTAGACTTCACTCTCGCCAAGAATGGATACGGATTGGGCGGGCTGGCTCCACTCTTGCTCGTAAAGCTTCCTCCGTTCTGATGCGCTATCGGAGTAGGCGGCGTCGACCTCCGCGAGGATGCGTTCCAGGTGTGCTTGTGCGTCATTAGCAGTGGCCGTCATTTGTCCTACCAGCATCCCTTGAGTGCCGACCGTGAGCACGAGAGAGGGTCCGACCCATTGGGAGCCCGCGACGCGCGCCTCGACATTACGACTACCGAGGCGAAGGTCGAAGCGCCACTGTCATCGCGGCGCCTATTACCGCTTGATGACATAGAAGCAACTTAAGCCCTTGAATGGCCGCGTCCGGGTCGCGAAAGGTAAACGAGAACAGTCCCTTGGACTCAGTTGGTGCGACCTCCACGGCTCCCACGGCGGTTGCGACCGCAGCGGGTGCGGCCCCCGGCACGATCCATGCGCGGACCGTTTCCGTAGGATCACCATCCCAGGTGCGCGTAGACACTGCGGTCCACTCCAGCTGGGCCTGCATATTGTTCTCGAATCGAGCAGACGAGCAAGGTGGTGCGTTGGGCGCCGATGCACCCGTGGTAGCCGACTGTGAAGCAGAGCCTGGGGCGGTCGGTCCAGTCGACATGGCTGTTCCCCCGGCGGGTGAACTGATTGCGATCGTTGCCTCGCTCCGCGTCGAGGCGTCCGGCAGATCTACCGAAGTATCCCCACCCGCGCATCCGGCTAGGAAGATGAGAATGGGAACGGCGTAATGGATCATGGTCCTATTGCGCACCTGAGCCGTTCTCGTTTTGGCGAAAGGCTCGCATGGACCGAGGTCACTTGGTTTGATCCCCGAACTCGGGCAACGCGGCAATCGCTCGGCGCATTTCATCGACCACGGCTTCAGAGGCCGCCCGAAACGATGGCTTGCCATAGGGCTCACGTTTCCTTTCTGGCACAAACTCCTCGCAGGTATAGCGCACGAACCCTTCTCGATACGCCGGAGGGATGCCGGGCAGGACACGCTCGACCCCCTCTCGCTCGGCAAGCAGCAAGGCGAGGTCAAAATACAGCGTCTTGTCGATGTTATGTTTCTCAAGCTCGGCGGTTAGCGTATCCAGCGTAACCCCATCAGGAAGCTCACTTCTTGCCACGGGAGCCCGTCCATCGTGCGCTCCGACCCAGGCACGAACGTGATCTCCGGCGATTGCCTCGACTTCGTCATCGGACAGCGCCCCGTCGCGAAAGCCGCGCCATGAGAGGAGATGCTTCGCTATCGGAATCGACAAGCCGAAGGCGGCTCGAAGGTTGACGATGGTGGGAATCGGGGCTGCCGGACCGAAGCGCCTGATCGCCACCTCCAGCATCGCGGCGACGCTCCGACCCCCCATCGCCAAGCGCCGCATCTCCCCGATTACTTCATTGTCTTCCATGGGCTTCTGATAACCGGAGAGGGACGGCATGGCTCGCTATTCGCGACCGCGCCCCCGCAACATCCTCCCACTCCGCCAACGCCTTCACAAGGCGACATCGAGCCTGCTCATAGTCCAACCCGATGACGCGAGCGACCTCGGCCAACGATCGGTCCGCCATCGTGCACTCCCGCACCAGCGTCCGGTCGACCACGTCGAGCTTCGCCAACGCCGCCTCCGCCCGCTGGCGTAGCAACGCGGACTCCTCCGCCATCACGAGCTGCTCCTCCGGCGAAACCAAGTCGCGCGCGGTTCGGTAGTGCCTTTGCGCGGTGAGCTATTGGGTCTCGACGACGTCGAACGCGCCGTTCAGGCGACCGTCATCCGTCTGGAACGTCCCACTCATAGAGATACCCGGCTCGTAGGAGTTGATCACCAGCGTGCCTGCGCCGTTCTTCTCTGTGTAGCCGTACTCGGACCCGCAGTCGCCGCAAACACACGCGACCCCTCGTCCGCACGACGCCCCGTCTCCTCGCACGCGGTCCTCCAACCGTCGCAACGACGCCCGGTGGCAGCGGCGGCGGGCGATCCACCACCACGACGTCGCACGGTCCCGACTGAGGCGCTCGAACGCTCACCAATTCGACGGCCAGTCCCGACGGCGGTGGTCGAGCACCCTTCGCGTCGACGCCGAGTCCGAAAGGACGCGCTCGTCCCACAGCCGCGACGACGCGGCGTCGCGCCGGACGTGGCTCAACCACCTTCGCGCGGATGCACGATCGCAACGAGCTCGGGCGACGCCATCGGCGCGTCGATGCGCGCTCACGACGGCGCCGGTCGCGCCGCCATCGGAACGACGCCCGGTCCCCGGAGAGGTGGGCCGGCCACCTTCGCGAGGATGCCCGATGCCAACGGCAGCGGTCGCACCACCGTCGCTGCGGTCCGCGGTCGAGGCGGAGGTGGGCAAACCCCAATCGAGACGACGCCCCGTGCCGCCGACGGCCGTCGCGCGGCCGCTGAGTCGAGGCCAGCTCCGACATGAAGGTGGGCAACCCGCTGTCGCGCCGACGCACGGTCGTCGAGGCGGTGGTTCGAGCACTTTCGAGGCGATCCCCGGTCCGAGCGGAGGCGGCTCGACCGGCTCGAGAAGGAGTGACGCTGTAATTTGGAGCCGGCGCCCCCCGGCAAGACGGCGTGGCGCTGCGTTGAGCGCTGTCAGCTCGCGCACCTCGACGCCGTCGAGGGCGCAGGGGGGCGCGACCGCTATGGCGGCTGCGTTCACAAAGAAGCGGGGCGGCGCATTTCGGGTGTCCATGCCCGGCTGCGCCCGCCGAACACCGTTCGCAATCGCGACGCAGGGGGCGTTGGTTCGGGGGATTCGCCCTCAGGCCGGAGGTCCACTTGCCCGCGGTCCGTAGAGGCAAAACCCATGTCGCAGAGCAATCTCCCGAATCCCGCTCAGAACACTCTCATCAAGGCGCCGGCGCTGCCGACGGATGTGCCGGCTCGCGTGCTCAGCTACGATCCGCTCGTCGGCGAAGAGGCATTCTCCGCGCGACACCCGTCGCTTCGCGCGATGGATCCTTCGCAGGTGATCGCCCCGAACTGCGATTGCTCGACCGCGGCGGCCGTGTCGCTTCAGGTCGCCAATGCTGCGAGCGTGCCGCCCCGCGCTGCGATGTTCACGGCGCTCGGCACCTTCCTCGGAGAGCACACGCCCGAGCTGCTGCGCACGCAGGCGTGGACGCTCTGGTACCTCGAGTCGCGACTGCAGAGCATCCTCGCGACCAAGACGGAGGCGAGGGTCAGCCCCGCGCTCGTCGACGAAGCAATCAAGGCGCGTGTCCGCGTCGTGCGCCTCTTGGATTACCACTTCGGCGACAACCCGCTCATGGCGGCCGAGCTCAGGGACATCAACCTCGGCTCCGGTTTCATGGATCTCGCGAGCGACATGACGCGGCTCGCCGGTCACATCAGCGTCCACAAGGTGCAGCTCTCGGCCGATCCGGTGAACTACCGCGCCGACGACGAAGCAAAGCTCCGCGGCTTTGCGAACGAGATCCTCGCCGCGCTGAACGGCGATCGCAGCAACGAGACGGCGGATCTTCGCAATCGCGCATGGACGCAGCTGTCCACCACGTATTGGAACCTCAAGGCTGCAGCGGACTTCCTGTTTCGCAACAGCCCGCCGGAGATGGCGCTGTTTCCGGCGCTCCGCACGGCGGTCGTCGCGATCACCAGCCGATCGCGAACGAACCACGCAGTGGCGCCGGTCGTCGCCGATGCGGTCGTCCCCTCGCCCGCTGCGCCCATCGCAACGCCGAGCCCGGCTGCTCCGCCCATTGGAACGGGCCTCCCCGGCGGTAACCCGCTCATCGGCTGAGCGAAATCGAAGCGCCCAGGAGGACAACGACAATGAACGCTACTTCAGAGGATGGCTTCTTCCTGGGCGCGACGGCCGCTCTCGATCAATCGGCGCCTCGCCGCTTCGTCCTGCCGCCGCATCACCTGACCACACACGCCGTGATTCTCGGAATGACCGGTAGCGGCAAGTCGGGGCTCGTAACGGTCATGGTCGAGGAGGCGGTGCGTTCGTCGGTGCCGGTCGTCGTCATCGACGTCAAAGGCGATCTCACCAATCTCCTCCTCGCATTCCCCGACTTCAATGCAGCGTCGCTCGTGCCGTGGGTGGAGCCGGGGCCGCAGGCCAAAGGTCCCAATGCACGCGAAGAGCTCGCAATGAAGCTCGCCGAGGAGCGGCGCGTGGGGCTGACCGCGTGGGGCATCCACGAAGCGGAGCTCGCCGAGTACCGCGCCTCGTCGCACGTGCGCGTGCTCACGCCGGGCGCGGACGCGGGCGAGTGTTTGCACGTCCTCTCCTCGCTCGAGCGGCGCTCGTCGCGCTGGGACAACGACGTCGAGGGCGCGCGCAGTGCACTATCGGCGGCGATCTCACTCGTCTTGCGCCTGCTCGGCCGCGACGCCGATCCCGCGCGCAGCCGCGAACACGTCTATCTCTCGGTCCTCGCCGAGCGACGACTGATGAATGGCGAGTCCGCAGAGATCGGCGCGCTCCTCCCCGAGATCGTCGACCCGCCCATTGAAACGATCGGCGCGCTCGCCGTCGACGACTTCATCGCAAAGCGCGCGCGACGCGAGCTCGCCGCCGCGCTCAATGCCCTCCTCGCGTCGCCGTCGTTCGCAAGCTGGCGCCAGGGCGCGACGCTCGACGTCGCCGAATGGATGGCGCCCGTCACAACCAACCCCGAACGACCGGCGAAAACACCCATCACCATCGTCAGCGTCGCCCACCTCGACGACGACGAACGCGAGCTCGTCCTCGGCGTCGTCCTCGAAGAAATCCTAACCTGGGTGCGCGGCCTGCCTGGATCGCAACAGCTGCGCGGACTCATCGTCTTCGACGAAGTCTACGGCTTCCTCCCGCCGCACCCCGCATCACCGCCGACCAAGCGCCCGCTCGTAGCGTTGATGAAGCAGGCCCGCGCGTTTGGTGTCGGCGTTGTCATCGCGACGCAGAACCCGATGGACCTCGATTACCGATCCCTGTCGAACGCAGGGCTGTGGTGTTTGGGCAGGCTGCAGACCGATGCGGATCGGGCTCGTGTGTTGGACGGATTGGTCGGTAACGCGGGTGAGGAAGCTGCGCAGCTCTCGGGGCTGCTGAAGAAGCTCGCGCCGCGGTGGTTCTTGATGAGGGACGTGAGGTCGCGGGCGGGGACGGTATTCCTGCAGCCGCGCTGGGCGATGTCGTCCATGAGGGGGCCTATGACGCGGGGGGAGATCAAGAGGGCGAGAGGGGTGTAAGCGTGGGGCGTCGCTGGTTCCGGCACTGCAGCTGTGGGGCCAGCTCGAGTGCGAGACTGACGAGCTACTCCGTCCCGACGGCGACACCATTCACCTGCGCGACGTCATGCTGCTTCACGGCGGGCGGCGCTTCAGTCCGGCAGCGGGAGCGCTCGAGGTCACGATGCCGGGACACACGCGTCCGCGCACCTTGGTCTTTCGGGGAGCGGAGCGGCCGTACCTGCCCATCCGCTTGTCAGGTCTCGACGCCCCCGAGGCCCTTTACGTCGCCAGCGTGCAACCGAACCCCGACGGGCTGACCTACCGCAAGCGCGAGGGTCGTCACGTCCAGGTCTCCCAGCCGTATCACCCTGCACCGACTACATGTCTTGAATATACCAGGCATAGAGTGGACGAAGCCATGGCGCAGACCCGCGACGCGGCTCGAGTTGCTGAACATCATGGCCTTGTTCAACTTGATCACCGGAGTGAACGCTCTGAGAACTCCGGTAACCACGCTTCCCAATATCCCGACAATTGGCCTTACGTGCTCCCAGGTCGGCGCCGTGGAAGTAGTGGCCGTGAAGTCGCTCTTCCTCTGTGGGTTATTCCGCCTCGGGAGAACACCGCTGCCCACGCCTCGTTCCTACTTGGCGCGGGGGTCAGGGTGTTACGAACTTGGAACAAACTCCGGTTTGCCGGCCTAAGGCAGTCTTGGTCGCTACCGTCGGTTCGGTTTGGCCGTCTGATCACCAGCGGTCTCTGAAGCCCGAAGAATCGGGCCAGCCTCCAAGGGGGCCGTACCAAGCGTCCGCGCCGTGGTACCGCTACGGTCTGGTCCGTGGATTGTCACTCATTGAGAATCGGTCGATAAGAGGCCTATTCGGCTCGGGTTGACACGCTATGGCGACGTCGTGGATCCTGCCACCATGAACACCCGACTCAGGTTCGCCGTTGCTCTCTGGAGGCGTCCCTCGGATGACCTCGTGTTCGGATACCTTCTTGGCTGTCCCAATGAGCTGGTCGGTGTCCCGCGTCCGGAGATTGATGACACCTGGGAGCCCCTTGGCACGTTGCCCGACGGCTACCCTGTCAGGGACGTTAGCGAGCCGGACGCGTACGGTCGAATCACCTGCCACGCAGCTGGACGCAAGCTGTCCACGGCGGCATTCGCCATCGAGGGCTTGCCTTGGAAGCTGGTAGCCGTACGACCCGGCTTCTGGCGTCTATCTTCCGGCGTGGATTCGATCGAGCTACAGAACAACGAGTGCGGCGCCATCGCACACGACCGATCTGACCACGAGCACCTGCTCAGCATCCTGAAGAGCCGGGGTCCCGAACTTCCGGCGGCCTGGCGCTACCTTGTCGAGCGGCGGCCCAAGGATGAGCTGAACGAGATCAACGCCGCAGTCAAGACCGCGTATGGAAACACCTGACTCTAGGCAAGCGAACTTGCGGGCGCTGAAGGATTCCGGTTCGACATCAGCCGTCGAAGCACCGGCGCGGGGTGGCCGACACCCATGAGTTCCACCGCCAACGAGAAGGAACGTAGGGCGCGGTTGGGCTTGAAGACCAAGCTGCTTATTGTCCTCTGGCGTTTCCAGCGTTAGCCTCGCCTCGTGGCCACCTTCAAGGCGCGCGCGCGCGCTCTCGACATGCTGGGACGGCAGCAGATTGCCGGAATCCCTACAGCCATCAGTGAATTGTTCAAAAACGCTCACGACGCATACGCTTCACGCGCATTCGTCGACTATTATCGCAACCGCCAGTTGTTCGTGCTTCGCGATGACGGCATGGGCATGACAGCGCGGGATTTCGAAGAGCGTTGGCTCAGCCTAGGGACCGAAAGCAAACTTGGAAGGCCGGAAGGGATCTCAGTTCCCCTCGCTGACCCCACGAAGCGGACCAGGCCCGTCATGGGCGAGAAGGGCATCGGCCGCCTTGCTATCGCTGCGCTCGGTCCGCAGGTCCTGGTCCTTACTCGTGCGGCGAGTCCGCAAGGTGCCGACATCGTTGCATCGTTTATGCATTGGGGCATCTTCGCGTGCCCGGGCCTCGATCTCCACGAAATTGAAGTCCCAATCGAAACCTTTCCTTCGGCGGCCATCCCAACAAAGTTGCAGATCACCGAACTCGTCGAACGCTTTCGAAAGGGCCTCATGCGGCTCACCAAGCGCGTTGACAGCGGTGCGTTGGCTAGAATCGTCGCCGACGTCCGATCTTTCGATGTCGATCCAGCGGAATATTGGGGACCAAAGTTCACGCTTCGCGACAAGGGACACGGCACCGGGTTCTTTATTCAGCCGGTTGACGAGAGCCTCGCAGCAGATCTTGAACCATCCGAATTCGAAGCGGCGCCGCCGCTCGTCAAAACGCTCGTCGGCTTCACGAACTCGCTTAACACCGACAACTCACTCAATTTCCAAACAGCCTTCTATGACCACCGAAGTCGCGACGACGTTCGGGAAATTATCCGCGAAACAGAATTCTTCACTTCCGAAGACTTTGAACAAGCCGATCATCGGATCATTGGAGAATTTGACGAGCATGGCGCGTTCAAGGGAACAGTCACCGTTTACGATCAGCCACCGGTTCCGTATGAGTTACCGTGGATGAGGGGTGAGGGGAAGCGCGCCGGCTGCGGCTCGTTTTCCCTACGATTTGCGTACGTACAGGGCGAGTCCCAGAGCACCCGACTGTCCCCCGAAAACCACGTTCAACTCACGAACAAACTCCTAAAAGTGGGCGGGCTGTACATCTACCGCGACGGAATTCGGGTCCTCCCCTACGGAAACAGCGATTTTGACTTTCTCGACATAGAAGGACGTCGGTCAAAGAACGCCGCCCGATACTTCTTCTCCTATCGTAGGATGTTCGGTTCGATTGAACTCGCCAGAGCAACCAACCCATTCCTCGAGGAAAAGGCAGGCCGCGAAGGTTTTCGAAACAACAGGGCGTATCGCGAATTTCGGTCGATACTCGAATCGTTCCTTGTCAACTTGGCCGCCGACTTTTTTCGCGAGGGCGGGGAACGGGCACAGGCTTGGGCCGAGACCAGGGCGGAACTCGAGCGAAACGCGCGCATTCGAAAGCAACGCGAAGAAGAGGCCAAGGCTGCACGTGGAGCATTCCAGAAGCGACTGAGCGAGGTGCTCTTACATCTGGACAAGAAGCGTCCACAACGGGAAGTGCGGGAGTTCGTGGAACGCGCAGGCGTGGTCCTAGCCGCTGCTGCCAGGCGCACCGCGGATGGGGAAGCCGGCGCCCTACTCAACGCTGAAGCCACCCTCCGACATGAATTTGCAGAGTTCCAAGAGCGCTATGTTGTCTCGAAGCCTGCCGGATTTGGTCTAGCGACCACCGACAGAGAGGACTGGCAAGCATACCGCACCGAGCTTAGAGCGGTGCAAACTAAGGTTTTTGAACCGGCAGCTCGCCAGATTGAGCAGTTAGTGAGCGAGGTAGCCAAGCAGGCGCGTCTTGCGGTGAGCCAGCGCAGGCGCGCCGAGCGCGCACTTCAGGAGTCGGTCGCTGATTCCACCGAACGTGTGCGCGCCGCTGCGAGCGACGTTAGCGCACAGCTCGAGAGAACAACTGCGGTCGTGTCAGCCGCCGTGGCACGAGCGCAGCGCCGAGTGGGGCAGGCAATTGAACGCACGCAACGCGAATTGGCAACCCCCACTGAGAATGAGGCCGGTGGACCGTCGCGGACTGCCAGGCTCCGTGCGCACATTGGAGCGGTCACGGAAAGCCAGCTTTCCCGTCTTGGAGTCCTGCGCGACCATCTTCATTCGGTGGAGGAGCTCGGCGCTCGGCGCTCACCGAGTGCGCTCACCGAAGCCCTCGAGGAAGAACTCATCGGACTTCGTGAGCGCGAGGAGCTGGAGTTGAGTCTGGTGCAGCTGGGGTCGGCGGTGGAGATAATTAGCCACGAATTTGGCGCCAGCGTGAAAGCAGTGCGGCGCGGCATTCGTCGCCTGAAGCCGTGGGCCGAGGCGAACGCCGAGCTCGCAGCGCTTTACCGGGATCTCCGTGCTGCATTTGAGCATCTGGACGCGTACCTCGGCCTGTTTGTTCCTTTGAGCCGTCGCCTCGGCAGTGAAGCAACCGAAGTGCGAGGTGCCGACGTAGCTGACTATCTTACAGCTCTCTTCGGGGAACGCCTAGCACGGCATAGGATAGAGCTAGTGGTGTCTAGTGCATTTCGGTCCAGCGGTTTTCGCGTGCAACCTGCCGCGATCTATGCTGTATTCGTCAATCTCATGGACAACGCCATCTACTGGGTGTCCGGTGTGAAAGGGGAGCGGCGGATCTATCTCGAACGCGAGGGTTCCAGCCTACTCGTCCGCGATACGGGGCGTGGTGTTCCTGAGCGGGATCACGAGCGCATCTTTGCGCGTGGTTTCAGTCGAAAGACGGGTGGGCGCGGACTGGGCCTTTACATTTCGCGAACCGCGCTCGCGCGTGCCGGGTATGAGTTATCCCTGGGTGCGAATGAAGGCGGCGCTACGTTCGTAATTCGGCCAAACGAAGGGCAAAAGAAGCGATGACGATTCCCGACGGATTTAGGGAGACGACTGCGGCGATCGTCGCACGCTTTGTCCAGACGGTTGTAGTGGTCGATGACGAGGCGTTCTCCAGCTTCATCGAGAGCGACGATGGACAAACGAGAATGGTGCGAGCTCCATTGGTCGCTCCGGGTGGCGCCGCTCAGTCGGACGCGTCGGCATCGGAGCCGACAACCGCAACGCCTCCGGCACAGGAACAGCCCGCGATCCCCATCTCCTCAGCACGGGACGAGATGCCTCAGCCCCATCAGTCCCAACCGCAGGAGGGGGGGCGCGATGAAGCAAGGGGCGCGCAGCTTGAGACCGCACTCGAGGCGGCGACGGAGCCGGCTGATAGCAAGGACCTCGCTGAGGACTTAGATGGCCGTCGGCTCATGGCGCTGTTCGCCGAACAAGGTCTTGTCTGCAGCGTCCTTCAGCCGTCAAGTCGCGAAGACCATCTCGCGATTCAGAGCGCAACCGTAGCCGCTGCACGACGGGCTGACGTAGTCATTCTCGATTGGGTGCTGCATAAGGACTCCGGCGAGCGGGCTCTATCACTGATACAGAAGATTCTTGAGGCCGATTCTGGGCGTCGTATGCGACTCATCATCGTCTACACCGGCACCCCTGACACGCAGAACATCGCGAAGAGGATTCTTCGCACATTCGAGAGTCACAGCCTTCGCAAAGACGGAAACTATGCGCTTCAAGCCCAGTCGTTGCGGATTGTTGTACTCCAGAAACCTGGCACATTGACACGCCGGTCATCGAACGCGGTTATGCTAGACGCGCTACCATCACGCGTACTTGAGGAATTTGCCAAAATCTCCGCAGGCCTAATCTCCAATGTCGCACTCGAAAGTATTGCGCAGATAAGAAACAACACTCACGCGATACTAGCCAGGTTGCACCCTAACTTGGACGCCCCCTACCTGGCGCACCGGCTTCTATTGCCGAATCCGGAGGATGCAACCTCCTTCGCCGTTGAGATCGTTGGCGACGAAATCATGTCGATGCTCCATGCGTTCGATGTCGGGCGCGTGTCGGATGTCGGGGCAATTAACTCTTGGCTTGGCGATGATGATCAAAGGCTAAAAAGCGGGGCGGCAACGTTGATGATCGAGAACCGTGACCATGCGCTTGCCGCCCTTACCGCGGGCTTTTCAAGCTGGAAGAGAGACGGACTCGACGAGGACAAGCGTCGAACTCTCGAGCGCGATATTCACAAGAACGCAACCAAGGTATTTGCCGATGACAAACGAGCTCCAGATCTAGAGCGAGAGTTCGCGTTTCGTTCCGCAATGATTGAGCGATATCGCTCAGAGCAGCCACCGCCGCGCCTTGGGCTAGGAACCATCGTTTATGATGCGAAGGAGGATGAGTGTCTGGCTTGTATTCACCCCCTCTGTGATAGCGTGCGCCTGTCGCAAGCGACGCGTTTCATTTTCCTGCTCGCGCGTGAAGGTTCCTCACCGAACATCGTCGTCCATGAGGGCACAAAGTGGGTTCGCTATCGCTTGTCCGAGAAAGTGGTCGACCTGCGGCAGTTGAGCTTTGATCCAGAGAACGGCCATGTTCGCGCCACAGTCGTCGGCGACCAGCTAGTATTTACGGCCGGCGATGGACGACAACTCATCTGGCGCGGACAGTTGAAGTTTGCCTTCGCACAGCGACTAGTTCAGCGATTTGCTTCAGCGCTTTCGCGCGTCGGCTTTGATGAGTTCGAGTGGCTCCGGAGGCATTCTCGGGACGCTTGAGAGTAGGCTCTAACTGGCGACCGGGCAGAAACCGGCGTAGACGGAGCAGTACCCGATCGGGGTCACGCAATTGGCACTCCCAGACGATAAGTATACGGAAACCGAGGTCCCTTAGCCGTCGTTGGACGAGGCGGTCTCGGGCAGCGTTCCCACGAATCTTCGCTGACCAGAATTCAGTGTTGGTAGTGGGCAGTCGAGCCTTGGGGCACGAGCGGTGGCCGTGCCAAAAGCAGCCATGAACGAAGATCGCCCAGCGACGCGTCCGGTTCGAGAGGTCCGGCGTGCCCGGCAAGCTCGAATTGTGCGGCTTTCCTCGCTCGCCAAGCTGACGCACGAGCTTCCGAAGGGCTAGTTCCGGGCCGGAGTCCCTCCCGCGGACAGCCGCCATGCACTTGCGTCGGGCGCTCGGCGTCAGATTGTCGGCCATTGAGCAACTGCATCAGCTAGGGTCTGCGCGCAGCAGACGAGCCAGCGGCAGGCCGACGCGGCGTATTAGTTCCGGTGGAAGGGCGTTCCCGATCATCAACGCGGCGTGCTCCTTGCCGCGTTCGAGATCAAAACGGTAATTCTCTGGAAATGTTTGAAGAAGAGCGGCCTCGCGAAGTGTGATAGCACGATTTCGCGTTGGATGAATGAAGCGACCCTTAGATGGATTGTGACATCCGCTCGTGATAGTTGGTGCTGGCCGATCCCACGCCATGCGTCCGTAGATGTCATAGAACCCTGCTACGCGACGATGGCATGGGAGCTGGAAGCGGTCCGGCGCATCGCTGCGGCTTCCACCATTTCGCGGAATGTGCCGAAATAGCTCGAGAACATGCGGGGCGCGCCTTTCGGGAACGTCGTGCAACGGGTCACCGGACCGGCCTGCAGGTGCCAAATGAGCGATAGCCTGGCGGACCGTTACGCGCGTAGTTGCGATGCGCGGGAACACTGGTTTGCCGACTCGAGATCCGAGGAAAATGAGGCGGTTCCGTCGTTGTGGGACGCCGTAATTGGAAGCGTCCACGATTCGCCATTCGCATTCGTAGCCCGCATCCTCCAATGCCGCTTGAAACGCGCGTAGCCTTCGATCTTCGGCGAGTCCCGGAACATTTTCCAGCATCACGATCTTTGGTTGCAGCCCACGAGCGAAGCGCAGCATTTCAAACAGGAGCTCGTTTTGTTTTTCCACCACCTTGCGCCCGCCATTAAGGCTGCGGAGTGTCGAGAAGCCCTGACAGGGCGGACACCCGGCGAGAAGGTCGAGGTCACGAAGTTTCAGCTTTAGAGCGCTTCGCACCTGTGCGACGGGTAGCTGCCTAATGTCGCACTGCCAGGTCCGAACCTCGGGGTGGTTTTGGCGGAGCGTGTTCAACGCGGCCGAATCGATTTCGACCGCACCGAGGACGCGAAACGAAGCCTTCTTGAGGCCAGTTGTAAGACCGCCTGCGCCTGAGAAGAGGTCTAGCGCAGTAAGTGGACGTTTGCGTGACATGGCCGTACTACTTGTGGCTTGCATAATGAACTGCGTTCTTGCGCGCAAGCAGTTGGCGCAGGTCTTCCACAGTGCGACCGTCCTGTGCGTGTAGCATCCTATGACAATTCGCGCAAACCGGTGCAAGGTCTCGAACCATGACCTCCGTCGCGCCGTCCAATGCGGCGAGGGGGACCCTATGATGGGCTTCGATATAGCCTTTACCGATCTCGCCGTAGCTCTCGAGGAAGCTGATCGAGCAGACTTCACAACGAAGCAGGGGGTCTCGCGCACTCCAGTATCGTTTAGCATCCGCCACGAGTGCGCGGCATCGTTCGATGGTCAGGTGGTATTTGAGCTGTCTAGCCCCTTCTTCGCTTCGCTCGATGGGCACCTCTCCGGTATCCTCCTCGGCATAAGATCGGTCCGCGCCCAGCCGGAGTAGATATTTCAGTACCCTACGTTCGACGCCGTCGATGTCCGGTGCGTAATCCCACCAATAACGTACTGCGATCGCCGTACCGTGAAAGCGAAGCTGACCGCGACCAAGCGATTCAAATACGTAATTGGTTCGCGCGTTGGTGGCCAGCAGCTGATTGACGCCGGAGAGACGCTGATTTCCACGCTGGCCACGCGCTCCATACACAAGGTCTTCCCCATCCCATCGATCGTGATAGTCGAGACCATCAACCGGTGCTCGGGTCACCAGAAGCAATGCGTTCTGCGCCGGTCGTGAGATGATTCCGCCCTGCCAGCTAAGTACGGCAGGCTTCATATCGAACTGTGCCGCCACCTCCGCGAAGCCGTAGACTTCTTGGGGTGTGAGCAATGTGGGCGCCATCATCGTGTCAACGGGATGCTGATGATCCGCGAGACTGTGCGGGGAATCAAGCCGTGTAAGAGGTGTCGCCTCGTTGTGTCGAGCGCCGCTGAGCACACGCCTCGAACACCCATTCGACTCCGCACACCGCACGTCGCATCAAGCGGCACGGGGTCGTGGCGCGACGTGGTCCTTGCGTAAACACGGCCAATGGGTCGCCAAACTTCTCGGGAAAACAACAAGCTCCGGCAGGCGACGGACGGGCTTTCTGGCGCGGCGAGGGGCCGCTCTGGTTACGTCGTCGAATCCGCGCGCGTCGGACTCCCTCCCGGGCTCAGCCCCACGGGAGACGGTTCGGGTGAACGACCGACGGTCTATCGATTCGCTGGCGAGTAAAGAAGGGACCGTTCGTGCACAGCGACAACGCGCTCGCGAACGGTGCTTAGAAGGAAAGTGCCTTCTCGCCGCGAGCCTGTCGGGAGTTTGAGGATGCAGGCTGGCCGAGCGCACCAATCGCGAGCCTCTCACCCGCGAACGCAGCCTGTCTCGGCCACTCCGAGTCGCAATACCCGCCGCCGGCTTGGTAAGGCGCCGCCTTCTGACCAAGTCATCAGCGACGATCGTGGCGCGGGGAAGCAGCGGAGGGGATGCGCAGCTCGCTGCTGTGGCTGATCTGGCAGCGAGTGATTGGCGACTGACACGGACAGCCCGCGTCGCGACCTCGCGCGTCTTCGGTTTGACCGGTGGAGCTGAGGGGAATCGAACCCCTGACCTCCTGCATGCCATGCAGGCGCTCTCCCAACTGAGCTACAGCCCCGGGTGCAGAAGACCGACGCTTCTTCAGCGCCGACTCACTGCAATCAAGTTTTCAAGGTAGCGCTGCCGAAGCAGCGGGAGGGCTCTATAGCCCTCCGCGCACCGTCTGTCTCCCAAATTCCACATGGCCAGTGAAATCCGGGGAGGACGACGGCGGCGCGG
>JABFXY010000211.1 GCA_013361525.1 Polyangiaceae bacterium | reverse complement strand
GCATCGCATCGAGGAATCGGTGGTGCGCGAAGAGATCGAGCGCGCCGGTTTCGTCTTGGATCGCTCGGCTTCGTTCCTGCGCAATCCGACCGATACGATGGATTGGAGTGCATCGCCGCGGCAGGCCGGTGAAAAGCGCGGCACGAGCGATCGCTTCGTGCTGCTGTTCAAGAAGCCCAAGTGAGTCATAATCGACTCCGTGGAGATCGAGCTTCGTTCGCCGTTCCCCGACGACGAGGTCGAGCGCATTCGTAGCTTCGTCGAGCCACAAGGGACACTGCACGACGTCGTCGTGGCCGGCCTCGCATCGACACCCGAGCGCATTGTCTGCAAGGTCGTCGTGCAGGACGAATACACGCACGACGTCGTCGTGCGGTGGTCGCAAGGGATCTATCTCGTCTACGACACCACGTGACTCGGCGGATTGACGGCGGTCGCCGTCTGGAGCCACGAGCCCACCGCGGACGAGCTCTTGGACGCGCGGTTCGCGCGAGGGTGGTCGCCGACCCCGACATCCTTCAAGGACGGTGAGCGAATCCTCGGCCACGCGGCGTGCCGGGTGCGCGTTTGACGCCGAAACCGTGCTCGTCGCGTCGCGGCAGTCCAACGCCTGTGCGAAGGGCGCGGCCCGAAACGTAATAGACGGACAGATGCGCCTTCAATCGATCTTCGTCGGGCTTGGATTCATCGTGATGTCGGCCGCGTGCGGTAGGCACGACGACGCCGGTCAGCGCTTGGACGCGACCGGCATCGTGGTCGGAGCCGACGGCGTCACGCCGCTCGGCCGCGCCGACATCGACGAATACGTCCTGTACTTCCAGGTTGCCGACGGGACCGAGATCGAGCGCCGCTTCCAGCAGGACGTCACCGAGCCGAACGGCATCCGCACCGACGCTTCCGGGGCGTTTCGCATCGAGGCGGAACAGCTCGCGCTGAGCTACGACTGGGAGCAGGACGAATACGTCTGCGAGGATGTGTGCGTCGAGTGGGAGACCATGTGTGAGCTCGTGACCGAAGACGTCTGCGTCCAGGTCTGCGAGCCGGTCACCTACGAGGACTGCTGGGACGAGTGTTGGGACGAGTGCGAGACGACCTGTTACGACGACGTGGTCTGTGACGACGAGGGGTACTGCTGGACCGAGACGGTTTGCGAAGACGACTGCACCCAAGTGTGCGAGCCGGTTTGCGGCACGGTCACCGAAGACGAGTGTTGGGACGATTGCCACCAAGAGACGTACGAGCAATGTGACGACGTCTGCTTGGAGATCGTCGAAGAGTGCGGCTGGGTCACGCGGACGTACACCTCGTATCCCGAGCTGTCCGAGGTCGTGTCCACGCGCGCCGAGATTCACCTCCGCGACAGCGACGGCAACCCGCATATCGTCGCGGGCGAGACACTCGAGGCCAGGCAAGCCAAAGATTGCGACGGCGATCGCTGTGAGCCGTTGAATCTGTGGGAGCAGCGCGACCGCTTCGTGGTTCCGTTCGACCTCTGAAACCCGCCGTCGAGCGTCAGAGCTGCGCGAGGCCCTCGTCGACGCCGATGATTGGGCGATAACCGAGCTCTGCCCGAGCCTTGTCGGTGCGCACGGTCACCGAGCGCGACATCATCGAAATGGTGAAGCTCGTCATGGGCGGTGCGCGCCGAATGCCGAATAGGCGCCATAGCGATTCCACCGCGGTGGCGAGAGGGCGCGCAATTGCGCCCGGCATGCTGCGATTCGGAAGCGCGACACCCCTCGTTCGAGCGAGGGCGTCGAGGAACTCGCGCATGGATCGCTCGCCGTCGTCGGCGACGAAATACGCCTGACCGCCGCGGCCCGTCTCGAGCGCAAGGAGCACGGCGTGGGCGAGGTTTCGGACGTGGGTCGTCGACGTTCGCGCGCGGCCTCCGTCGAGCCACGACCACGCGCCTTTGTTCACCATCTCGACGATCGCCGGCAATACCGTCGCATCCCGCGGGCCCCAGACGAGCCGGGGGCGAACCGAAACCGTCGTGAAGCCCGGCCCGTTCGCTGCGAGAACGCGCCTCTCCGCCTCCGCCTTCGTCTCGGAGTAGAGGAAGCGCTGCCGCGTGGGATACGGCGCGGTCTCGTCGACGTCGACGAGGTCGTGCCCGTCGAACAGCGCCGCCTCGGTGCCGATGAAGACGAAGCGACCGACGCCGGCCGTCTTCGCCGCGTCGAGGAGGTTCTGCGTGCCGTCGACGTTGGCGCGCTGAAATTGCTCCCGCGTGCCCCATTCTTCGACGAAGGCAGCTGCGTGGACGACCGCGTCGCAGCCTGCGAGGTGCGACGGCTCCACGGCTCCGAGCGCCGAGCGAGAGGCGCGCGCGCCGAACCCCTCGACGATCCGTGCGCTCGCATCGGATCGCGCCATCGCGACGACCTCATGACCCGCACCGACCAAGGCCTCGATGACGTGACCGCCGACGAAGCCCGAACCACCCGTGACGAACACCCGCATGTGCCGTTCCTCCTGCGCCGGAGCATGCAGCTGCGCGTATCATCTGTCTCATCGATGATGTTCATTCGATGATGCACCGAATCGATGTATCCAAGTTCGACTTGAACCTGCTGGTGGCGCTCGATGCGCTGCTGGCGGAGGCGCACGTCACGCGCGCCGCGAAGCGCCTGTCGTTGAGCCAATCGGCGACGAGCCACGCGCTGGCTCGGCTGCGAGAGATCCTCGGAGACCCATTGCTCGTGCGCGGGCCGGAGGGCATGGCGCGCACACGCCGCGCCGACGCGCTTCGAGAGCCGGTGCGAGGGCTCCTCGAGCAGATGGGCCGCGTCCTGTCGGCGGATGCCATGTTCGAGGCTCGTACGTCGGAGCGCGTCTTTACGCTCGCCTGTCCGGATCTGCTCGCGCCCGCGGTACCCGCGCTCCTGGCCGCGATGACGGCGGAGGCTCCCCTGGCGCGGCTGGACGTCGCCCAGCCCGATCCCGAGCTCGCAGATGTCGCGCTCGCTCCCGCGCCGAAGGAAGGTCCTGGTAGGCGCATGCGTCCCCTCGGGAGTCTGCGCTTCATCGTGCTCGCGCGTCGCGGACACCCGGCTCGCCGGCGGTTCGATGCGCATGCGTGGGTTCGTTATCCGCACGTGCAGGTGCGGCTCGGGACACCCGGGCCGAGCCTCGTCGATCGCGCGCTCGCGGCCGCGGGGCTCGAGCGAACGATTGGCGTCGTCGTTCCCGGGTTCCTCGACGCGCCGGAGATCGTCGCGCAGACCGATTGCTTCTTCACGGCACCCCGTGAGCTCGTCGGCCAAATCGCAGAGCGGCTCGAGCTGGTCATGCTGGAGCCGCCGGTCGCCCTTCCGCCGGTGCCCGTCGCGATGGTCTGGAACGACCGCGCGCACACCGACCCGGCTCATCAATGGTTTCGCGGCGTCGTCGCGCGCGTGATGTTGTCGACGCTGCGCGACGGTGCACCGACGCGGCCCCGAAAAGGCACCAAATCGTGAGGCAGTGTGACGCGGGAATCCCTCGTGCGAACGGCCGGAAGCCGCGGCATGCGCGTGGGGATTCGGAGCGCGGCCGACCTCGGCTAGACTCGGCGGTCGATCGAGATCCGGACCGATGAGCGAGACGCTTTCACCGAGTATGTTGTTCGCCGGGCGCTACCGCATCGTGCGGCCCCTCAAGTCGGGCGGCATGGGGACGGTCTACGAGGCCGAGCACGCCGCCACGAGCCAGCGCGTCGCGCTGAAGACGATGCGCCCGGAGATCGTCGCGAGCCGCGATTTGCAGACGCGTTTCGCGCAGGAGGCGCGCGTCTCGTCGATCATCCAGAGCCGGCACGTGGTCGGTGTGACCGACGCGGGGGTCGAGGGCGGTGTCCCGTTCCTCGTGATGGAGTTTCTGCGCGGCAAGGAGCTCGGCGACGTCCTCGCGGGGCGCGGAACGCTGCCCGCCGGCCAGGTCGTCGCCATCATGAATCAGCTCGCGAAGGGGCTCGACAAGGCGCATGCCGCCGGCGTCGTGCACCGCGACATGAAGCCGGAGAACCTGTTTCTCACGCGCGACGAGGACGGCGAGCTCCTCGTGAAGATCCTCGACTTCGGCATCGCCAAGCTGATCCAGGGCGTGTCGAACACCACGACCGCGGGCGGCACGCCGACCTACATGGCGCCCGAGCAGACGAAGAAAGGAAGCCTCTCCCAGGCCGTCGACATCTGGGCGTTCGGGCTCATCGCGTTTCGCATGCTCGCAGGCCGCACCTTCTGGGACGCAGACTCGGTCGGTGAGCTCTACGGGGAGATCCTGGCGCCGACGTACCCGCCCCCGTCCCAGCGCTCGCCGGTTCCGCTGCCGAGCGGCTTCGAAGCGTTCTTCTCGCGGTGTGTGGCGAACGATCCGGCGGCGCGGTTCGCCTCCGCGGGGGAGGCCGCGCGCGCTCTCGCCGAGGTCGCCGGTCCGCCCGACACGAATTTGAAGGACGTCGCGTTGTCGCTGCTCGGGCCCGAGCCGCTCTCCACGCGCGACGCTGCGCGCGCGGCTTCGCAGCCATACGGACAGATGACCGAGCTCGCACCCGGCGCGGGCGGCACGGTGATGGGCGCGCCGATCGAGGTGAGCTCGGCTGCTGCCAGCGTGAGCGGGACCGTCGCGGGTTTGCCTGTCGGTGCAAACGCCGAAGGGTCGACGCAGCTCTCGGCGGCTGCGCCGGCGTTGCCGCGCCCGCCGATGACATCGTCGTCCGGGGCCTCGAAAGGCGGCTCGCGCGTGGTGCTGTATCTCGTGGCCGCCCTCGCGCTCATCGGCGTCGGAGGGCTCGGCGTCGCGATGTTGACCGGAAAGGACGAAGCGCGGCGCGACGACACGAGCGCCAAGGACGACGAGGAGGACGACGAGGACGAAAGCGACCGTCCGAAGCGCGCGACCTCCGCGAAGAGCCGCGCATCGGCGTCGAGCGCGCCCATCGCGAGCGCGTCGTCGGTCGCACCACCGCCTGCCTCCGCCCCGACGTCGGATCCGTCGGTGGCGACGGCTCCAACCGACGAGGAGTGGGCGCAGGTCCCGCGTGAGGTCGCCGTGTACGGCTCGACGAAGCTCGGCTGCGAGACCAAGGCCCTTCGCGAGTGGCTGCGCGTTCGTTGCAGCGGCACGAACGACACCGGCGGTACGCCGAAGGGTGTCAGCATCGTGAAGGGGGACGGCAAGACCTTCGTCGCGTCCGACGGATCGGAGCTACGGCTCCTCCTCCGCTTCGAGGAAGGCACCGACATGGATGCGATCTTCGAGTGGACCGACAAGAGCGCGCGCCTTCGATCCGTTTGGGTGAAGGGCGCGCCTCGGCCGCCGGCCTACGGAAACTTCCTTCCGCTCGGTGGAGCGGCCGCGCCGGCGTCGTCGTCATCGCCGAGCCCCGCCCCGACGACCTACGATTTTCGCCCGCGCGATTGAGGCGCGAGCGGGAGCACGACGTAGCCAAACTGCCGCACCAAACGAAACCAGGGGGGAAAACATGGGGACGACGAACGCGCAGTCGGGGACGCGAATCGACGAGGTCGTGGCCGGCATCTACCGCATCAACACACCGATCGAAGGGCCGACGATGCCCGGTGGGTTCAGCTTCAATCAGTACCTCGTCGTCGACGACGAGCCGTTCCTCATGCACACCGGGCCGCGCCGCATGTTTGCGCTGGTGCGTGAGGCGATCGAGACGGTGATGCCGGTCGCGAAGCTTCGTTGGATCGGTGTCTCGCACTACGAGGCCGACGAGTGCGGCTCGTTGAACGAATTCTTGGCGGTCGCGCCGAATGCGCGATCGGTGAGCGGCGCGGTCGCTGCGATGGTGTCGCTCAGCGACGTCGCCGATCGAGAGCCGCACGCGCTCCCCGACGAGGGAGAGCTCGTCCTCGGCAACAAGCGCCTGATGTGGCTCGACACGCCGCACGTTCCGCACGCCTGGGATTGCGGATTCTTCTTCGAGAAGGAGACGCGCACGCTGCTATGCGGGGACTTGTTCACGCAGCCCGGCGCGAAGACGCCCGCGCTCACCGAAGGCGACGTGCTCGGGCCGAGCGAAGCCTTCAGGCACGCGTTCGACTACTACTCACACACGAAGCTCGCGAAGCGCCACATCGAGCGGCTCGCCAAGCTCGCGCCGACGACACTCGCCTGCATGCACGGCAGCGCCTGGCGTGGTGACGGCGCGTCATTGCTCCGCGAGCTCGGGGTCGCGCTCGACAAAGATTAGAGAGAGAGTAACCGCGTCAGCCGATTCGCTTCAGCTTGCGTTGCAACGTGCGGCGATCGATGCCGAGCATCTTCGCCGCCGTTGCGACCACGCCGCCGGCGTCGCTGAGCGCGGCCTCGAGCGTCTCGCGCTCCACCTGTTCGAGCTTGTACGTGCGTGTCGAAGGGGGAGGGCGCACGCCGTCGCGATCGGGCGGCGGAATGGCCGCCGCCTCGCGAAGGAGTCGGTCGACGTCGACCGGCTTCGTGAGGAGCGTGTCCGCTCCTTCGCGCATCGCCGCCACCGTGAGCGGGATGTCGCCGAACCCGGTGAGCATGATGATGACGGCTTCGGGGCACAGCTTTCGATACCGCGCGATCGCCTCGAGCCCGTCGGTGTTGGGCATGCGGTAGTCGATCGCGACGAGATCGACCGGCTCGTCCTCGAGGAGATGAAAGCCCTCCTCCACGCTCGCGGCCGTGACGGCGCGAACACCACGGCGGCGCAGCGCACCCTGGAGTGCACAACGGAACGCCGTATCGTCGTCGACGAGCAGCGCGGACGCGACCTTTCGCGGCGCCATGAGAACGCGGCCATTGTGCGTGCGTCGGGCGCTTGAGGCAAACGTGTCCAACTGATCGGCCGTTTTCGTGGATGTTCGAGTCAACCTACGCCGTGGCGCGGTGGTTGCTGTGACAACAAGTCGGAGGATTCGTGATGAAGATCATTCCGACGACGTTCGCGATGTTGGGCCTCGGAGCACTCGGCGCTGCATGCAGCATGAGCGACGAGGAGCCGAAGCCCGCCGTGCCCGCGGCGCTCCCGCAAGTGACGGCGAGGAGCGCCATCGAGAAGGTCGCGAAGGCGACGTGCGACCGCCAAGAAGAGTGCGGCGAGATCGGCGAAACCAAACGTTTCAGCAGCCGGCAGCACTGCTTGTCGACGACGCGCGAAGAGCTGACGCGCGACCTCGGCCGAGACGAGGACTGCAAAAACGGGGTCTCGAACGAAGACCTCGGCGAGTGTCTCACCGAGGTCCGCGATGCGAAGTGTGAGGGCGTCCGTTCGATGCTCGATTCGTGGCGCACCTCGATGGAGTGTGGCTCGAACGAGCTGTGTATGGACTGACCCGCGTCGAGACGATCAGGCCATCTCGAGGAAGAGACGGTCGGGATCTTCGAGCATGTTGATGATGTCGTAGGCGAACGCCGCGCCGACGTGGCCGTCGATGATGCGGTGGTCGAACGAGAGCGACAGCAGCATCACGTGCCCGATCACGATTTGCCCGTTCTTCACGACGGGCTTCTCCTTGATGCGGTGCACGCCGAGGATCCCGACCTCCGGGAAGTTGAGGATGGGCGTCGCGAAGAGCCCGCCCTGCGCGCCGAGCGAGGTGATGGTGAAGGTCGAGCCGCCCAGGTCGTCCGGGCGGACCTTGCCGGCCTTCGCGTCCTCGCCGAGGCGAGCGATCTCGCGCGCGACGTCGAGGATGCTCTTGCGGTCCGCGTCGCGCACCACCGGCACGATGAGGCCCGCGTCGGTCGACGTGGCGATGCCGATGTTGAAGCGGCCCTTCTGGACGATCTCGTTCGTCGCCTCGTCGAAGGCCGAGTTGAGCGACGGGTTCTTCTTGAGGGCCGCGACGACCGCCTTCGTGATGAAGGGGAGGAACGTGAGCTTCGCGCCCGCCTTGTCCGCCGCCGGCTTGAGCCGATCACGCAGCGCCATGAGCGCCGTCGCGTCGCACTCCTCGACGAAGGTGAAGTGCGCCGCCGTGTGCTTCGAGCGGCTCATCCCTTCGAAGATGCGCTTGCGAACGCCGCGGAGCGGCTGTCGCTGATCGAGGGCGTCGCTCGGGACCGCGGCAGGCGTTCGCGCCGGCTCGTGCCGCGCGACGTCCCCGTTCGAGCGCGCCGCGACCGGCGCGCTGTGCGGTTGCGCGACCGGCGCGTTCGCCGGTGCGTCGTGGATCGAACCCCACACGCCCGGACCACCGTCCTTCAGCTTGCGGACGTCGTCCTTCGTGACGCGGCCCTGCGCGCCCGAAGGCGGCACCGTCCGCAGATCGACCTCGAGGTCGCGCGCGAGCTTGCGCGTCGCGGGCGTCGCGAGAGGCTTCGCGTTGAAGTAGCCCGCCGTCGTCGCGGCGTGGCCGTTCACCGCGGAGCTCTTCGCAGGGGAAGCGAGGAGGCTCATCCCCGGGAGATCTTCGCGGATGTCGCCGACGGCCGTTGCAGCGGGGCCGTCGTCCTTCTTCGCCGCGGGAGCAGGTGCCGCGGCGGCCGCGGGCTTCGCGGCCTCCGACGGAGCGCCACCCGAGAGATCGAAAACGACGAGCACGGCGTGGACCGGGATGATCTGTCCGACCTCGCCGCGCAGCTCTTTGATCGAGCCGGCTTTCGGCGCCGTGATGACGACGGTCGCCTTGTCCGTCATCACCTCGACCATCGGCTGATCTTCTTTGACGATCTCACCGGGCTGCACGAGCCACTTGACGATCTCGCCTTCGGTGACGCCTTCGCCGATGTCAGGGAGCTTGAATTCGTAGGTGCTCATACGATCTCTCGAGCGGTGGGTGTCGACTCAGTAGCCCGCGGTCTCGACGACCGCCGGAACGATGCGGTGCGAGAGCGGGAGGTACTCGTTCTCGAGCGTGTACGGGAACGGCGTGTCGAAGCCGGTGACGCGCTTCGGCGGCGCCTCGAGGTGGAGGAACGCCTTCTCGTTGATGAGCGCGACGATCTCCGAGCCGAGGCCGCAGCTCTTCGGCGCCTCGTGCACGACGACGACGCGGCCCGTCTTCTTCACCGACTCGATGATGGTATCGATGTCGATCGGCCAGAGCGTGCGGAGATCGATGACCTCGCAGTCGATGCCCTTTTCCGCCGCCTTCTGCGCCGCGTCGAGCGCTTCGTAGAGCATCGCGCCCCAGGCGACGATCGTCACGTCTTTGCCAGGCTTGACGACGTTCGCCTTGCCCAGCGGCACGACGAAATCGCCTTCGGGAACGTCGCCCTTTGCCGCGCGGTACACGCGCTTCGGCTCGAAGAAGAGCACCGGATCGGGGTCGCGGATCGACGCGAGCAAGAGACCCTTCGCGTCGGCCGGCGTCGCGGGGCAAACGACCTTGAGGCCGGCGACGTGGATGAACTGCGCCTCGGGCGACTGCGAGTGGTAGTGGCCGCCGCGGATGCCGCCGCCGACCGGCGTGCGGATGACGAGCTTCGCCGAGTACTCGCCGCCGGAGCGATAGCGATACTTCGCGAGCTCGCTGACGATCTGGTCGTACGCGGGGAAGATGAAGTCGCCGAATTGGATCTCCGGCACGGGCACGAGGCCGTAGAGCGCCATGCCGATCGCCGTGCCGATGATGCCGCCTTCGGAGAGCGGCGTGTCGATCACGCGGTCGTCGCCGAACTCGTCGAAGAGGCCCTGCGTGACGCGGAAGACGCCTCCGACCTTTCCGATGTCCTCGCCCATCAGGACGACGCGCGGGTCACGGCGCATCTCGAGCCGAAGCGCGTCGTTGATGGCCTGAACCATGTTCATCTGCGGCATACCGTTATTCCTCGGACGGGGCGGGGTGGCTTTGGGGGAAGGGTAGGGCTGCTATTTCTCCCCCCCGGCCCCCCTCACTTCGTGAGGGGGGAGGAGAGAGGGCAGCGCGCGAGGCTGGTGTTCCCCCCTCACGAAGTGAGGGGGGCTAGGGGGGAGATTTTGCAGCCGTGTGGTCGCCCGATCAGGACAATGATCCAGCGACCGCCGGCGGTCAGTGCCCGTGGCCCTTGGCGCGCGGGCCATTCACGAGCTCGGCCTTTTGCTCGCTGAGGTGCCACGGAAGATCGGCGAACACCTCTTCGAACATCGAGTCGAGCGAAGGCGCGGGCGTCGCCTCGGCGATTTTCACCGCTTCGCGGAGCTCGGCGTCGACGCGCGCCTCGAGATCCTTGTCGCGCGCCTCCGTCCAGCCGTGGTGCTTGTGGAGGTGCTTGCGAAGGCGCGCGAGCGGATCCTGTGCGCGCCACGGATCGAGCGTGCCGTCGGGGCGGTACGCCTTCGGATCGTCGCTCGTCGAGTGACCGCTCAGGCGGTAGGTCATCGCCTCGATGAGGGTCGGACCTTCGCCGCGCGCGGCGCGTTCGACCGCTTCGCGCGTGACCTTGATCACCGCGAAGAGGTCGTTGCCGTCGACGCGAACGCCGGGCATGCCGTACGCGACCGCCTTCTCGGCGAAGGTGCGGCTGGCCGTCTGGCGCTCGGTCGGGACGCTGATCGCCCAGCCGTTGTTGCGGCAGAAGAAGACCGCCGGCGTCTTGAACACGCCCGCGAAGTTCATGCCGTTGTGGAACTCGTTCGAGCTCGTCGCGCCCTCGCCGAAGTAGATCATCGTGACGAGGTCGTCGTGCTTGATCTTCGCGCCCCACGCGAAGCCCACGCCTTGCGTGATCTGCGTACCGATGGGCGAGCTGATGCTCGTCACCTTCGCCTTGCGGTAGCAGTAGTGGTCCGGCATCTGACGACCCTTCGCCGGATCGTTCGAGTTGCCGAACATGTTGTCGACGTAACGCTGGAGCGGCATCCCTCTCCAGAGCGCGCCGCCGAACTCGCGGTAGCAGGGGAACATCCAATCCTGCGGGCGCATCGCGAACGCGCTGCCGAGGATCGCCGCCTCTTCACCGAGCGAGCCGATGTGGAAGCCGATGCGGCCCTGGCGCTGGAGCGTGACGAGTCGGTCGTCGAGGATGCGCGTGCGGAGCATCGCCTCGTAGAGCGCGACGACCTCTTCCGAGGAGAGGTTCGGATCGGTGCGCGGATCGAGCGAGCCGTCGTCGCGAAGGCATTTGACGACGTCCGCGGACTTCGTGTCGCCGGGGTGGCGCGCGACGGCGGGGCCGACCGCGAGCGTCGACGTGTCGACGCCGTTGGTACCCGGCCGATGTGCCGTCGAAACCTGCGCTTTGTTCGAGGTGTCGTGTCCGTCCTCGAGGTGTGCGGGAGGCTGAGCGGGCTTCGGTGCGGGCATGGAGCTCATGGCGCGCGCACCCTAGTCAAACCGTGCCCGCCTGGCCAGCGCTGCAGAGCTAACGCGGTGTGTCGGACGAGTGTCGGCCGCTTCGCGCGAGGCGAACCCCGACCCGCGGAGCGCGAGCAACGCGAGCCCCTCGATGAGGAAGCGGACTAACTTTCGAGAACGGCTTGCGCGTCGGCGATGGATTCGTCGACGACCTTCGCGTCGAGGCCGAAGCCCGTCGCCAAGCGGTCCATCGTTTCACGCTCGACCGTGCTGATTCCGCCGGAGATCTGGCCGATCAACGCGGCGACGCGGAGCACCTCGCGCTGAGCCTCGGGGCGAGCGACCGTCCTCGACACGACCTGCACGCGTTTGTCGAGACCGTCCTCGACGAGCAGCTGATCGAGATCCGCGAGGAGCGCCGTGAGCTGGTCTCCCGAGACGCGTTTGTCGGTCGCTGCGAGGACGACGTTCTCGAAGGCGGAGCGCTCTTCGGAGTCGAAGTCACCGTCGGCGTTCGCGACGAGGAACGCGCCCTCGACGAGCGCTTCGAAGAGCGCAGCCGCAGCCGGATCGAAGCCCGTCGGCGGCGTGTCCTCGGAGCCGCGCTTCGAGCCGTAGAGTTGAGCTGCGCGCGCGAGGATCGAATCCTTCGACGTCGGGGGGCGATCGACGCGCGGCTCGATCCGGTCTTGGTTTATCGCGGTCTCGGCTGCGAGCGCGAGGGGGTCGAGCGACGAGCGGGCAGTGCGAAGCTTTTGGGCGATGCGCTCGAGGAGACTCTGGTCGACGGCCATGGCGAAGATCCCGTGCGCAGGGCAAGTAAGGTCCTCCTGCGACGTTACGCACCGTACCCGAAAAGGCTGATCGTGCGTACTGTCGGATGGACTACCCTTCTTGGCCGATGTCTCGAGAGGCCTCTGACGGCCGCGGCCCTGCTCCTCCGGGGATGCCTCCGGGTAGGCCGGGGGGCGCGCGTATCCAGAACGAAGGCGGGTTCGGCCTGCGCTTCGAGGTCCTCGCCACCATCGCAACGGGGTCGACGGCCCGCGTCGACCTCTGTCGGACGGTCGGCCCGCAGAACCCGGGCCAGCTGATCGCCGTCAAACGCGTCCTGCCCGACGCGCTCGACGACGAAGGGATCGGCAAGCGCTTCCTCGACGAAGTGTGGATGACGGCGGCCCTTCGCGATCCGCACGTCGTGACCGTGGTCGGCTGGGGACAAGACGAGCAGGGGCCGTACCTCGCCTCCGAGCTCGTGCAGGGCGTCTCGCTGGCGCGGCTTTCGAAGAGCGTCATCGAAACGGGAGAGCAGTTTCCCGAGCGGCTCGTGGTGTACATCGGCTGGTGTGTCGCGCGCGGTCTCGCGGCTGCACACGAGCTGCGTTCGGAGCGGGGTGAGCTCTTGCACCTCGTGCATCGCGATCTCTCCGCGCAGAACGTCCTGGTCGGGTTTCACGGCGAGGTGAAGGTCACCGACTTCGGGCTCGCGAAAGCGAAAGATCGCCTCACGGTGACGACCAGCGAGCTGCCCGCGCGCCCGATGGGCCACGTCGCGCCGGAAGAGCTCGAGCAGAAAATGCTCGATCACCGCGCCGACATCTTCGGGTTCGGGGTGATGCTCTTCGAGCTGCTCTCGAACAAACCTCCGTTCCCGGGGAAAGACGAGATCGCGGTGCTGGAGGCGGTGCTCAAGAAGCCGCCGGTGGATCTGTTGCGGCTTCGCCCGAAGATGGATCGCGCGCTCGCGGCGCTGGTCCTTCGTTGCCTCGAGAAAGATCCCGCGCGAAGGCCGCAGAGCACGCGGGAGATTGCGCACGTGCTCGAAGAGTGGCTGTACGTGCACGGCTATCTCAAAGACTCGCAGGAGTCGCTGGCGCGGTTCGTCCGCCGCAACTCGATGCGGCAGATGCGCTGGTTCGAGAACGCGGTTGCGCGGCGGGGCCCGGCTGCGCCGTCGCCCGCGTCACCGCGGCAACCGTCGCTGTACCCGCTGCACGAACAGGTGCCGGTCCTCTCGCAGGAACAAGAGGCGCTCACCTCGGCGAGCCGCGCGACGTCGAGCTCGCTGCCGAGCCAGACCACGCCGCGGGACACCGAGCCGACCGCGGTCGTCGGCCGCCGCCTCATCCCGAGCTCCGACCCCGCAGCGCGGCGGTTTCGCGCGCCCGACGCACCCGTGAGCGCGCGCGCACGCCGTCGCGACTCGAGCCAGGCGCCGGCGATACAAGCTCCAGAACTCGCGCCCACGGCCGAACACGAGGTCGAAGACGACTTCGACGAAATCCCGACCGTCGCGTTTCGCGTCGACGCACGTACCCGCGAAGAGCTGCGCGACTTGCAGCAGCGAAACGCCGCGCAAGACACCGCCTCGTCGACCGCCCTTCGCGTCCCCTTCGACCCATCTCGGATCGAAGACAGCGAGACGGCGCGCGAGCAAACCATCGGGGAGCTCGCATCGGCCGGCGCGCGTGTCCCTCCTGCTGCGCCCTCGCCGCGGACGCTCGCGCACCAGATCGATCGCGAGCTCGCGGGTCTTCGTCAGCTCGCGGCGGAGCGTCACGAGATGGCGCGCATCGCTCGCGAATCGGCGCATCGCGCGGCGCTCGCCGCGGAGGAGGCGGAAGCGGCTGCGCGCGCCGCGGAGCGCGCGATCGTCGGAGCGCGCACCGCGCTCGAGCTCGTGACCCGCGGGGATGCCGCAGGCGCCGCGAAAAAGATCGAAGAAGCGCTCGCGGGCATCAAGCGCTGAGCCGTCCCGCGCCGAGGCCTTTGCTGGCGGCGCTACGAAGCCGTCAGCTCGACGTCCGCGGGCATCCCGAGAAACTGCCCGTAGCGCGCGGCGCAGCGCTCGATCTCGGAGCGGAGCCGCTTGGTCACGGGCTCGAACGTTTCGATCAGCAGACTCACACGGTCCTTCTTCGTCGCGCGCGACCAAACGCCGGCGATCCGTCCGTCGATCACCGCGACCGGCGACATGATGCCGAAGCGCGTGCGCTCGGCGTGCTCGGGATCGAGGAACGCGCTGCGGTCCTTGTACGCGACGGTGTACTCGTCGAACGGCGGTAGCAGATGCACGCGTTCCGACGTGGCCTCGGCGGCGCTCCGGCGGTCGACGAGGTAGTCGCCGCGTTGTTCGAGGTGGGCCCGCGCGACGTCGATACCGCGCCGAACCATGCCGAGGGGCAGGCCGGTCCACCACGCGAGGTCTTGCTCGGTCGCGGGCCCGTGGCTCTCGAAGTAGCGGTGCGCGACCTCGCCCAGCGCTTCCTCCTCGTCGAGCGAGCGCGATTGGGGGACCCACTCGTCGAGGAGCGCAACGGTCGGCTGTTTGCCGCGGTGGGGACCGATGCAGAGCACGGCGGTCATCGACAGAAACGACAGGATGTGGACGCCGCGTTGGTTCGCCGTCTCGATGCCGGCCTGGTCGAGCACCTCGAAGAGCTCCGGCCTCGTGAGCCGGCGATCGCCCGAGAGCCGCTTCTCCACCACGGCTCGCGCGCGGGCGAACACGCGGTCGTCGAGCTCGAGCTCGCGGTACCTCGCTGCCGCGCCCGAGAGCACGCGCGACGTCATGAGTCGCAACATCCAGCGAACGTCGTCCGCCGCGACGAAGTGGAGCGTGCCGCGCATCGGCCAGGTTCGAACGATGGAGCGCGTTTCGAGCGCCCGCTCCACATCGGACTCCTGCGCGCCGCTCACGCGAAGCCCGATGCCCCAGAGCGACGCGCGATAGTCCTGCGCCTGCACCGCGCAGAACGTGCGGACCACCGCGGTCGCGTCGGGCCGCGGTCGCCCGAGTTGGATCGCGATCCGCGCCCGCAGGATGTCGGCCGGCTTCATCGCCGGGCGATTAGCACGTCGAGCGTGCCGCTTCTCAGCCGTTTCCAGGCGGAATGTGCTGCACCGGCGGAGGAGGCGTCGGCGCCGGCGGCAGGTCGACGCGACCGCCGACGGGCTGCACGGCCGAGATGCGCTGCGTTCGAAGCAGGACGACCCACGCCGACCCGAGCGCGGCGAGTGCGCCGCCGACGATCAGCGCGGCGACGATGTCCGTCGCGAGCGCGTTGGCCGACGTCGCGAGCATCGCCTTTGGAAACGGAAAGTCGAGGCGCTCGAGGACGGAAGCGACGAGCGCCTCGGCCGCCACGACGAGAAAACCCGCCGTCGCGCCCGCGAGCGCCCCACCCGCACCCGCATCGAGGAACGAGATGCTCGCCTTCTTCACGACGGCGCGCGCATACAAGAGGCCCACGACGACGTACGTGATCGGGTTCGCGAGGACGATGGCCCCGCGCAGCTCGAGCACGCTGAAGGCGATGGTGAGGCCCACTGCGATCAAGATGCCGATGGCTGCTGCTCTCGCGGCGGTCGGTGCATCGAGGACTACGCGCTCTTTCAAGCGACCCTCCTTGTTCGTTGGCGCAGACGGCGAGTCGAACGTAGGCATACGAAACAGGCACGCAAGAGCGCCCGATTCGCGCGGCACGAAGGCGCCGCGCTCGGCCGGCCCGCCGGTGTGGCCGGCCGGCCCGTGTGACGAGGATGTGTCGATCTTCGACGAACCCCCAAACTTCTGCGGTTCCAAGTATGATCGGCCCCATCCGCCGATGCGCCGGCTTGCTTCCATCCTCCGTCTCGTGCTCACGGGCACGCTGCTGTTCCTGCTCGTCGCGTTGCCGCGCGTCGCTCTTGCGGGTCCAGATCCCGCGAAGCTGAAGGCGGCGTCCGAGTCGTTCGAGGCGGGGGCGCGCGCGTTTTCGGCGAACCGCTTCGAAGAAGCGGCCGCACACTTCGAGGCTGCCGACGCAGCCGCGCCGAGCGCGAAGGCGCTTCGGCTCGCGATCAAATCGCGCAAGAGCGCCGCACAGAACGCCCGCGCCGCGACGCTCGCCGCGCTCGCGCTCGACCGCTACCCCGACGACCAAGAGACGAAGAAGCTCGCCGACGAGACGATCGCCGAGGTCAGCTCGAAGCTCCATCGCGTCGGCATCAGCTGCGCGTCGCCGTGCCTGCTCGCCGCCGGAAACAAGATCATCCACGGCGAGGCCGCGACCCGGTGGACGGTCTACCTCGACCCCGGAAAGGTCCCGGTCGGCGCGAGCTTCGTCGGCAAAATCACTGCGAAAGACAAGATCGTCGAGGCGACGGCGGGCGGCACCAGCACGCTCCGCTTTACGCCGCCGGAAGACGGCACGACCGGCCCGACCGGCCCCACAGGCCCCACCGGTCCGGGCACCGGCCCGACGGGCGAGACCGGTCCGGAGCCCGTCGGTCCCACCGACGAGCCCAAGAAGGACTGGCGCATCCATCCGGCGTTCTTCTTCGTCGGGCTCGGCGTCACCGCCGCGCTCGGCGGCACGACGATCTGGAGCGGCATCGACACCATCAACGATCCCGGCGTCGACCGTGTCCGCGAAGAGTGCGCGGGCCAGGGCGAAGACTGCCAGCTCTACCAAGACGCGCAGGCCAAAGAGGTCCGCACCAACGCGCTCATCGGGGCGACGGCCGGCGTCGGCGCGGTCACCGTGATCCTCGCGATCGTCGCCAAGTGGAGCAGCGACGAAGTGTCCGACGACAAGAAGGAGACCGAAGGGGTCGCCTTCGATCTGCCTCGGTTGTGGGTGGACGTCGGTAGTGCTAAGGCGTCCGAGGCGCCGCAAGGCGCTGGCGTCCATCTTCAGGTCGGGGGCCGGTTTTAGTGCAGGGCGGCGGTTAGCAAAGTGGCGAAGGTCAAGCTTCTCGACCCTTCGGACCCGCGGCGAAAGCTCGATCGCTACGAGCTGATCGGGGAGATCGCGACGGGCGGGATGGCCACCGTTTTCCTCGCGCGTCGAGGCGGCGTCGGTGGCTTCCAGCGTTTCGTCGCGATCAAGCGCCTGCATCCGCACCTCGCCAACGAGCCCGAGTTCGTCGAGATGTTCCTCGACGAAGCGCGGCTCGCCGCGCTCATCCACCACCCGAACGTGGTGCCCATCGTCGAGGTCGGCGAGACCGAGGCCGGGTACTACCTCGTGATGGAATATGTCGAGGGCGACACGCTCTCGCGGATCGTCGCGCGCACGATGTCGCTCGGGCAGATGCCGCCGCGACATATCGTTCTTCGCATGGTGCTCGACGCGCTCGCCGGCCTGCACGCAGCGCACGAGCTGCGCGACGACCGCGGCCAGCTGCTCGGCCTGGTGCACCGCGATTGCTCCCCACAGAACGTCCTCGTCGGTGTCGACGGTACCGCGCGCATCACCGACTTCGGCGTCGCGCGCGCATCGAGCCGTCTCACGTCGACCGCGCACGGCAAGCTGAAGGGCAAGCTCGCGTACATGGCGCCCGAGCAGACCCGCGGCGACGAGCTCGATCGCCGCACGGATCTGTTCGCGATGGGCATCATCATCTGGGAGGTGCTCTGCGGAAAACGCCTCTTCAAGGCCGACAGTGAGGCCGCGACGCTCCAGCGGATCCTCGTCGAGCCGATCCGCCCACCGAGCGAGGTGAACCCCTCGATCCCGAAGTGCTTCGATCCCGTCGTGCTCCGCGCGCTCGATCGAAACCAGGACAAGCGCTACCAGAACGCGGCGGATCTCGCCGACGCGCTCGAGGCCGCCGCGCGCGACGCCGCGAAGTCGTCGGTATCCGACGTCGGGCTCGCCTCGCCGCGTGAGGTCGCAGCCTTCGTGCAAGCCGTCCTCGGCCAGGAGATCGGCGCGCAGCGCGAGAGCGTTCGCGCGTGGCTCGCGCAGAGCGACTCCGGCCAACCCCTCGTGATCGGTGGATCGGCGACCGGTGGTCCTGCGTCCCCGCGCGGCGCTCGGCGCACCGACCCGAACGCCGACCTTCCTGCGACGCAGATCGATCCGAGCCTCGTTCGCTCGCCGAGCGCGACGCCGCCTCCTGCCGCGGCAGCTGCGTCCGCGGTGCAGCCGAGCTCGCCACCCGTCGTTCCGCATTTCGAGGTCGCGGCCGACGTGACGATGCGCTTCGCGCTGGAGCAAGCGAAGCCCGAGCCGCCGCCTCCGCCGTCGTCGCCTCCCGCCCGCGCATCCGGCGAGCTGCACGCCAAAGGCTCCGACGCGCCGCCGCCCTCTGCGCCTGCGCCTCCGCGCGTTCCGCCGCCCGCCAAACAGAGCCAGCGGACGCTCATCGGCCAGGGCCCGGTGCGCGCGAGCGCACCCGGGCCCGCCGCGGGCGCGCCAGCTGGGCTACCTCGCGAATCGGTCACGATCAAAGAAGGCAACGGCGCAGGTGGGTACGCCCCACCGGTCATCGAGGACCTCGAGGACGCGGTCACGATCGCGCGCCCCAACACCGCGCTTTCCCCTTCTGCAATCGCGCCCGCGGTGAAGACGGCGCGTGGCCTCTTCGCGGAGCCGCTCCTCGCGGAAGCCCGCGCGCGGCTCGAAGCGAACGGGCAGGCATTGGGCGACGGCAAGGCTGTGCCCGGCTCGATGCCGGCGAAGACACCGCGGATGCCGATGCCTGCGGATCAAGCCGGCGTCGCCGATCCCAAGATCCAAATCGCGAGCGATGCCCTCCAAGCCGGACAAGTGCCCGCCGCGAACGCCGTCCCCGGCCTCGCGATCGTCGAAGCCGTTCCGGTCGTGCAAGGGCGTCACCCCCGCACGCTCGTTTCATCGACGGGTGAAGTCTCCGCGGGCGGTTTCACGCCCGGGTCGATGACGCTCTCCGCAGAAGCGGCGCTTCGCAACGACGCGCTCGATCCCACCGTCGTTCATTCGGTTCAGAAGCGCGGTTACGGCAAGTACATCATCGTCTTTGCGGTCTTCCTGCTGGTGTTCGGGACAGGCCTGTTCCTGATGAAGTCCCAGCAGCAGTCGGGGGATGAGGCGAACGCCAAAAAGGGCACGCCCTCTCAGACGACCGCGACGACGAAGCCCAGCACCGAGCCGAAGGCCACCGCGCAGGCGACGGGCACCGCCACGGCCACGCCGTCGGCACCTGCGCCCGAAGAGACGTCGAGCGCCTCCGCGAGCCCCACTGGCGAGCCTTCGCACACCCCGCCGGATCGCGGCGGGCGTCCGACCGGCAGGAACACCGGCGGAAAGACGAGCAAGACGGCGACCCCCACGTCGACCCCGGCCACGACGAGCACCGCGACGGCGACCGCGACCGGCGAAGATCTGACGAACCCGTATCGCTGACGACGGAAGCACGCTCGAAGCCGGCATGCGGAAATCAGAGCCGCACGCTGCTTGCGCACGGTTGCCCCCGCCGCTAAGAGGCGGGTGTCATGTCGTCCGAGACCCGCGAAAAAATCCAAGACCTCCAAAGGCGTCATCAGGCGCTAAGGGGGCATCTTTGACGTCCCTCGACTTGAGAGGATGCTCGAAGATCTGAATCAAGCGACTCTGCGCCCCGGCTTCTGGAACGACAACGAAGCCGCCCAGAAAACCCTTCGTAAGCGCGCCGTCGCCGAGGCGAAGCTCGACGTCGCCGTGAAGCTCGGCAAAGAGATCGCCGACCTCGGCGACTACTTCGAGCTCGGTGTTGCAGAAGGGGACGCGAGCGTCGTCGACGACGCCACACGTCAGGCAGCCGCCATCGACGATCGTCTTCGTAAGGCGGAGCTCGAGCGCATGTTGTCCGGCCCTGCCGACAAGGCGAACGCCATTCTGACGATCCACCCCGGCGCCGGCGGTACCGACGCGAAGGATTGGGCGTCGATGCTCATGCGCATGTACCTGCGCTGGGCGGAAAAGCGCGGCTACAAGGCCGAGGTCCTCGACTACCAAGAGGGCGACGAGGCCGGCATCGACGCCGTGTCGATCGCGGTCGAAGGCGACAACGCCTACGGCTACCTGCGCAGCGAAGCCGGCGTGCATCGGCTCGTTCGGATGAGCCCGTTCAACGCCGACCACACCCGGCAGACGGCGTTCGCCGCCGTCGACGTGACGCCCGACGTGGAGGACGACATCGACATCGTCGTCCCCGACAAGGACATCGAGATCACGACGATGCGCGCCGGCGGCAAGGGCGGGCAGAACGTCAACAAGGTCGAGACCGCCGTTCGCCTCCGCCACCACCCGACCGGCATCATGATCGTGTGCCGGGCCGAGCGCAGCCAGCACCAGAACCGCGCGATGGCGATGCGCATGCTCAAGTCGAAGCTCTACGAAATCGAGCTGCAAAAGCGTGCCGACGAGGTCGACAAACACAACTCGCAGAAGAGCGCGATCAACTTCGGCAGCCAGATCCGCAACTACGTGCTCGCGCCGTACAAGCTCGTCAAAGACGTGCGAACCAGCACCGAGATGGGCAACGTCGACGCGGTGCTCGACGGAGAGCTGGATCCGTTCATCCAGAGCTATCTGATGGCGTCCGCAGGCGGGACGTTGCGACGCGGCACTGCCGCACAGGAGGACGACGCGTGAGCTCGGACCGACAAGGGGATTCGTCGAAGTCGGATGCGGGCGCCGCCGAAGCGGCGCTCATCGCCGCTCGACGCGCCAAGACCGAGCGCGTTCGCGCGCGCGGCGACAACCCCTTCGCCAACGACGTGACGGAGCGCGAGCGCGGCAGCGCGCTCGTCCCGCTCGGTGACGTTCGCGAGCACTTCGGCTTCGCGCGCCGTGAGGACGGCAAGTACGACAAGGACAAGGTCGGCGAGGCCCACGCGAAGTTCCGCGTCGCCGGCCGCGTTCTCTTTCTCCGATCGTTCGGCGCGGGCGCGTTCGTCCGCCTGCGCGATCGCACGGGCGAGCTGCAGCTCTATTGCCAAGAGCCGGTGCTGGGCGACTCCTATGTTCGCCTCGAGGACCTCGATCTCGGCGACTTCGTCGAGGCCGAGGGCGAGGCGATGGCGACCGACAAGGGTGAGCTGTCGATCAACCCGACGTCGATTCGCCTGCTCACGAAGGCGCACCGCCCGCTGCCGACCAAGACGTCGTTCAAGGACGTCGAGCAGCGCTACCGCATGCGCTACGTCGACCTCGTCGCGAACAAAGACGTCGGCGCGGTGTTCCAAGCGCGCGCGACCATCGTCTCGAGCCTTCGCAGCTTCTTCGACAACCGCGGCTTCATCGAGGTCGAGACGCCCACCATGGGCACCATCGTCGGCGGCGCGCTCGCGAAGCCCTTCTCGACGCACCACAACGCCCTCGATCTGAAGCTCTTCATGCGCATCGCGCCGGAGCTCTACCTGAAGCGGCTCGTCGTCGGCGGCTTCGAGCGCGTCTACGAGGTCGCGCGCTGCTATCGCAACGAGGGCATCTCGACCCGGCACAACCCGGAGTTCACGATGCTCGAGTATTACCAGGCGTACGCGACCTACGAGACGCTGATGGATCAAACGGAGGAGATGCTCCGGTTCATCGATCGGCAGCTCCTCGAGCGCATGCCCACATCCGCGAAGGCCTGGTCCGACGCGCGACCCTTCAGCCTCGAGCGCTTCGCGCGCGTTCCGATGAAGGCCGCCGTGGCGTCCGCGCTCGAACACGCCGGGTTGCCGGCCAACGTCCCCGAGCTCGTCGGCACTGCGGACGCCCCCATCAAGGAGTGGGCGAAGACCGCGAAGGCCAAGGGCCGGGAGATCGACTGGACGAACTTCCGAAAGGGCGCGCAGAAGTGCGACTCCAAGGGCGAGCTCTTGTTCGCTGCATACGAGTACCTCGCCGAGCCTTTCCTCGCGAAGGACTACCGCACCGAGGACGGAACGAAGAGCATTCCGGTCTTCATCATCGACTACCCGTTCGAGGTGTCGCCGCTCGCCCGTAAGAAGGACAGCGATCCGATGCTCGTCGACAGGTTCGAGCTCTTCGTCGAGGGCCGCGAGATCTGCAACGCCTTCAGCGAGCTGAACGACCCCGACGACCAAGCCGATCGGTTCCGCGCCCAGGTCGACAAGAAGGCGCGCGGCGAAGAAGAGACGATGGACTACGACGAGGACTACATCCGTGCGCTCGAGCACGGTTTGCCCCCGACGGCAGGCTTCGGCATGGGAATCGATCGGGTGGCGATGCTGTTCACGCAGAGCGCATCGATCCGTGACGTGATCCTCTTCCCGCTTCTACGCCCCGAGAGCACCTGACGATGGCTGATTGGGCCTCCGACATCGGGATTGCGCTGAACGGGCCCACCGGGTGGCCGGTCTGGGCTGTCACGCTCCTCGCGATCGCCTTCGTGGTGTGGCGCGGGGTCGTCCCGATGGCGTGGGGCAACTCGTCGGTGAAGCGCATTCACCCCACACGTGCCGTGCTCGGGATCATCGGCGGCGTTTTCGGCCTCGGCTTCCTGGTCACGTACACCATCGCGCGCATCCTCGAACGCCACGCGCGGATCCGCGCGCAGGAAATCCTCGGCGACGTCCCGCTCGATTCGATCCCGCTCACCAGCCTGCCGTTCAGCTTTCGCGACGAGATCGTTCGCTACTCGTCCCTCGCGACCGGCGTCGTGTTCCTCGTCTTCCTCGTCGCGGCCCTCCTACCGCTCGGCCTCAACCTGTTCGAGCGCGCCGCCTTCATCCCGTTCGTGGCCGCCCGCCACGTCCGCGCGACGAAGAGCGGTTTTCTCACCGTCATCAGCGTGCTGTCGATCCTCGGCGTCTGCGTCTCGTCGTGCGCCCTCTGCTCGGTGACCAGCGTGATGGGCGGCTTCGCGAACGATCTGAAGCAGAAGATTCTCGGAAACAATCCGCACGTCGTCATCGACGGCAAGACACCCGGCGGCTTCTCGGAGTGGGAGCCCGCGCTCGAGAAGGTGCGCGGCGCGCTCGGCGCCGACGGCTCCGCGACACCGGTCGTCGCCGGAGACGCGATGAGCCAGAGCGCATCGAACACGGCGGGCGTCCTGGTGAAGGGCATCGATCCGGGCTCGATCGGGCAGGTCATCGACCTCGAGAAGAACGTCAAGTTCGGGCGCTTCTCGTATCTGTCGAACCCCGACGCGCTCGCCAACATCCCGGTGGGTGAGGTCATCTGCGAAAACCCCGACGGTACGCCCCGTCGCAAAGAGCCTCCGTTGTTCTTCGAGGACACAGGCGACGACCGCATCGATCCGACGATGAAGGAGTTTCGCAAACCGCCGCCGACACGCCCCGGCGTGATCCTCGGCCGCGAGCTCGCGCGCAGCCTGCACGTCTGCGTCGGCGACGAGATCACGCTCTTGTCGCCGAACGGCGAGCTGCTCGGCTCCGCTGTCATGCCCCGCACGCGCAAGTTCCGCGTCGCCGCGATCTTCTACAGCGCGATGTACGAATACGACGCGAGCCACGCGTACATCCTGTTGGATCAGGCGCAGAACTTCTTCGATCTCGACGACAAGATCTCGCAGATCGACGTCCGCGTCTCGACCCCGGAAGGCGTCGAGAGCTACACCCCGAGGATCCAAGACGCGATCGGCGCTGCCTACGATTCGGCTCACCGCCCCGACAACGCACCGCCTCCACCCGAGCTGCGCGTTCGCGACTGGAAACAGATGAACAAGAATCTGTTCAGCGCGCTGAAGCTCGAGCGCATCGCGACCTTCATGATCCTGTCGGTCGCGATCATCGTGGCGAGCTTCTGCATCGTCTGCACCCTCCTGTTGATGGTGACCGAAAAGACGCGGCAGATCGCCATCCTCAAGGCGCTCGGCACGAGCGATGGGGCGATTCAGCGCATCTTCATCCTCGAGGGCATGATCATCGGCGCCATCGGCACCGTCTTCGGCGTCGGGATCGCGCTCGCCGCATCGACCGGACTCAAATGGTTCGGTGCGCGCTTGCCGCCGGAGGTCTATTACATCGACCGGCTCCCGGTGAACGTCGACCTCGCCGACTACGGGCTCGTCGCGCTCAGCGCCATGTTGATCTGCACCGTCTCCACCCTGTACCCCGCTTACGCCGCGTCGCGGATCTCGCCCGTCGACGGCCTCCGCTACGAGTGACCATGCCCGACCCGATCGTCGTCGTCGAAGGCCTGCAGAAAACGTTCGTGCACATGGGGCGACCGCTCCACGTGCTCAAAGGCATCGATCTTCGGATCGATCAGGGCGAGATCGTCGCCATCGTCGGCTCGAGCGGCGCCGGCAAGAGCACGCTCCTGCACATCATCGGCACGCTCGACATCCCGACGAAGGGCCGCATCCGCCTCGGGCGCGACGACGTGACCGGGCTCTCGAGCGCGAAGCTCGCGAACATCCGCAACCGGACCATCGGGTTCGTCTTCCAGTTCCATCACCTCTTGCCGGAGTTCTCCGCGCTCGAGAACGTGATGATGCCCGGCCTGATCCAGGGAAAGAGCCAGCGCGAGATGGAGGCGGTCGCGATGGGCCTTCTCGACGAGGTCGGTCTGAAGCAGCGCGCGACCCACCGCCCCGGTGAGCTCTCCGGCGGCGAGCAGCAGCGCGTCGCGCTCGCACGTGCGCTCGTTCTTTCGCCGAAGCTTCTCCTCGCCGACGAGCCGACCGGCAACCTCGACTCGAAGACCGGTCAGCAGATCCAGTCGCTGTTCTTCGAGATGAATGCGCGCCACGGCACCACGGTCGTCGTCGTCACCCACGACCTCAGCTTCGCGCGCACGATGCCTCGCGTCGTCACGATGAAGGACGGCCTCGTCGACGCCGACGAGCGCAAGCCGCCCGGGGCTTACCGCAACGCAACGGCGGCAGGGGTTCCTGCGGGCGCATCCGAAGGGCAGCCCGGCCAGGACCAGCCTTCCGGCGAGGGCGGCCCGGTCGAGGCGAGCGCGACGACCGAAACCGGCGAAGTCGCGTCGGTTCGCTGAGCTCTTCCGGACGCGCGAGCTAACCCGCGGGCGGTCGGCTCCACCGACCGAGCTCGGAGCGAAGCGCGTCCTCGAGGTGCGGGTGCTCGAACTCGAAGCCCGCATCGAGGAGCTTCTTCGGCGTGACGTTCTGGCTCGCGAGCACGGTCTCGCGCGCCATTTGACCGAACGCGAGCTCGAGCGCGAACGCAGGGACGGGGACGATCGCCGGCCGATGCAACACCGCGCCGAGCGTCTTCGCGAAGGTCCGATTGTCGACCGGATTCGGCGCGACGAGGTTCACCGGGCCGGAAAGGTCCTCGCGCTCCGCTGCGAAATGAAAGCCGCGTACCGCGTCGCCGAGGGAGATCCAGCTCATGATCTGACGACCTCCGCCGACCGACCCACCGCCGCCCATGCGGAAGATCGGCAGCATCTTCGCGAGCGCCCCGCTGTCCTTCGAAAGCACGACGCCGAGCCGCACGTTGACCGTGCGCACGCCGGCATCTTTTGCGGGGGCGGATGCGGCCTCCCACGCGTCGCAGAGCTCGGCGAGGAACCCGCCGCCGCGCTTCGCCGACTCGTCGGCGAGCTCGTTGCGATCGAAGCCGTAGTAGCCGACCGCCGAGGCCGACACGAACGACGCGGGCTTGGGATCCATCGACGCGATCGTGCGCGCGACGAGGTCGGTGGTCTTCGTCCGGCTCTCGAGGAAGGCGCGCTTGCGCTCGTCGGTCCAGCGACCTTCACCGACGTTTTCACCCGAGAGATGGATGAAGCTGAACGCGCCGTGGAGTTTTTCGGCTTCGATCTCCCCGTGGCCCGGGTCCCATCGAACCTCGGTCGCCGTTCGAGCGTCGCGCCGAACGAGCCGAAGGACCTTGTGCCCGCTCGCCTCGAGGAGCTCCGCGAGCGCGGAGCCGACGAGGCCGCTCGCCCCGCTCAGGACGAAGGTTCTCTGTGCGGCTTCAGTGGGGTCGTGCGCGGCCATCATCCGAACGGAAGGACCAGGATCTCACGACCGGGGCGGAGGTCGAGGGCGGCGATCGCGTCGGCCGAGATCCCCACGGCGTCCTCGGACCTCGGGGGCGTGAACACGTCGGCAGGCACGGCGCGGAAGAACGGCGGCACGTCGAACTCCAGCGCGACGAGGCCACGCCGTTTCGGATCGGCGGGGGAGAGCTCGCGAAACTCCGTCGTGCGGCGCGTCTCGCAAACGGGCGCGATCTCCTCCGGCGTCGCCGAGAAATGCGGGCCGCCGTCGAACGGATCCACGCGGTGCGCGTAGCGAAAGCCGATGCGTCGCAAGAGCTTCTCGACGCCTTTCGTTTGAGCTCCGACTTTCCCGACGACATCCTGCGCCTCTTTGGAAAGGAGCGTTGCGTAGATGACGCCCTCGGGAAACAGTCCCTTGATGAACTCCTTGTTCTTCTTCGAGAGCAGATCCGCCTCGGCGTAGCTCATGTCGGTGAACCGCCGGCCGAGCGCTTCCCAAAGGTGGCTCGTTCCGTCGGGCTCGAGCGGCGGCAAAAGCTCCGCCACGATCTCGTCGCGGAACAGATCGCGATGCGCGCCGATGTAGAGGAAGCGCACGTACGAGATCATCGTCCCGAGCCGCTCGGTCGACTTGCGGTACGCGGGATCCATCACGAGGCCGCCGATCTCGGTCGGGCCTTGGTACGAGTACCCAATCTTCAGGATCGTATGATGGAAATGCTTGTCGATCGTGGCGGAGTACTTCTCCTCGTCGATGACGTCGAAGTAGATGTACGGCGCTCCACGCCGGCCGAGCTGCGCCATGATCATCGAGGTGCCGATGATCTTCTCCTGCTCGCGATCGATGAGCACGAAGACGTACTCGCGCTCGGCCTTCTGCGGGATGAGGCCCGCGAAGCTGCCGTGGCTGAGCTCGACGATCTCCTCGATGCGCTTCCTGTCGTTCGGGAGGTTGACCGAGTTCAGGTGCTTCGCGACGCGATGGAGCTGCTCCTCGTCACCCGGTAACAGCGCTCGAATCTCGAAGCGTGACATCGCGGCGCACCCTAATACGCGGGTAGCGGGCCGTCAGCCCTGACGACACGAGGCCTCGACCCATCACCGATCGCCGCGGTTCCGACCTGTACCTAGTTGGCACAACAGGCGCTGCTCCAGCCGACGCCGATGTCTCGTTTCTTGCAGCCGGCGGCGGCGATCAGCGGCTCACGCGCTTGGAACGTACCGCCCGACCACTGATAGGCGACCGGGGTCGACGGGTAGTGTTTTTGACAGTCTGCGTCAAAACCGGGGGCGCGACTGCGTGAGGGCGTCGTGTCCTCGGGCTTCACCGAAGCGCTCGTCGTCGCGACCGCGACCGAAGCCGATGTGCTCTGCGACCTGCCGGGAGCCGACGGGTGATGTCCGCTCGCGACCGCGGAAGCAGAAGGCGCAGGTGCGGAGGTACCCTTCGCCACGCATCCGCCGTTCACCTCGTCGGATCCGCTCGGGCACGCGAGCGGTCGATGATCCTTCGCGCACCGGAAGCCGACGCTCGCGCTCTGCTCGTGGACCTCGTAGCGGTTTCGCAGGTCGCCGCGCATCCACTTCGCGAAGCGACGGCTCCAGCTGCCGCCTCGGTAGATCTTGAAGCGGCCTTCGGTCGCTTCGGCGGGGTAGGGGCCGTACCACGAGGACGTCCACTCCCAGACGTTGCCGGTCATGTCGAAGAGACCAAACGCCCCAGCGGCGTACGACCCGACCTCGCAGCTGCCGCCGGTGTGCATGTAACAAGAGCGCGTCGTGTCCGGCTCTTCCGGTCCCCACGAGTAGAGCCGCTGATCGCCGCCGCGCGCCGCGTACTCCCACTCGCGCTCGGTCGGGAGGCGCTTGCCGACGGATGTGCAATACGCGTTCGCGTCGTTCCAATCGATGCAGTTGACCGGGTGTTTCCCGCGACCTTCGTGGAGGCCGTTGCAGAACGGGTTGTCGACGCGCATCGCTTTGCACGCGCCGCTCTTCACGCAGGTCGCGTACTCGTCGACGGTGATCTCGCGAAGGTCGAGGTAGAAACGTCCGACCGCGACCTCGTGCCGCGGCGTGTTCTCCGGGCTCTCGCCGCCCATCGTGAAGGTGCCCTCGGGGATCGTCGCCATCTCGGGCGGGGGACCCTCCGCGGACGAAGGGCTGGTCGACGTCGCGGTCGAAGCCGCTGTGGACGAGGGAGCGGCATCTGTCGACGTCTCTCGCGCGACGGAGCTCGCCGACGCCTCAGCCGGCTTCGCAGTCGCTTGGCTCGCTTCGGCCGCGGGGTTGCAGCCGGCGAGGAGCGCCGCCGCCATCAAGCCGCCGAACCGACCCCATGAAGCCATGGCCGACGATTCTTTTCGTTCGCGGGCGCGAGTGCAAAGAAGATTGCGTTCATGACGATCGTCCTATGCGGCTCGCTGTCGTTGCACCCCGTATCTCTCGGCGCGGCCATGCACCGGGCCGGATACGAAGCGATCGGCTTGCCTTGGGTCTACGTCCCGTTCGCGATGCGCAGCGAAAAGCTCGCCGAAGCGCTGGTCGGCATGCGCGCGCTCGGCATTCGAGGGTTCGGTGTGTCGATGCCCTTCAAGATCGAAATCCTCCCGCTGCTCGATCGGCTCGACCCGCTCGCGAAATCCATCGGTGCATCCAACACGATCGTCAATGAAGACGGCGTGCTGGTCGGGCACAACACCGACGCGGAAGGAGCCGCCCGCGCGCTCGAGGAGTCGGTCGGCTCACTTTCGGGCAAACGTTGCCTGGTGCTCGGCGCCGGCGGTGCCGCGCGCGCGGTGGTGTTCGGCCTCGTGGCCCGCGGCGCGGGCGTTTCGGTGGCCAATCGAAGCGCCGACAAGGCTGCGGAGCTCGCCTCCGCAGCGGGAGCCGAGGTTGTGAACTGGGCCGATGCAACGAGCCGAGACACCGCGGTCGACGTCCTCGTCAACGCGACGAGCGCAGGCATGGATCAGGGCGGGGGACCGACCGACGCGCCCGTCGGCGACGGCGCGTTTCGCCCCGGTCTCGTCGTCATGGACATCGTTTACAAGCCGATCGCGACGAGGCTCCTCGAGCGCGCAAAGGCACGAGGCGCGACGACCGTCCACGGCGGCCGCATGCTCCTCTACCAAGCCGCGCGGCAATTCGAGCTCTACACGGGAAAGGCCGCGCCGCTCGAGGCGATGGACCGGGCGCTCCGCGCCTCGATCGGTTGAGCCCGACGACGAATCGACAAGGCGCCGCGCAGGATGCTAGACATTTTTCATATGCCAGCGCTCGACAGGGTGGTTCCCGCGGTGGTTCTGTCGCTCTTTGCCGTCGCCTGCGCGTCGAACTCGTCGAGCTCCACGCCCACGGCGGAGACGACCGGCGACACCTCGGAGCAGACCGCCGAGCCGACCCACACCACGGAGCCCACCGCTTCGGCCCCGCCCACGGCGACGGCGAACGCAGGCGG
>JABFXY010000112.1 GCA_013361525.1 Polyangiaceae bacterium | reverse complement strand
GCGCTCGGTGCGGCAGAGCCCTTCGTCGTCGGCACCGGTCGAGGCGTCGGTGCGGTCGGGGCGGCCGGAGCGGCCGTCGCGGTCGCGGTCGCCGCCGGCGCGGCGGGGATCTCCGGCTTCTCGAGGGCGGCCCACTTCGGAGCGCCGGTGAGGAAGCTCTCCTCGAACATCGAGGCCGGCAGCAGCCGCGCGGGCGGCTCCGTCGTCATCGTCTTCGGTGCGTAGAGCTCGCGCTGCGGCTGCGCGACCGCGACGTACTGCTCGCGCAGCATGTTCACGCTCGCCTCGGTGCGCGAGAGGAAGACGTTCGGGAAGAAGCCGATCGCGAAGATCATCACGACGAGCGGCGCGAGAGCGATCGCCTCGCGCGGCGACAGATCCGGCATCGTGCGGTTCTTCGCGTCGAGCTTCCCGAAGAACACCTTCTGCACGACGCTGAGCATGTAGACCGCGGCGAGGATGACGCCGAAGGCTGCGCCGACCGCGTGCACGCCGGCGAAGTTGCCGAGATCACGCGAACCGAACGTGCCCATGATGACCATGAACTCGCCGACGAATCCGTTCGTGCCCGGCACGCCGACCGAGGCGAACGTCGCGATCAAGAAGACGGTCGCGTAGACCGGCATCACCTTCGCGATCCCGCCGTAGTCCTTGATGAGGCGCGTATGGCGTCGGTCGTAGATCACGCCGACGAGGAGGAAGAGCGCGCCGGTCGAGATGCCGTGGTTGACCATCTGGATCACGGCACCCTGCATGCCTGCGGGCGTCGCGCCGAAGAGGCCGAGCATGATGTACCCGAGGTGGGCGACCGAGGAGTAGGCGATGAGCTTCTTCACGTCGTCCTGTTTCCAGGCGACGAGCGCGGCCCAGACGATACCGCCGAGGATCGCGACACCTGCGACGTGCGGCGCATACTCGCTCGCTGCGAACGGGAACAGGATCATGCTGAAGCGCATGTACGCGTACGTTCCGAGCTTCAGCATGACGGCGGCGAGGATGACCGAGCCGCCGGTCGGCGCTTGAACGTGCGCGTCGGGCAGCCAGGTGTGCACCGGCCACATCGGCACCTTCACGAAGAAGGCGATCGAGAAGCCCCAGAAGCAGAGGAACTGCGTGCTCTTCGGGAGGACGACGCGCGCGAGCGCGAGGTAATCGAAGGAGTACTCGCCGGTGATCTTCTGGTGCGTCCAGACGAGGTACACGATCGCCGCGAGGAGCAGCATGCTGCCCGCCATCGTGTAGATGAAGAACTTCACCGCGGCCTTGATCTTCTCGGTGCCGCCCCAGATGCCGATCATCAGGTACATCGGCACGAGCATCAGCTCCCAGAAGACATAGAAGAGGAACAGGTCGAGCGCGACGAACGCGCCGATCATCGCGGCCTCGAGGAAGAGGAACGCGAAGCACAGCTCCTTCACGCGCGTCTTGATCGACCCGAACGACGCGAAGGCGGCGATCGGCGTGATGAAGGTGGTGAGCAGGACCAGCCAGAGGCTGATGCCGTCGAGCGCGACGTGGTAGCGAATGCCGAGGCCCGGGATCCACTCCTTGATGTGCTGGAAGTGCCAGCCCGGCGTCATCGGCACCTTCAGCGTCCAGAGGGACGCGACGAAGGTGAGGCCCATTGCGCCGTACGTGAAGTAGCGCAGCGTCTTCAGGCCCTGACGCGGGAGGAACATCACCGCGACGCTCGCGACGAGCGGCACGAAGATGAGGAACGTCATCAGGTAGGGCCACTCACCGCTGGTGTCGTGAACGACCTTCGCGGTGGGGTCCTTCGGCGACGGCCACAGGCCCGCGATGAACGCGACCGTGACCGCGGCGACGAGGCCGAGGCCGACGCGCTGCTTGGTGCTCTTTTCGCGCGGGACGAGCGCCCCGACGACGAACGCAAAGAGCGCGAGGAACAAGGTCGAGAGGCTCACTGGCCGACCTCCCCACGAAGGAGGCCACCAACTTGGTTGCCCTCGAGCTTCATCGGTTTCTGATCGGGCGGCGCGTCACCGGATGGCGGTGTGAGCGCCCCCTGTTGGGGAAGAGGCTGGAGCATGATGGGCTGCTGGCCCGGACCCGGACGGGCGGCGGGACGTGTGACCGTCACCTTCGCCTGGGCCTCGCGGCCGAAGACGTTGCGAACGGTGACCACGACCTCGCGGGTCTTGCCTTGATCGACCACGAACTCGACGCGGTCGGACTTCGACGGCTGTAGGCCCTCGCCGCTCCATGCGTACGAGTAACCGAGGCCGGGTGAAGCGGTCGCGACGACCTTGCCGGTCGAGCGGAGCTCTTCGTCGTCGACGACGACATGGGCGTGCGGCTGCACGAAGAACCAGCCCATGCCGAGGAGACCCACGACCATGCTCGCGGCGTAGATCTGCACGCGGCCGGTGTGGAACACCCGAAGCACCGCGCCGATCCCCTGCGCCAGCATGCCGGTCAGGCGAGCGATGACGCCGTCGACGATCCACTTGTCGGCCATCGTGAAGATGTCGGCGAGCGCGTCGACCATGCCGATGACCGTGGCGTCGTACAGCTCGTCGATGCGCCACTTGTCGTAGATGAGGTTGTAGAGGCCGGGCATCGAGCGCTTGAAGGAGAACTCGGGCTCGCCCTTCTGCAGGTGATAGGCCCAGTACGCTGCGCCGGATCCGACGACCATCGCGGCGACGCCGGGCACCATCATCATCCACATCGTCCCGCCGTGCGGGTCGATGCCGTCGCGGGCAACGACCAACTTCGTCGCGTGCTCGAAGATCGGCTCGAGCTTGTGGATGAGCGGCGCGACATGGATCGGCTCGGCGCCGAGGAAGCCTGCGAGGATCGCCATCGCGCCGAGGATCATCAGCGGGACCGTCATCGGCAGCGGAGACTCGTGCGGAATGGGACCGTCGATCTCGCCGGGGACGATCGGCTCATGGCCGCGGTGATCGTCGTGGGCGTGGTCGTCGTGCTCGTCATCGTGCGACGCCGACTTGTGCGCCATCGACGGCTCGTCGACGTGGCCGTGCGGGTGCTTCTTCGTCGGGGCGTGGTGATCGACGTCGGTCGTGCCGTGGCCGGCCTCGTCGAGGTCCTCGTCCGCGTGGTGCGGGTGCGGGTCGATGTAGCCGGGGACGATCTTCCATCCGCGGAACTCACCCCAGAACGTCACGAAGTACGACCGGAACATGTAGAACGCGGTCATCGTGGCGCCGATGATGCCGACCCAATAGATCGTCGGGCCGAGCCACGAGGGCCACTGCCACATGTATTGAGGCGACTTCAGGAGGTCGACGAAGCCGAGGTCGGCCGGTGGAACGCGACCCTGCGGGCCGGCGACCTCGCTCGAATACGCCTTCCAGAGGATCTCGTCCTTCGACCAGAAGCCCGCGAAGAGAAGCGGCGTGCCGGCGATCGACAAACACGAGACCAGGTAGGTCACGTGCGTGATGGGCATGTACTTGCGCAGGCCGCCCATGTTCCACATGTCCTGCGACTGATCGGTGTCGTGGATACGCGCGTGCATCGCGTGGATCACGCTGCCGGCACCGAGGAACAGACAGGCCTTGAAGAAGGCGTGCGTGAACACGTGGAAGAAGCCGGCGGTGAATGCGCCGACGCCCACGCCCATGAACATGAACCCGAGCTGACTCACCGTTGAGTAGGCGAGCACCTTCTTCAGGTCGCGCTGGAAGAAGCCCATGCTCGCGGCGAAGACCGCGGTGAGCGCGCCGGTGATGGCGACCACGGCCATGGCGGCGGGCGACAGAACGAACACGTCGCACATGCGCGCCACGAGGTAGACGCCGGCCGTGACCATCGTCGCGGCGTGGATGAGGGCGGAGACCGGCGTCGGGCCGGCCATCGCGTCCGGGAGCCAAACGTAGAGCGGGATCTGCGCGCTCTTGCCGGCGCAACCGAGGAAGACCGAGAAGCCGACGAGCGTCGAGACCTTCGCGGTGATGGGCTTGTCCGGGAGGAAGAAGTCGACGAGCCAGTTCGGCCAGATGCTGCCGGCGGCGAACTGCTTGTGCCAGATCTCCTCGGTCGGCAGGTTGCCGAGCGGCCAGATCTTCACGTCTTGGAGGAGCGCGTTGCCCGCGGTCGCCTTGATGCCGTCGAACGTCAGCGTGCTCGAGTAGTAGGCGAGCAGCGCCATCGCGAGCAGCAGACCGAAGTCACCGATGCGGTTCGCGATGAAGGCCTTCTTGCCGGCGGACGCGTTCTTCTCCTCCGTGAACCAGAAGCCGATGAGGAGGTAGCTGCAGAGACCGACGCCTTCCCACCCGACGAAGAGGATGGGCATGCTGTCCCCGAGGATGAGGACCAGCATCGAGAAAATGAACAGGTTCAGGTACGCGAAGAACCGGTAGTAGCCCGGGTCGGCCTTCATGTACTCGGACGAGTACAGGTGGATGAGGAAGCCGACGCCGGTGACGACGAGCATCATCGTCGCCGTCATCGCGTCGGCGCCGAACACGACGTCGATCGGGATGTTGCGGCCGGTCACGTTGAGATCGAGCCAGCGCCACGCGACCCACTTCAGCTTCGGCACGGCGTGCGCGCCGTGCTCCGCCGCGGGGAGGCTGAGGAACGTGAGCACGCTGGCGATGAACGAGCCGCCGATGGCCGACAGCGCCATCATTCGGACCGCCTGCTTGCCCAGGCGCTTGCCGAACACGCCGTTCACGAACGCCCCGATCAGGGGCAGGACGAGGACGATTCCGAGAAGCGCGAAATCGTCGTGGGGGAATTTGTTCGCCAGGAAATTCACGTCAGTTCCTCAAGAGGTCGGCGTCGTCCGACCGGACGGTCTTACGGACGCGGAAGAACGACAGCACGATGGCGAGGCCGATGGCCGCTTCCGCGGCCGCGACCACGATGATGAAGAACGCGAAGATCTGACCCGCGTGGTTTTGCGGGTGGATACGGTTGAACGCCACCAACGTGAGGTTCACCGCGTTCAGCATCAGCTCGATGCTCATCAACAGGACGAGCAGGTTTCGCCGAAGCAAAAAGCCGATCGCGCCGATGGTGAAGAGCACGCCGGCGACGGTCAGGAAATATTCGAGGGGGACCGCGTTCACGACTTCACCTCGCTCTTCGTCAGCTGCGGCTCCGGGACCGACGCGTGACCTGCGAGGTCGGCGCTGACGCTCTTGCGCGTGGGATCGACCGTGCCGGTGATCGGCGGAAGGAGCATCTCCCCGCCGTGTTTGCCACGTGCCACGGCCATCGCGCCGACGACCGCGATGAGAAGGAGGACGCCCGAGATCTGGAAGGCGACGACCTGCTCGCTGAAGATCTCGCGACCGACCACCTCGATGGTGCCCATGCCGGCCGGCGGCTCGGGCATCTTCGAGAGCGTCTGCCCGCCGAAGCGCATCACGACGTAGAGCGCGCCCACCGAGACCAGCGCGAAACAAGCCGCGCCGAAGTAGCGCCCGAGCGCCCCGCGCGCGTCCGTCGTGCCCGTCGACGATGGGCCGATGAGCATGATGACGAACAGGAAGAGCACGACGACCGCGCCGGCGTAGACGACGACCTGAATCGCGGCGAGCAGCTCGGCCGCGAGGAGCAGGTACATCCCCGCGATGCCGAGGATGGCGCCGAGCAGGCCCATGGCGCCGCGGATGGGGTTCTTTGCGGCGACGGTGTACACGCCGCCGATCAGCACGAGCAGCGTGCAGATCGCGAAGAAGATCGTTTCGAGGTTGTCCAGCTTCATCGTCGAGCCCTCACGCGGCCGGTTTCGCAGCGCGTTTCGCCGGCGGAGCGCCTGCGCCCTTCTTCGCGGCGCCCGCGTCGGTTCCACGCGGCGGGAAGTAATCGGGAGCGAGCGTGCCGGTGCCGGCCTTGCCGCCGGACAGGACGTACGCCTCGAGCTCCTTACGGAACTTCTTGATGAAGCCCATCGCGGGCATCGCCGTGCCTTCGCCGAAGGCGCAGATCGTGTTGCCCATGATGTTGTTGGCGATCTCGTGGAGGCGATCGAGCTCCTCCATCTCGGCCTTGCCATCGACGACGCGGGTGAGGATGCGGTTGAGCCACGCGCTTCCTTCGCGGCACGGCGTGCACTGGCCGCACGACTCGTGGCGGTAGAACTGCATCAAGTTCTGGAAGGCGAGGACCGGGTCCGCCTTGTCGGACAGGACGATCGCGCAGCAGGTGCCGAGCATCGTGCCGAGCGCGCGGTAGGTATCGACGCCCATCGGCACGTCGAGGACGCTCTTGCCGTGCCACGGATGCAGGACGTGCTTTTCGTCCGGGGCGTGGACGATCTCTTCGGGGCGAAGGATCGGACAGGACGAGCCGCCGGGGATGACACCGAGGAGCTCGCCGTGCTCGACGCCTCCGCCGAGGTCGTAGATGAGCTCACGCAGCGTGAGACCGACCGCGCACTCCCAGATGCCCGGCGTCTTCACGTGGCCGCTCACGCCGAAGAGGCGCGTGCCGCCGTCCTTGATGTTGTGCAGGGTCGACAGCTTGCTGAAGGCGTCGCCGCCCATCTCGAGCGCCGTCGGCACAGCCGCGATCGTCTCGAGGTTGTTGACCGTGGACGGCATCCCGAACGCGCCTGCTTGCGCGGGGAACGGCGGCTTCAATCGAGGCTCGCCGCGCTTGCCTTCGAGCGAGTTGAGGAGGCTCGTCTCTTCGCCGCAGATGTACGCGCCCGCGCCGGTGTGGACGTAAACCTCGACGGGATAGTCGAGGCCGAAGGGCTTGTTGCCGAGGTACCCCTTGGCCTTCGCCTCGGCGATCGCGGCCCAGAGACGCTCTTTGGAAAGGTGGAGCTCGTCTCGGACGTAGATGTACGCCGCATGCGCGCCGATGCCGAAGCAACCGATGATGCAGCCCTCCACGCACGCGTGCGGGTTGAGCTCCATCAGCGTGCGGTCTTTGAAGGTGCCCGGCTCGCCCTCGTCGGCGTTGATGACGAGGTAATGCGGCTTCTCCGCCTTGGGGGGCCAGGGCATGAAGCCCCACTTCACGCCCATGGGGAAACCGGCGCCGCCGCGGCCGCGGATGTTCGCGGCCTTCATCTCGGTGAGGAGATCGTCGCGCTTCATGCCGAGTGCGCGGCGGGCCTGCTTGTAGCCGCCGTCACGCTCGTACGGGCCGATCTTCCAGCCGTCCTTCTCGGTGTATCGCTTCGTGAGGTAGTTCGTGCGAACCAACATCGGAGCTTTCCCCTCTAGCGGGTGAGTCGATCCAGGATCTCGTCGACCTGCTGGAGCGTGAGGTTCTCGTAGTAGTCCTTGTCGACCTGCATCATGGGGGCGGTGCCGCAGGAGGCGAGGCACTCCGCCGTGCGGAGCGTCACTTTGCCGTCCTTCGTCGTTTCGCCGACGTGGATGCCGAGCTTCTTCTCGCAGCGGTTGAGGACCGCGTCCGAGCCCTTGAGCGCGCACGAAAGCGTGCGGCAGACCCAGACCTGGTGCTTGCCGACAGGATGCTGGTTGAACAGCGTGTAGAACGTGACGACGCCCTTCACGTGTGCGGTCGAGAGGCCGAGGCGCTCGGCGACGAAGACGATGACGCCCTCGCTGACCCAGCCGTTCTGCGCTTGGCACAGATGCAGCGCGGGGATGCACGCCGCCTGTTTGTTCGGGTAGCGCGTCAGGATGTCGGCGAGCTCACGCTCGCGCTCGGGCGTCAGAGCGAACGCTTCGGGTTCGTGGGCGACGGGCAGCGTCTTTTCCATGCGCGACTCAGGCGGAGGTAGGTGCCGCGTGGGGACGTCCCAAGCGGCGGCCCGTTGGAACTCGCGCGGGTGGTCCCACGCGGCGGAGGTTCCCTCGTTTCACCGGAGTGAAAGCGTCAGGGACGGAACTTCCGACCAGGGCCGATCGGGCGCGCACGCTAGTGATCGCGTCCCTCGGATGTCAAGCGATCCTGCGGCGCTCTATCATCGCGACAGCTGAACCGCGCGCGCGGCCTCGACCGAGCGACGACACGTACGCTCGCTCGAAGGCAAAAAGCGCGAGCGCCATGCAGCCTCCTCGATGAGGCCACCTTTCACTTGTGGACGACGCCGTCATCCGAGTACGCTCGCCCGCACTTCGCGCGTGATGGGCTGCGCGGATGGTCTTGCCACTTCCCGCAAGGCATTGCGGGGACGGTTGAGGGGCGTTTGGAATCAAAACGATTCCGCGCACCTGCGTGGGTTATCCCACGCGAGTCGGGAAACGCGACTACGCCTTCGGAGGTTGTGCGTGTTTTGTCCTAACTGCGGTACCCAGAACGCGGAGACCGCGTCGACGTGCGTGAAGTGTGGTTTCAACCTCAGGGGCGCAGCGGCGCCGAAGTTCAAGGGCACGATGCTCATGAGCCAGCAGCCGCTCGTTCCTCCCAGCCCCATGGGCGCGCCTCCCGGCCCGCCGGGTCCGCCCGGGATGGGTCCCGGCGGCATGGGTCCCGGAGGCTACGGGGGGCCGGGTGGAATGGGAGCAGCGCCTCCCGTGAATCCCAACCTCGCAGGCACCGTCGTCGGCGTTCCGCCGGCAGGCATGGGGCAAGGCCCGATGGGCGGTCCGCTCGGTGCGCCTCCTGCGCCTCCTCCTCCCGGAATGGGCGGCTTCGGCGACCCGGGCATGAACGGAATGCCCGGCCAAGGGGTTAATCCGCTCGGCGGCACGATGGCCATCGACGCGATGCCCGGCGGCGGCTTTGGTGGCCCGCCCCCCGGCCCGCCCGCTCCAATGGGCGATCCAGGTATGGGCGGTCCCGCTGCGTACGGTTCTCCGGGCGGCGGCTATGGTCCTCCGGGCGGTGGTCAGCCCCCGGGCGGCTATGGCCCTCCGGGCGGTGGTCAGCCCCCGGGCGGCTATGGCCCTCCGGGCGGTGGTCAGCCCCCGGGCGGCGCTCCTCCGGGCGGTGGCGGCTTCGGCGGCCCTCCTCCGGGCGGTGGCTTCGGCGGTCCCCCGGGTGGCGGCTTCGGCGGTCCCCCTCCGGGCGGCGGCTTCGGCGGTCCCCCGGGTGGCGGCTTCGGCGGCCCTCCGGGTGACGGCGGCTTCGGCGGTCCCCCGGGCGGTGGCTTCGGCGGTCCTCCTCCGGGTGGCGGCTACGGCGGCCCGCCGGGTGGTGGCTTCGGTGGTCCGCCTCCGGGTGGTGCACCGGGCGGTTTCGGTGGACCGCAACCTGGCTACGGGGCACCTCCGGGTGCCGCGCCTGGTGGCTACGGTGCGCCGCAAGGTGGAGCGCCGCTCGCTCCTCCGGGTGGTCCCGGCGGCGCGCTCGGCGGCGTCATGGGTCAGATGGGCGTCAGCGGCGGGGGCCCCGGCCCTCAGAAGCGCAACCCCATCGTCATGCTCGTTGCGCCGTGGGGTGCGTACGTCGTCCTGCAGATCGTCGCATCGATCATGGCGTCGATCGTTCCGATCCTCGGCGGGCTCCTCGGTCTCGCCGCGGCGATCGCGTACATCGGCGTGCTCGGCTTCTTGCTCAACAAGATGCTGGGTGAGCTCAAGCACGTGACGCAGGATCAAGAGATCGCGCCGTGGATGATGTGGGTTCCGTTGCTCAACAACATCATGTGCCTCACGAAGGTGCACCCGCTCATGATGCGGGCGAAGCAGCAGCGCGGAATTCAGAACCCGACCAAGGCGAACTTCCTCTACTTCCTGTTCCCGACGTTCGCTCTGTCGGCCGATCTCAACGATTTGGCCTGACCGACGCCTTCTCGCTGGGCAGTGTTCGAGGCGCGAGGACAATGTCCTCGCGCCTCGGCGCTTTGTGCATTTCCGTTGCTACACTCGCCGCGCGTGATCGCCAGATCCATCACGGTCGCTGCGATCGCAGGTGCCGCTGCGACGCTGTTCGGGACGTTCTTCTATCTGCACGTGCCGATGTGCCCGTTCGCCGCGGCGACGGGTGTCCCCTGCCCTGGCTGTGGGCTCACCCGCGCGAGCGTCGCGGCGCTGAGCGGCCACCTCGGTACGGCGCTCGCGCTGCAACCGTTCGCGTTCGTCGTGACCCCGCTGTTCGGGACGTTCGCGGCCACCGTCGCGTTCACCTACGTGAAGACGGGCACCGCGACGCTGCCCCGCCGTGTGGAGCGCAAGCTCACGCCCGCGCTGTACATCGTCTTCATCTCGATGATCTCGTTTTGGATCGCGCGGTTCTTCGGTGTTTGGGGCGGTCCTGTCCCCGTCTGATCGAACGCGACGCGAATCGAGCAGGCCGAGCAAATGTGAGCACTCGCTCGCATTTGATTCCGTCGCTCGTCCTACGTGCTGCGGATGCAGCGTCTTGGGGCGCCCGCCCGAAAGCGAGTAGCGAACGTGAGCGATCGCTCGCATTCTCTCATCAGTTTTTCGCGCGCGCACGACGGCTCGGGTCCCGCCTGTGGGGTACTCCCGCGGTCGCACCGGCACCGAGCTGTGCGCGCCCGATTGACCGCACCGAGAAGTGAAAAGGAGACACGATGGCCGCGAAGAACAAGCCGCTGAAACTGATCTCGCTCGCGCGCGCGGTGGTCGCATACGGCAAGATCGTGCGCGATCCCAATCAGCTCGCGGAGGTCTTCAGCCTCGCGGACTCACTCTCCGAGCCGACGATGATGGAGCGCATCGCGAAGAGCTTCCGCGCTCAGCCTGCAGGCGCGCGCGCCCTCGCCGAACGAAAGCGCGTTCGGGTCAATCTCGACGAGCTCGATCGCCTCCCCGAGGACACGCTGGGGCGCGCGTACGCGAAGTTCATGCGCGACAACGGCCTCATGCCTGAATCGCTCCCGTCGCTCGAGGTGACGAACGAGCACGACTTCATTCGGGCACATCTGTACGAGACGCACGACATGTGGCACGCGATGACCGGCTTCGAGTCGGACGTCGCGGGCGAGCTCGGGCTGCAAGGCTTCTATGCCGCGCAGGTGGATGGTCCGCTGGCAACCGCGATCCTCGCCGCGGGCATGTTGAACACCGCGCTCTTTGCGCTGCATGACCGCGACGCGCGGCTCGACGCGATCACCGTCGGCTGGCTCGCCGGACGACGCGCGAAGTCGCTGTTCGGTTTCGATTGGGAGGCGTCCTGGCGACGGCCGCTCGCGGACGTGCGCCGCGAGATGGGCATCAACCCAGAAGGGTTCGGTGCTGCAGCGCGGCGTTCGAGCCTCACTCGATTTGCCGAAGGCGAACGCGAAGAAACGGCGCCTCGTGGAGAGGTCGCGCGTTCGTCGAACGACACCCTTGCAGCGGCGGTCTCCTGACCGAGAGTCGATCGCGCGCACCGTGAACGTCGGCAAAGACCCGTGCAATCGAACGGTTCTTCGCTGTACCCTCGAAACGTGGCACGCGCCGTTGGGATGTTATCGCTGGTCGCTGCGACGTTCGCCGCCGGCGGTTGCTTAATCAACTGGGACGACTACGAGCCCCTGCCCATCTCGAATGGCGCAGGCGGTGAGGGTGCCGGCGGTGACGCGCCGTCGAACGGCGGCAACGGCGCCGGCACATCAAGCGGCGGATCCGGTGGCTCGGGTGGCACCGCGCATGGAGGCGAAGGCGGCTCCGGCGGCGGTCCGCCCACCGATGCCTGCGGCAAGACCGAGCTGCTCACCGACGACTTCAGCGACGGCACGATGGCCGGGTTCTGGTCGAGCGACACCGCCGCGGCGACGGGCGGCGAGATCGTCTTCACCCTGCCGATCGAGACCGAGTCGTGGTCCGGTCTCGGCACGTATCGGGCCTTCGATTTCACGGACACGTTCGCCTCTATCGAGGTCCCCGTGATGGTGGACACCTCGTCGACCGCGGAGGCGTTCTTCAGCATCGTCTACGAAGGCTCCTCGCTGACGATCAGCGAGCGCAACGGCGACATCCGAGCGTCGTCGTACATGAGCACCGGCGAGTGGAACCTCATCGCCTCGAAGCCCTACGACCCGGTCGAGCACCGCTTCTGGCAAATCCGCGAAGCGGCGGGGATGTTGTACTTCGAGCTCTCCGCCGACGGCGCCAACTGGACGGAGCTCGAGTCGGTACCGTCCGGCGGATATTTCCCGCTCGAGTACGTGCACATCGAGTTCGGCGCGACGACCGAAGGCACCGAGATGACGCCCGGCGAAGCGCACTTCGACAACTTGAACGGCGGCACCCCGAGCGACATGTCCTGGTGCCCGATCGAAACGCTGAAGGACGACTTCGACGACGGCACCAAGGCACTGGTGTGGTCTGCGAGCTACGCCAACGGGCCGTGCGACGCGCTCGAGGAAAACGGCGAGCTCGTGTTGCGAACATCGAGCGGCGCCAGCTCCGAATGCGCATACATGACGGGCCCCGCCTTCGATTTGTCGAACGGGCAGCTCTCGGTGCACGTGACCGAGCTCGCGACGAACGTCGAGAGCCACTACGCGTTCCTCCGCATCGAGGAAAACTCGTCGCACGGCGTGTCGATCGTGTTCGCAGACGGGCAGCTCCGCATGAAGTCGGAGCAAGGCGCCGGGGAGGACACGGTCGCGCTCTTCGTCTACGACCCTGCCGAGCACGCCTACTGGCGCTTGTCGGATCAAGGCACCGGCATCCTCTTCGAGACCTCGTCCGACGGCGTGAATTACGTCGCTGTCGCGACCACCGACACGATGCCTTTCGACATCACTCGGACGGTGGTGATGCTCGGCGCGGGCGACGCGGGCATGCTGCTTTCGCCCGGCAGTGAGGCCCACATGGACGATTTGAACATTGCTAGAACGAACTGACGCTCGACGTCGCACTGCCCGCGCTCTCGTTGCCGAGAGCGGTGGTGCGGTCTTCCACAGGCTCGGGTAGGCTTCGTTTCGTGCTGGCGCGCATCGGACGGTACGAGATCCTTCGCGAGCTCGGCGTCGGCGGGATGGCGCGTGTGTACCTCGCGCGATCGCAGGGCGAAGGCGGGTTCGAGCGCCTCGTCGCGGTGAAGCTGCTGCACGACCACCTCGCTCAGGAGCAGGAGTTCGTCTCCATGTTCCTCGACGAAGCGAGGCTCGCTGCGCAGATTCGACACCCCAACGTCGTGTCCACGATCGACGTGCAGGTCGAAGACGGCAAGCGCTACCTCGTGATGGAGTACGTCGAGGGGCAGTCGCTCTCCCGGCTGCTCTCGCAACGCACGCGGGACGGCGTTCGTTTGCCGATCGGCATCGCGCTACGCATCACGCTCGACATGCTCGCCGGTCTGCACGCGGCCCACGAGGTTCGCGACCCCGACGGAGCGCAGCTCGGGCTCGTGCATCGCGACGTGTCGCCGCACAACGTGCTCGTCGGTGCAGACGGGCTGTCGCGCATCACCGACTTCGGCGTCGCGCGCGCCGAGAGCCGCCTGTCGTCGACGCGCTCGGGTGAGATCAAAGGCAAGCTGCCCTACATGGCCCCGGAGCAGATCGCGAGCATGCCGGTGGATCGGCGCGCGGACGTCTACTCTGCGGCCCTCGTCGCGTGGGAGATGTTCACGGGTCGGCGGCATTTCGTCGCCGATAACCAGGGCGCGCTCCTCCGCGTGATCCTCGAAGGACCACTCGAGCGACCGAGCGCATACAACCCCGAGGTGCCCGCCGAGGTAGAGGCGGTGCTGATGCGCGCGATGACGCGCGAACGAAACGTCCGGCACGCATCTGCCGCAGAGCTCGCGGACGACATCGAAGACGCCGCGCACCGCGCGGGCGTGCGCATCGCGACCGCGCGCGTGGTCGCCGGCGAGCTGCGCGACAACGCCGATCCTCGCCCCGTCGAGACCCGCGCGCGGCCCGCGACGGGTGAGACGAGCGCGCCGTCAGCCTCGCGTCCGCAGACGGAGCTCAAACCCTTCCACACGCCGGTGAGCCAGCGCATCACGGCGTCGCAACACGGTGGCGCGCACGCCGCGGGCGCGTCGGTCGCGACGGCATCGATCTCGGGGCCGCCGGGGTCCGGCGCGCCGACCACAGAGATCGCAACGGTCGCACCCCTCGCCGAAGGAGAGCCTCCGAAGCGCGGTCGCGGGCTGATTTGGGCGCTCGCAGGCGTCGTGCTCATCGGGGGCGGTGTCGCGGCGGCGGCGCTCCTCGGTGTCTTGCCGAAGGCCCCGAGCAAGTCCGCGCAGGCAGGCGCTACGAGCACCGCGACCGCGGCAACCTCGACCAGGTCGGCTCCGGAAACACTTTCGAGCTCGGCGCCGTTGTCATCGGAAACCGCGACGCCTCCCAACCCCGCGACCAGCTCTGCGACGGACGCCTCGGCGTCCGGCTCGTCGGTCGCTGGCCAACCGACCTCGGCCCCCGCGCCAAGCACCGCGAGCTCGACGACCGCACCTTCCGCGCGGCCCGGGCCGATCGGGCCCCGCGGCGTGCCGGCAACCGGTCAGCGTCGGCCCGACGGCAAGGGCGCCTCCGACTTCCTTCCAGGAGACCTCTGATGCGACTCGCCTCGACGCTGCTCTTCGCGCTGGCGATCTCCACGACTCCACTTGCGCCGGCGTACGCCGGCGACGAGCCGTCGCCCGAAGCGCGGCAAGCCTTCGACAAGGGCAAATCGCTCTTCGAGGCGCGCGACTACGAGCACGCCCTGCCCGAGCTGCAACGCGCCGCCGAGCTCTCGTCCAGCCCGAATGCACACCTCTACGTCGGCCGCTGCCTCAAAGAGCTGGGTCGCCGCGCCGAGGCTTACGAAGAGCTTCGTATCGCAATGAAAGACGCCGCGCGGCTCGCAGCGTCGGACAAGAAGTACGAAAAGACGCGCGATGCGGCGGCAGCGCAGGTCGCGATCCTCGAGGGCGAAGTCGGCAAGGTCGTCGTGGTGGTGAATGGCGATCGCGCGGGCGCCTCGGTCATCCTCTCCAGCCCGAACGCAACGGACCGCACGCTCGCGCCTGCAGACATCGGGATCCCGCGCGCAGTCGAGCCCGGCGCCGTGCGCGCGCGCGTGGAAGCCGACGGCAAGCTCCTCGTGGAGAAGCGCGCCGAGTCGAAGGCCGGCGCCACAGTGACGCTCGTGCTCGACGTGACGGCAGACGGCAGCGCCGACAAAGGCGACGTGACCGATCCGAAAGAGGCGTCGCCCAAACCCTCCAAGCCCGTCGGCGCGAAGACCGGCGGAGGCATCCGCATCGCCGGCTTCGTGGTCGGCGGCGTCGGCATCGCGGGCCTCGCGACGTTCGGCGCGATGGCAGGGCTCGCGCTGGATCGAAAGAACACGCTCGACGAAGCGTGCGGCGGCACCCATTGCCCGCCCGGTGAGTACGACGACGTCATCGACGAGGGCCGCACGTTTCAGCTCGCAGCGAACGTGAGCCTCGGCGTCGGAGCGGGCCTGCTCGCGGGCTCGATCTTCATGATCGCGTTCGGTGGGCCCAAGGACGCCGACGCAGAGGCCGAGCCCCAGGTGGCGATCAGCGTCGACGGGACGGGCGTTTCGGCGACGGTGTCGTTCTGAGCACGTAGCGAACGACGAGCGCGTTGAGCTCGTCGACGAACGTCGAGCGCGCGAGCAGGTCCGGCCGCTCCACCGCTGCGCGATGACAGACGGTGCGCACCGACGTGACCAGGATGAACGCCGCCGCATCGAGATCGGCGACGTCGAGCTCCGCCTTCTTCGTCTCCATCGCGGTGCGGACCAGCGACTCGACGGCGTCGTCGATCGAGCTCGAGGTGTGGCCGCCGCTGTGCTCTAGAAGCACCTTCTGAAGCCGCGGATCCACGCGGTGCGCGTCGAGGAGACCGTCGATCAACGCGCGAACGATGGTCGGAATGTCCTGCGACGCGACATCCGACAGATGCGCGCGCATGACACCGAGCATGCGCTGCTCGTGCCGCTCGACCAGCGCTTTGACGACGGCTTCTTTGCTCGGGAAATACTGATAGAGCGACCCGATGCTGACGCCTGCGGCCTCGGCGATTCGATTCGTGCTGGCCTTGTCGTAGCCGCCCTGCGCGAGCACCGCAGCCGCCGCTTGGAGGATCGCCTCGACCGTGTGCCGCGCGCGGTCCTGGCTCGGCTCCTTTCGGGGCGCGAGCACCCCAGCTGCGCGGGATCGGCGCGAGCCGGTCGGGCGGCGCGTTCGAATGTGAGCCATCGCTCGCATTATGACGGGAGAAGAGGGTTCGCCAAGGGCGCCAACGGCAGAAAGAGAAAGAGGAGGAAGAAGAAATGGGTTCTGCTCGAGAATCGAAAAAATCCTCTCCCTCTCTTCCTCCTCCTTCTGCCCTTGGCGCCCTTGGCGACCCCTCTTCTCCGGGTCTTTCCAGCGCTACAGCTTCTTCTTCAGCTTCGCGAGCAGCGAGAGGGCGTCGAGCGGGGTCATTCGATCCAGATCGGCGCCGCGGATCGCGTCGAGCACACCGCGCTCTTTCTTCGTCGTCGGATCGGCGCCGACGCCGAAGAGGCCGAGCTGACCGCTGCCCTGGCGGACCTCGTCGGGGGCCGGATGTGGCGGAGCACCCTGCCCTGCCGCGCGGCTGTCGCCTTCGAAGGTCTCGAGGAGTGTCCTCGCCCGAGCCAGCACCGTCTCCGGCACGCCGGCGAGCTTCGCGACCGCGATGCCGTAGCTCCGGCTCGCGGGGCCCATCGTGAGCCGATGAAGGAAGACCACACCGCCGTCGTGCTCGCGCGCGCTGACCGAGACGTTCACGAGGTGCGAGGCCGTCTTCGAGAGCTCGGTGAGCTCGTGATAGTGCGTCGCGAAGAGCGCTCGGCAGCGAACGTTGTCGTGCAGGTGCTCGGTGACGGCCCACGCGATCGCGAGGCCGTCGTAGGTGCTCGTTCCGCGTCCGATCTCGTCGAGGATGACGAGGCTGCGCTGGGTGGCGCTCTTCAAGATGCCCGCCGTCTCGCGCATCTCGACCATGAAGGTGCTCTCGCCGCGCGCTAGGTTGTCGCTCGCGCCGACGCGCGACAAAAGACGGTCGACGATACCGACGCGCGCGCGTCGGGCAGGCACGTAGCTGCCGGCCTGCGCCATGAGCACGATCAGCGCGACCTGGCGCATCAGCGTGCTCTTGCCGGCCATGTTGGGGCCGGTGACGAGGTACAGCCGGCCCGATTCGAGATCGAGCTTCGTGTCGTTCGGGACGAAGCGGCCTTTCGCGGCGTGCTGCTCGACGACGGGATGACGCCCGTCGACGATGTCGATCACCTCGGCGGCGTCGACATCGGGGCGTACGTAGTCGTGCTGATGGGCGACCTCGGCGAGCGCGGCGGCGACGTCGACCTCCGCAATGGCGCGCGCGAGCTCGCGGATCCGCGGCTCGGCGCGCCGAGCCTCGTCGCACAGGCGGGACCAGATGGCCGTCTCCCTCTCGCGCGCCCGTTCGTCCGCGGATTCGATGTCGGCCGCCAGCTGATCGAGCGCTTCGGTCGTGAAGCGCTCGCCGCTCGCGACCGTCTGCTTGCGCCGCCACGCGGACGGAACCTTCGACAACTGGCTCTTCGTGACCTCGATGTACCAGCCGAAGACGCTGTTGTACCGGACGCGCAACCCCTGCGCGCCCGTCTCTTCGCGGAGCTTCGATTCGAGCGCGGTGACCAGCGCCGTCGCGTCGGTGCTCGCGCGCCGCGCGTGATCGAGCTCTTTGTCGAAGCCCTCGCGGACGAACCCGCCCTCTTTTTCCTGAGCCGCGGGTCGATCGACGAGGGCGCTCACGAGCAGCGACGTGAGCTCGGCGAGCGCGACGCCTTCGCCGAGCGGTGCGAACGCGGCGAGCGCACGCTCCGTCGCCGGAAGCGCGTCGATCGCTTTTCGCAGCGCCGGCACCTTCGTGAGACCGTCACGGAGCAGCCCTAGATCGCGCGGTGTCGCTTGCCCGAGCGCGACGCGGACCGCGAGACGCTCGAGATCCGGCATGGCGGTCAGGCTCGCGCGAACGTCGGCCCGGCCCCGTGCGTGGATGACGAACATCTCGACTTGATCGAGCCGAGCGCGAATGCGCCCCACGTCCGCGAGGGGCGCGAGCAAGCGCCGGCGAAGAAGCCTCGCGCCACCCGCCGTGACCGTTCGATCGATGGTGTCGAGCAGCGTGCCGGTGCGGCTTCCGTCGGCGGCGCGCGCGATCTCGAGATGAGCCTGCGCGGTTTCGTCGACGTGCATCGCGTGGGCGACGTCGAGGAAGCCCACCCGCCGCACCGGAAGGCTCACGCGCGGGGAGCAAGCTTGCGCGAACGAGAGCGCTCGCGCCGCGGCGGCCCGCGCGATCGGAGCGTGCGCGGAGAGCGCATCGGCAGCAGCCGTATCCCCGAGGATCTCCGCCAGCTTGCTGTCCGCGTGAAGCGCGTCCGCGACCGAGCGGAACGCGACGTTCGGCACGATGGGCCGGAGCGCGTCGACGATCTCCTCCGTGCCGGGACCCGCGAGGATCTCGCGCGCGGAGGCGCGCACGACCTCACCCACCACGTGCGCGCCGTCGGGCAGCGCAGCGGCGAGGAGCTCACCCGTCGAGAGGTCGAGGAGCGCCACGCCATAGCCTTCGCCTTCGCGCACTCGCTCGATGGCGCAGAGGAAGTGGTTGTCGCGTGCGTCGAGCTGGTCGTCGTCGGTGACGAGCCCGGGCGTGACGACGCGCACCACCGCGCGAGGAACGATGCCCTTTACCTTCGACGGATCGGCGAGCTGCTCGCAGATCGCGACCTTGTGTCCGACGGCGAGCAGGCGCGCGATGTACGAGTGCGCGGCGTGGTGCGGCACACCCGCCATCGGCTCGCTGTCCGGCGACTCCTTGTTTCGGCTCGTCAGCGTGATGCCGAGGAGACTCGAGACGAGGACGGCGTCCTCGTGGAAGAACTCGTAGAAATCGCCGAGCCGAAAAAACAGGATGGCATCGGGATGCTGCGCCTTCGCTTCCGCGTATTGGCGCATCACCGGAGTGAGCTTCGCCATCGGGCGCTCCCGTCAGAAGAACTGGCGTATGTCGCCGACCAAGTCGCCGGGCACGAGAAGGAGCCCCTCGAGGCCTCCGTCCGTGGCGAAGAACTCGTCCGTCATCGGCACGTATCCGAGCGACTGAATCTGCACGTTGTTCCGGCTGTCGCTGGTCAGCGGCACGCGCAGCGGGACGAACGAGGCCTGCGTGATGAAGCGGAACGCCATGTCGCGCTCGAGGTCGAGCTGGCCTTCATTGTTGCGAGGCACGACGATCCGGAAACCGAAGAGCGCGTTCTCGAAGACGGGCTCCACGGCCGGCTCACCCTCGAGGACCGAGTACTCGGCGCGCGCATTCAGGCCGTCGAGCCGCGTGTCGCACGACGGCCGGCAGACGCCCGTCACCGGATCCGCAATGACGTCGTGCACGAAGCCCGACGCCCCGCCGATGAGCACCCACTCGTCGCCTGCCCGAACCTCGTAGTTCACGAGCGTCGGGAAGCAGCACTGCATGAACTCCGCATCGGTGCCGACCGGCGGAGCGAGCTCGAGTGAATCTTGCCGAGCCTCGATGATGCGCAGATCGCGGCTCACGGTCGGAACCGTCTCATCGCCGAACGTCGCGCGGCAGTCCGCGAAGGTGCACGCGGCGCTCTCCCAATAGGGTGCCTCGACGCCGGCGAGCGGCTTCGACACGTGCAAGCGATCGGCGAGACGTGCGGCCTCGCTGTCGATCTCGTCCTCCGAAAGACCACCCTCGAGCTCGAGGCGCGCGCGGACGGCGGCCTCCGGTTGGACGCCGTTGTCGCAGAAGCCCGCGGTGCTGTCGGAGAACTCGCCGGCACCGACGTCGAGATCGCCGACCTTGCCTCCGAAGCCGGGCAACGCGCCTTGGTAGGTGAGCGCCCACTCTTGATCGGCTTGGTGCACGCGCGGATTCGCGGTCGTGAGAACGAGCGTGTTCTCCGGACCGTCGTCGCCCAAGATCGCGCCCGACGGCGGGATCGTTTGGAGCTCTCCGGCGACCGCGAGGATCGCGCCTGCGGCGTCAGCCGGGGCGAGCATCACCGGACCGTCCGTCACGACCGTGCCGTCCTCACGCGCGAGCGATGGGAAGGTCTGGATGCCGGGGAGGTGTCGACCGACGTCCTCGTTGTCGAGGAGGAAAAACCCGCTCCGCGTCTGGTGCGGAGCGACGACGTTGCACGTGAGCTCGCCGCTCGTCGCGAACCCCGTCAGCTGACCGTCCTCGGTGCAGGTCGAATCTTCGCCGCAGCCGATCGCTGCGGGGAATTGCGGCCCGCGGCACGGGGCATCGAAGTCTTCGATGTCGATGACGGCGACCTGCCCCGACGCGAGCGCGACGACCGCGAACACGCCGCGGAGCGTGAACGGAGCGGCGCCGGTCTCGAAATCGGAGCTCGTGCGGAAGGCGTTGCCGAGCTGGCACTCCTCCGTGTCGCAGCAGAAGTCCGGGTTGCAGAGCGTACCGATCTCGGAGACGCCGGTGTCGTTCTCCTCCGGGAGGTCGCGTTGAATGATCGCGAGGTCGACGGGCGCCGCGGCGAACTTCACGCGATCCGGAGGCTGGAACGGATTGTCCTCCGGGTTCTGCATGAGCAGCGGCTGCTGGGAGCCGTCCGTCGAGATATCGAAGGCCATCACGCTGCGGTCCTCGACGTCGATGGCGTACAGGTAGCGGTGCGCCGAGGGCGTGAGACGGCTCACGGCGACGCGATCGGTGATGACCACGCGCGACGGGTCCTCCGCCGAGGTCGGCAAGAGCGGCTCGCCCTCGATCGGCGTGCACGGGTCCGCGAGATCGAGCACGTGGATGACCGGAACACCGATATCGGAGACATACAGCGAAGCGCCGCTGGCGCCGGGCGTTCCGCCGTCCGGTGGCGCAACCAGCGCGACGCCGGCGGGGATGGATCGATCGAACTCACCCGACGGGCGAAGCTCGGGCTCCTCCGGGACGGCGCAGTCGGGTTGCGGCTCGATCACCGGAGGTGGAGGTGCGTCGGGGACGGTGGTCGACAGCGGCAGCTCCGCTTCGATCTCGCATGCGTCGAACGCGCCCGGATCCTGCGAGAAGAGCTGCTGGGCGTCGATCACGACGACGCGCCCTTCTTTGGGCAGGGTGACGAACAGCTTTTGGCGGCCGAGCCCCTCGCTGTCGATGTTGCCGAACGTGGGGCTGTCGGCTTCGACCTCGTCGTAGGCGCCACCACAGGTCTGTCGCACGCGCCCTTCGGCGTCCGCGGGATCGGCGACGAGCACCATCGCGCCGGGCTGCGACGGCAGCTGACAGGCGGGATACGACGAGAGCGTCGGAGGAGGCGTTCCGCATCGATCGGTGTCGACCTCACACGGGCGAAGGAGCTCCGCGTCGATCGCGTAGATGCCCGGCCGCGAGGTGTCCGCGGACGCGACGAAAACGGCCGTCCCTTTCGGGGTCGCGACGACGTCGACAGGCTGCGCCCCGACCGGCAGCGGGTTGTCACCCGGCGTCGACGGATCTTGATCGAGGACGTTCCCCTCTTTCGCCGTGATGTCGACGACGGCGAGCTCGCCGCGCGTCTCGAGGGTGACGAGCGCGTAGAGGTGCAGCGCCGATTCGTCCGTCCCGAAGTTCGTCGGATCCAGCTGGCGGGGCGCGGCTGTGCAGTCGGCGAGCGATCGCAGCGCGGCGTCAGACCCGGGCTTGCCCATGCAGACGAACGCGACCTGCCCCGTTCGCTCGAGGGAGCGAACCTCGGCCTCGGTCGACTCGCCGGTGCAGCTCGACATGGCGACGGCGCCCGAACCGAGCAGCAAGCCTCCGGCGGCGAGAGCCGTCCAACGGGATCGGCCCGACGAAAGGACAGCCCTCACTGCTCCTCCCTCGGCGGCTGCGGCGGCCCGAAGCTGACGATCGGTGTCAGATACGAGAGGCGGCTCATGTCGAGGTCGACGACGCTGAGATACGAGTCGGTGAATTGCGTGACGTACATATAGCTCGTGGGCTCGCCGTCGGCGTTCGTCCCCGTGTCGAACGCAAGACCGAACGGCCCGCGGCCGGTGCGGATCTGAGCCTCGACCTTCCGCAGCGTCGGGTCGTAGACGACGACGAAGCGCGAATCGAAACAGACGACGAAGACCCGCGGCTCGAGCTCGCCGTCCAGGTTTATCACTTGGCCGACGAACACGAGGGCAGGCCCGAGTGGCAGCGGGATCGCCTCCTCGAAGGAGAAGGTCTCGCTGAGGCTGGTCACCTCGCCGTCGGTCTCGTTCGGCGTCGTCTCCATCTGGCCGATGAGGAGCGACGGGGGCTCGCGGTTCGCCACGTAGAAGCCCACCTTCTCGTCGAGGCATTGCTCGAGGCAGGCGCGATCGTCGGCGCAGCCGGCCTCACAAGCGGTGCGTGCGGTCGTGTCGAAGGCCATGCCGCGCGAGTCGGTGTCGGCGCCGGAGATCGAGAGCCCGATGTCGTCGCTGCGGACGAGGAACGGGCGGGAGGGCGCAGCGTTCGCGTCGTCGAAGTAGCGGACGACGGTGAGCGTGTTGTCCGCGCGATGGCTGATGATGAAGCCGGGCTGGTAGTCGAACGACGCGTCCTTCGCGAAGGCGGGCGCCGGGATCGACGTGACGACCGTGGGCGCCTCGGGCAACCCTTCGAGGAGGAACTCGAGCGACGGGGTCGCGGAAAAAGGCGTGGCATCTCCGTCGACGGGCCAGCTGTTCACGACGAGGCTCGCGGTCGCGGAGGTTTGATGCGCGGCGATGACGGGATCGCTGCCGCTTCCGAGGGAGCTCGCGACGCTGGTCGGCTCGGTCGGGAGCAAGAGACCGCGCTGGCTCGTGAAGATGTTCTCGCCGATGCGGTGATCGCGGCCGCAGCGCTGCTCGTCCCCCTCGCCCGCGCATTGGAGGCAGAACAGGTCCGGTGCGCAGGGTGACTCGACCTGACCGGGATCCCGGTCGTCGGGCACGTCGAAGTAGGTGACCGAGGGGTCGCCGCGGACGCTGACGAAGAGGCGCGCCCCGGGCTCACCGTCGTCGCGCGACAGGAGCGTAATTCCAGCCGCGAATGCGCCGACCGTCGCGAACGCGCGGATGAACGGCTGCACGTCGATCGGATTGCACGGACCCGGGTAGAGCGAGAGATTGTCGTTCGGGGTCGAGCCGATGGAGCCGCACGTGTCGTCGGGGCTGTCCCCGTTGGCGATCGCCGTCGCGACGCGATCCGCGATGTCACGGAGACCGTCGTGATCGCCGGTTGCGGCGAGGTTCAACGCCTGGACGGTGCCGCCATTGAACTGCAGGTCGAAGTCGCTGTTCACCACGTAGAGCGTGGTGCGGCCGGGCGAGACGAGGGCGCCGGTCGGAAAGTAGAGGTTCTCCGTCGGCGGGACCAAACCGTCGCTGCCGGTGAAGCACGAGCTCGCGACGATGCCGCTGCCGAGCATCGCGAGCGAGAGCAGCCACTTCGCGTGGAAGCGGGCGCGAACGCTCGCGCGGGGGGACAGCGATCCCGCGCAATCCCTTGCGCGAACAGAAGGCGAACGTCGCTCGGGCTTCATCGCGTTGACCGAGCTTCGTACTAATCGCCCGAACCGTGCGTTGCAATCGCGATGACGGGTGTAGACTCGTGCCCCTCTTGCGCAGCGACCTCGCTTCGTCCCGCCCGCAGGCGCGTCGTGTCTTCGCACGTCGATTCGCGCTCTTGCTGCCCGTTTTTGGCTTCGTCGCTTCGACTTGCGCGGACCCGTTCCTGCCGTGCGAGGAAGGCTGCGCCGAGGGCGGCGGTGGGGGCTCCGGAGGTGATTTCACCCTCGGCGCGCCTGTCGAAATCGTGCGGGACCAAGACGGCGTCGTGCACCTCTACGGGAAGACCGACACCGACGTGTTCTACGCGTCGGGCTACATGCAGGCGACGGATCGGCTCTACCAGATGGACTTGATGCGCCGCCAGGTATACGGGCGGCGCGCGGAGGTCCTCGGTGAGTGGGCGTCGGGTGACGACGCGCTCATCCGGCAGCTCGACGTCGCTCGTTGGGGTCGCGAGGGCGCGCGCGTCGCGAAGCAAGAGAGCTCGGGGGAGTACGCGCTCATCGAGGCGTGGACTGCGGGGGTCAACGCACGCATCGACGAGGTCCTCGCGGGCGAGGCCGAGATGCCGCTCGGCTTCACCGTGCTCGGCTTCGAGCCCGAGCGATGGGAGCCGGAGGACGCGTTCGTCGTCGGCAAGACGATCGTGTTCAACAACGGCAACCAGCTCGAGTTCGATCTGCTCGCGACGTTCATCCGCGAGTTCAAGCCGGACCTTTTCACGACGTTGCCGTTCTACACACCGCTCGTTCCGGAGTTCATCGCCCCGGCTTCCGGGCCTTCTCCCCTGCCCGCTCCGAGCCCGTCGCCCGAGCACGCGCGTGAGCCTCGGTCGTGGCCCGCGGACACGCTGGAGAAAATCCGCGCGATGCAAGATCGCCTTCGTTCGATCCGTCCCGGCGCGAGCAACAACTGGGCGGTCGGCCCCGAGCTCACCGACAACGGACGCAGCCTCATCGCCGGCGATCCGCATCAGCAGCTCCGAAGCCCTTCGCTCATGTGGCTCCACCACATGCACAGCGAGGAAAACGACGGCAGGCTCGACGTGGCAGGCTGGACCTTCGTCGGCACACCCGGGATCAGCCTCGGCCACAACCGCTCTCTCGCGTGGACGGCGACCACGACCTACGCCGACGTGACGGACGTTTGGGACGTCGAGGTCATCGACGGCGAAGCCATCATCGCGGGCGAGGCCGTCCCGATCGAGGCGCGAGAAGAGTCGATCGCAGTGAAAGACGGCGATCCCGTGACCATCACCGTCGAGGTCGTGCCGGGTTACGGCGTGCTCCTGCCGTCGGATCTCGCGCCGCTACCGATCGTCGATGTCGGGCACCGGCTGCTCTTCAACTGGACGGGATACCGCGCGACGCACGAGCCGCAGGCGTTCTTCGCGATGGGCACTTCGACGAGCCTCGACGAGTTCGACAGCGCCGTCGACCAGATGGAGCTCGGGAGCTTCAACTTCATCGCGGCGACCACCGACGAGACGACGTTCCGATCCAGCCCGATCGTCCCGGACCGCGGGGATCCGAGCGAGGCACCTGCTGCGTACGCCATGATGGACGCCTCCGATCCCGCATCGTTGTGGACCGGCGCGCTGCTCCCGATGGAGAAGATGCCGCATTCACGAGGCGCGGCGGACGGCGTGCTGTTGTCGGCGAACAACGATCCGCTCGGCTTCACCGGGGACGGCTCGCTCACCAACGATCCCTACTATTTCGGCGCGTATTTCGATCCGGGCACGCGGGCGGGGCGCATCCGCGCTCGGCTCGACGAGCTCGCAGCCGAAGGGCCTATCTCGATCGAGGACATGCAGGCCCTCCAAATGGACGTGCACTCGCTGCTCGCCGACGAGGTCCTCGGGATCCTCGACGACGCATGGGCGAGCCTCGAGACGGACGAGTCGCTGGCGGAGTTTCGCGATCGGCCGGAGCTCGCAGCGCTCGTCACGTTGCTGTCGGGGTGGGACCGATCGATGTCGAGAGACGCTGCCGCGCCGGTCGCGTTCGAGGCGCTTTTGTCGTTCTTTTCGCGCGCAGTGATCGGCGACGACATGGGCATCTTTTTCGAGCCCGTCGCGGACAACTCGCCGACGTACGCGATCAAGTTCGCGCTCCTCGCCGCGCGAGACGAAGAACAGACGCTCCTCCAAGAAGGTAAACGCTACCTCGTGCTGTCCGCGCTGTCGGAGACGGCTGCGTTGCTTCAAGCGCGCTACGGCGCGGTCGACGCAGGCTTCACGTGGGCCGACTACCACGTGACGTCGTTCCCGAGTCAGTCGATCGCCGAGCTCGACGGCGGCTCGCAACAGACCGACGGCGCCGAAGGCACCATCAACGTCTCCGAAGCACGCTTTTTCTCGGGCGGCGAGCCGAACGAGTACCACGTGTCCTCGGCCGGTGCGATCTATCGAATGACCGCGAGCTTCGATGACGACGGCGTGCCGCGCGCGTTCTTCACGATGGCGCGTGGTGCGAGCGAAGATCCCGCGAGCCCGCACTTTTCGGATCTCACCGACGCCTGGGTGCGAGGGGAACCTCGGTTGCTACGATTCAAGCGCGAGGACGTCGACGCGGGCGCCGCCGAGACCTTCACGCTCGAACCGTAGGATGACGAAACAGCGACGTGCACCGGTGGCGTGGCTCGTCGTGGCGTGGGCCGCGGCGGCGCTCGGTTGCGTCGAGGACGAGTCGACGACCGACGTCGCGGCGAGCTCGAGCGGCGCGGCGATGACGACGGAGGGCCCACCGCCCGATGTCGCGCCGCCGCTCCCATTCGAAGGTGAGGACGCGACGTTTCCGAAGCCGGTTGCGACGTCGAGCGCGCGCGTGAAGACGAGCTCGTGCGCGCCGTCGCTTTCCCATCGCAAGCGCATCGACGCGAGGACGTCCGATGCGCTCGATCGCTGCGAAGTTCTGAAGACCGGCCTCGCGAAGATCTCCAAGCAGTGCGGAATCGGCGAGCGACGAGCGAAAGACATGGCGCGCTTCGCCGCATCGGTGCCGGCCCTCGGCGACGCGACGATCGAGCGCATCCGCGCCGTGTTCGAGCGCGGCAAGACGCTCGGGCGAAACCCGCGCGTGTTCGGGCTCGTCGGCGACAGCATCACGGTCTCGAGCGACTTCCTCGGCTCCTTCTCGACGAAGCGCGACCGCAAGGTCGCCACCACCGCTTGGGTCGACCAACAGCTCGCGCTCACCTCGGGTGAGTCGATCATCGACTTCTTCCGCAAAGGTGCAGCCGAAAAGCAAAACGGCGTCGAGGTGGATCCCTTCGCCTGCTTCCGCGCCGCGAAGGTGGGCGCCCGCGCGAGTTGGGCCTGCGAGATGGAGGAAGCGGGCAAGAGCCCGATCGTCGAGCTCGTCGAGCGCGTGAACCCGGCGTACGCGATCCTCACGTTCGGCGCGAACGACGCCGCATACCGCGCCTCCCCACCCGAGGCGGTCGCGGAGGAGTTCGACAAGCACATCCTCGCCGCGGTCGAAGCCCTCGAGTCACGCGGCGTCGTGGTGATCCTGTCGAACGAGATGCGTCACGGCGATCAGCCCGGCGTCAAAGCATGCCCGAGCGATGCACCGATGAACGATTGGCGCGTCGCGGTCGCGACCAACGCCACCTCCGCGCGCGCCGCCGAGATTGCGTGCCGCGAGCAGCTTCCCTTCATCGACCTGCGCCACGCCCTCGACGTCGCGACGAACTTCGGCCTGGGCCCCGACGGCGTACACCTCACGACCTTCCAACGCGGCGCCGGCATCCTCGACGAAGAAGGCCTCGACTGCGGCAACAACATCCGCAACCTCGTCAGCCTCATCGCGCTCAAACGCGTCGTCGACGCTCTGGTCGCCGCTCCGCCTCGGTGAAGAACGAGAGGGGTCGCCAAGAGCGCCAAGGGAAGAGAGAGAAAGAAGAGAGTTTGGACTCGTTCGAGCTGCGCTCGAAGTCCTTCTCTCCTCCTCTTCTTCCTCCTTCTGCCCTTGGCGCCCTTGGCGACCCCTCTTCCGTGGACGGGAGAGTGCGGCGTCAAAAGGCGCGTTTGGCGTCGCTCGGGCAGTTGGGGTGTTTGAGCAGGAGCGAGCGCAGGTGGATTTGGCGTTTCACCAGCGGCTGCTTGAGAAAATGCGAAATGACCGACGGTGGGGTCGCGGCGAAGCGCGTGAAGTTTTGGACGAGCATCATCGAGACGATCTGGCGGCTGCAGATGAGCGCCGCCGTCTTCGAGTCGATGGAGAGGCCGCTCAAGGCCATCAGACAGCGACCCTCGGTCTTCCAGATGAGCTCGAGTCGATCCTCGGGATCGGTCGTCGCGAACTTGTTGCGTAGGAAGCTCCGAGCGCTCGCTCGGGTGCGCTCGCTCGCGTCGCGCTCGAGGGTCACCTTGTAGATCTCGAGCAGACGCTTCGGCAGCAGGATCTTGCGAAGGAGCTGCTCGCTGATCGTCGGGTTCCGCAGCAGGCGGCGCTGCGTCGGGTGGTCCTTGAGGTACTCGGCGTTCTGCGCGAGCAGATCGAGGCCGAGCGGGGTTCGGTGGTGGAAGGCCGCGAAGCGCGCGTGGTCGTGCGTGATGTTGATGTTCTGCCAGAGCGCGCGGGCGACCTGCGGCTCCTTGTCGTAGGTGAGCGCGAGCAGGTCGAGCTTGTCGGTCGAGATCGACGCGAGCTTGGCGCGCTCGTCGGCAGGAAGCTTCATCAACACTTGCTCGAAGTGAGCGTGGACCGTGGCGGGGTCGTGCTTGACCTCCTCGCCGTCTTCCGGCTCGGGCTCGGTCTCCTCGGATTGCGCGCCTTCGGTCTCTTCGGTCGGACGCTCGCCGCTGTCCTTCTGGCTGTGCTTGAGGTCGGCATCCACGGAAGCCGCGAGCTTCGCGGCGGGCTGATCCTGAAGCGTGTCTTTGCCGGGTCGAAGCCGCTGCCCTGACGACGCCGTCGCGGGCAGGTCCGCCTCGTCCGACACAGGCATCGGCAGATCGGCGTCGTCCGTGGGCATGCCGTCGTCGACGATCTCGAGCGCGAACGGCTTCGCGGGCGCGCCGGGAACACGCTGGTGGGTGCTCACCGCAGCGAGCTCCGGCTCGACGGGCACGGGGAGATCCGCGCCGTCGTCGACGATCGTCATCTCCGGATCGGTCGAGCTGTGCGCGCTGAAGATGTATTCCTCGGTCTTGCGACGGTTGTCGGCACTGACCGGCTCGAGCTCGAGCTCGAGGATCGTCGGGTGACCTTCGATGTCGTCGGCCGGATCGTTCGCGTCGTCGTCGTCGAGGAGGAGCGTGCGAGCGGACGACGGTGGAGGGGGTGCGCTCTTCGGCTTCGTCGGAGCAACCGGCGGAGTCGGCGGAACCGGCGGGATCGGCGCGACCGGCGGGATCGGAGCAACGGGCGGCACCGGCGCGGGGGGAGGCGGAGGAGGCGCCTTCGGAGGCCATTGCGCCGACGGAGCCGTGGCAGGCGCTTGCGCCGACGTGGGCTGTGCCGCGAGCGGCTGCGCTGACGACGCGGGCGGCGCGTCGACGGGCGTAGGACCGTCCGGGTCCTCGAGCACGCCTCGCTTCTTCAAGTTGGTGACGATGCGCGAGAGGCGAAACTCGGTGAGACCGGTACGCTCCGCAAGCGTATCCATCGTGAGCATCTGGTCGTAGTGGATCAGGACCAGCGTCTCTTCGGTGGAGAGCGCGACGGGCTCGTACGCGACCACGGATCGCGGCTCGTCGCGGGTCGTGGCTGGAGCTGGAAGCTCGGCTTTTCCGCCCCCACTCGGCTCCGGCTTTTTCGGCGGAGGAGGCGGCGGGGTCGGCGCCCTCGGCGGCTCGGGCGCCTTCGGCGGCTCCACCGGCCGCTCGGTGACCCACGAGAACATCGACGCGACCGAGCTCTTCGGCGGCGCACCCGGTGATTCGAGTGTCGATGCAGGCGCGCTCTCCGGAGCGGCTTTCGCGGTGACAGGCGGAGCGGGCGCGGCTGGAGCGGGCACCGGCGCGGCCGGAGCCGCCGGCTTCAGCGCGGGCTTCGCGATCGGCGATGCCGGCGGGGGCGCGGAACGGAGCGG
>JABFXY010000053.1 GCA_013361525.1 Polyangiaceae bacterium | reverse complement strand
TCCCTCTCGCACCGCACTCATCACGTGCCGAGCCGGACCGAGCGAGTCCGGCCAGGCTCCCCAAGCGTCGAACGTGGCGGCGCGAAGGTCGCTGCCCTCGGCGAGGTCGTCGTCGAGCGTGTGAAAGAGCATCACGCGCGTGTCGTCGACGGCGACGAGCGACGCATCTCGCTCGCGCGTCGAAGCCGGGATGGGATCGACGTGCGAGCGAGGCGGCCCGTCCAATACGAGCGTGGCGCAAACAGGGAGATCGCCGCCTTCTCCTCCGGCGCCGTCGCTCGGCGAACCGCCGCCGCCGACCGCGCCGCCTCCTTCTGCGGAGCTACCTCCGCGTGAATCCGGGTCCGTGAGCCCTGTGCGCGCACCGCACGCGACAATCAGCGCAAAGAGAGCGAGGAAGCGGAAGCGCATCCGGGCAAGCCTATCCGCGCAGGGAGCTTCGATGACGGCAAAGCGCTCGTGCCCGAGACTCAAGTTCGCGAACGGGGCCTCGAGCCTCCACGTTGCCATCTACGACCCAGCGTAGTAGATCGTTGCTCGGATGAATCTCCGGACGCTACGACCGAAGCTCGATTCCCTCGGTGAGCTCGAGACCAGTGTGCTCGAGATCCTTTGGGATGCTTCGGAAGCCTTGTCGGTGCGTGAGGTGGGCTCCGCGCTTCGCCGCCGTCCGGCGCTCGCCTACACGACCGTGATGACGGTGCTCGATCGGCTGCACGACAAAGGCTTCGTCGCGCGCGACAAGTCCGGGCGCGCGTTTCTCTATCGACCGCGCATCGGTCGCGAGGAGCTGCTCGGCGAGCGAGCCGTCGCCGCCCTCAGTCCAAAGGGGCCTCCGCCGAACGCGGTGCTCGTCGCTTTCCTCGACTCGGTCGAATCGCGCGATCCCGCGCTTCTCGATACCCTCGCGGATCTCATCGCAGCGCGGCGGTCGTCCAAATGAATGCGATATTGCTCCTTGGATTCGCCATTGCCGCGTTCGTCGCGACGGTGTTCCTCGTCGCCCCGCTGTGCGCGACCGTATCGGATGCGCTCGGTCGCCGGTGGCCGCAATCGAGCTCGTTCCGCGGGGCGCTGGCTTTGTTGCCGATCGCGGTTGGTGTCGGCGTCGTCCTATCGATTCTTTCGCCACAGGCGCTGTTCGGTCGGTGCCATTGCGTCGCGCACCCCCACCACCTCCATCTCTGTTTCCAACACGCCGTGTTCTCGTGGCCGCTCGTCGCGTGCGCGGTCATCGGATTCGCGTGTCTCGTGCCAATCGCGAACGAGGCTTGGAAGCTCGTCGCCGACTGCCGCGCGACGTCGCGCTGGGTTTCGAGCCTAAGCACGCGCAGGGCCGAGTTCGCGGGCGGCGCCGATGTCGAGATCGACGACGCCCTCGGTCCCCAAGCGATCACCGTTGGCCTCTTTCGCGCGCGGGTGATCGTCGGCGCACGCCTCTGGTCGACGCTCGCTCCGGAAGACCGAGCTGCGATTGCCGCGCACGAGCGCGCGCATGCTTCGCGACGCGATCCCCTCACGCTCCTGTGCTTGCGTATCGCGGTTTGCGTCATGCCCACTCGTTCCGGCGCGCGGTTGGTCGACGGTTGGAAGCGGTCGGCGGAGCTCTCGTGCGATCGCCTCGCGGCATGCTGGATTGGTGATGCATCTTCGGTCGCTGCCGCCCTCATCGCGTGCGGTCGCCTCCAGCTCGCGACATCGACGCGGGTATGCGCCGGCTCGCTTGCAGCCACGACAGGCGACGACCTGGAGCTGCGGGTGAAGTCGCTGCTCGCGTCGGCAAGCGACCGCGCGTCGCGGATCTCGGCGCGCGGCGACCTGTTCGAGCTCGCGGCAGCTGCCGCAGCCGTCGCGATCGCAGTCACCGCCGTCGGCGGTCACTCCGCGCACCACGCGATGGAAACGCTCCTCGGCTGGATCTCGTAACGGAGGCGGTGATGCACGCCCTGGGCACAAACACGTCACGAACTACTACACGCTGTCGTCGTACTGGCTTCGCGCTGCTCGTCGGGTTGGCCACGACCGCGGTGGTTGAGTTGGCAGTCGCGCAAGAACCGGCGGGGCCTGCGCCCCTCGCAACGGAGCGGGCGGTCCTGCAGCGCTTCTGCGCGACTGGGCCGCTTCGAGCCCGCGCCGCTGCCATGCGCGCCGAGGGCGAAGCTGGTGTCGATTCGGCGGCCGTGCTCCCTAATCCGACCGTGCTCGTAGAGCACAACCGAAGCTTCACCGGCTCCGAAGATACGGAGACGATCGCCGGCATCGGCTTCCCGCTCGGCATCGGCGGGAGGAGATTTCTATTGTCGGACGCCGCCGATGAACGGCTTACGCAGCGCAAGGCGGAAGCGAATGCGAGCCTCGTCGACGGCGCGCTCGATCTCCGCGAGGCGCTCATCGTCGCCGTCGCAGCACAGAAGCGCGCAGCAATCGTCAAGGAGCAGCAAGAGGCGCTGTCGGCAGTCGGCTCGACGATCAGCGGACTTCAGAAGGGTGGCGAGAGCTCGCAGCACGATCAGCTGCGACAATCGCTCGAGGTCGAAGTGCACGCGAATGGTCTGTCGCTTCAGAGCGCAAAGGCCACGGCTGCAAAGGCCCGCCTCGGCGCGTTCGTGGACCGGCCGGTGGATCTATCGGGGCTCGATGTATCCACGCTCGCGCAGGATCCGCCGGCGGGCGCGCCCGCGGACCATCCGCGGATTGCGGCATTCGATGCCGCCATACGCGCCTCCGAGCTCGAGATCGAGGCGGCGAACCGGCGCTGGGTGCCGGATTTGGAGATCTTCCTCGGGTACCGGCAGGTCACCGCAAACATCACCCCCGACGAGGTGGAGACCGGTCATGGCTTCGCTTTGCGCGTGGGCCTGCCCATTACCTTCTTCGATCATGGCCAGGGCGAAGCGTCCGTCGCGGCCGCACACGCTGCAAGCGCCCGCGCCGATAAGGAGATCTTCACGGCCGCCAAACGCGCAGAGGTTAGCGCGGCCGATCAGGCGCTCGCCACACTCGCTCCGGCCCAGGGCGACGAGGACACCGTCGGGCGCGCGCGGAAGCTTCTGGAGCAAGCGAAGACCCTCTATGTGGCGGGTGAAGGCTCGGTCTCGGATTTGCTCGCCGCACGTGCTCTCGTCGAGGCGGCGGCGCTGTCCGCAGTCGACGCCGAAGAAGCCCGGGCGCTCGCACGCGTCGCGAAAATGCGCGCCCTCGGGTCTCTGTTGGATGCGGATCTCGACGCCGCCTGTGGAGTGGGTTCCCGATGAGTGCTCGTCTTTTTATTCGATGCGTCGGCCTCATTGCCGCCGCGGCGTTCACTGGTTGCCATAGCCACGCCGACGACCACGGGCACGCCCACGGCGACGGCAGCGCGCATCCCGCGGAGGAGGCCGAGCCGGAGCCGATCAGCATCACCAAATGGACGGACCGATACGAGCTCTTTGTCGAAATCCCTCCTCCAGTAGATGGAAAACCCATCAGCTATCACGCGCACGTGACGCGCATCGAGGACTTCCACGCAGTCACCGAGGGGCGGTTCGTCGTCCGCTACAAGAAGGGCGACGCGGTGGTTCGGGAGCACGCGCAGGTCGGCGTGAAGCGGCCGGGCATCTTCGTCTTCGAGGGTGAGGGGCTGCCGGCCGGAGAATATGCGGTCGAAATGCAATATGAGCAGGGCGGTGTCGTCGACACCTGGGACTGCGGCACCATCGATGTGCTCGCGAAGGAGCCCCCACCGGCTCCGGAGAGCGCAGACGTGAGCATCACGTTCCTCAAAGAATCGCAGTGGAAGATTCCCTTTCGCACGGCGTGGGCAGAGGAGAGAGAGGTTCGCAACCAGCTCGAGATGCCCGGGATCGTGGAGCCCGCAGCCAGCGACCAACTCACGATCAGCGCGCCTACGAGCGGCCGATTTCTTCACGAGCCCAAGCGCACGCTGGCGATCGGCACCAAGGTCGAAAAAGGCGATGTCCTCGGGTCCATCGTCCCGAACGTAGAGGGCGAGGATTACAACAAGCTCATCTTCGCCGCGGAAGAGGCGGCGATCACGACGAAGCAAAACGATCTCGAGATCGCGCGCATCGAGCCGCTCGTGAAGCAGGGCATCTTGCCCGAGAAGCGTCTCATCGAGCTGCGCAATGAAGCCCAGCTACTCGCTAGTCGCCTCAACCTTGCGCAGCAGCGACTCGCCGCGGTGTCGGGGACGGGCAAGAAGGGCCTCGCCATCAAAGCCGAGATGACCGGCCTCATAACCGATCTCCTCGCGAAGAACGGCGACACGGTCGAGAGCGGCGCCGCCTTAATGCGGCTCGGGTCATCGAAGCGCCTTTGGGTACGCGCGAAGACCTTCGCTCGCGGGCCATTCGACGATGCAGTGCCGACTGCGTTGCGACGCGATGCTCAAAAATCGGTCGATCTGACGGCGCTGGGCGCAACCTTCCTCGCAGCGGCTCCGCTCCTCGATCCCGAGACACGCGTCGGTTCGTGGGTGGTGGATCTCGGAGCGAAGGTCGACGACTTGCCCGCCGAGATCCGGCCGGGAGCATCCGTCGTCGTGACCGCCCGCTATGGCGAGGCGAAAACCGCGGTCACCGTCCCCGAAGGCGCGGTCGTCGAGATCGACACGCGCCCATTCGTCTTCGTTCAGATGGACGGCGAGCATTTCGAGAAGCGTCCGGTGAGCGTCGGATCGAAAGACGCGGGCTTCATCCCAATCTGGAAAGGCGTCGAGAAGGGCGAGCGCGTCGTCACCCTGGGCGGCTTCGACATTCACCTCGCGGCCGTCATGGGGACGGTCGAATCGCACCGCCACTGAGGAGCCGACCGTGTTCGACCTCATTATCAAAGCGAGCTTGAGGCACGCGTGGCTCGTGGTGGCAGGGGCGCTCGTGCTGCTCGGCTACGGCGTGTACGCCGCCAAGACCTTGCCCGTCGACGTCTTGCCGGAGCTGTCCGCGCCCTCGGTCACCATCGTCACCGAGGCAAACGCCCTCGCACCGGGCGAGGTCGAGCGACTCGTCACCGTGCCCATCGAACAGTCGCTGCAGGGTAGCCCCGGCCTACGGCGATTGAGGTCGAGCTCGGCGGTGGGCATCTCCCTCGTGTGGGCCGAATTCGACTGGGATATGACCACGACGCAGGCGCGTCAGATCGTGACGGAGAAGCTCGCGACCGCGCGCTCCTCCCTGCCCGAGGGCATCGACCCGGTCCTTGCGCCCGCCTCGAGCGTCATGGGCGAAATCATGTTCGTCGGCGTGCAGAGCGACGGGACGGTGGACGAGGGCGAGCTTCGAGATATTGCGGAGTGGACGGTTCGCAGGCGCCTGCTCTCCGTCCAAGGGATCGCGCAGGTCGTACCCATCGGTGGCGCCGTCCGTCGCGTCGAGATCGTGATCGACCCGACCGCCCTCGTCGAGCACCGGCTCGCGCTCGACGACGTGCTCGTGCTCCTACGCGGCTCGATGGCGACCACGTCGGGTGGCTTCGTCAGCGCCGGCGCACAGGAGTACTTGATCCGCGGCGTCGGCCAGCCACGGTCCGTCGACGAGATCCGCGGCATCCGCGTCGGCGAGCGTGCAGGCGTTCCCATCCGCGTGGGCGACGTCGCGACGGTCTCGCTCGCGGAGGCGCCGCGCCGGGGTGACGCTGCCGTCGGAGGCAATCCCGCTGTCGTCCTGAAGGTGCAAAAGCAGCCGCAGGCGAACACGCTCGATGTGACCGAGCGCGTCGACGAAGCGATGAACGAGCTCGAAAAGACGTTGCCGCAGGGCGTGACGCTCTATCGGAGAGGCTTCCGCCAGGCCGACTTCATTCGGGTCGCCATCGACAACGTGAGCACGGTTCTTCGCGACGGAGCGATCCTCGTCACCATCGTGCTCGCCATGTTCCTCCTCAGCTGGCGGACGACGATCATCTCGCTCATCGCATTGCCTCTGTCGCTCGCTGCCGGCCTCGCGGTCCTGCACTTCTATGGCGCGTCGATCAACACGATGACGCTCGGCGGTTTCGCGATTGCGATCGGCGAGCTCGTCGACGACGCCATCGTCGACGTCGAGAACGTTCACCGGCGCCTGCGTGAAAATGGCCTGCTGCCAGAGGCATCACGCAGACCGGTCTTCGACGTGGTCCTCTCCGCGTCGAAGGAGATTCGGAGCTCCGTCGTCTTCGCGACGCTCATCATCGTCCTCGTCTTCGCGCCGCTCTTCTTCTTGTCGGGGATCGAGGGCCGCCTGCTCCAGCCGCTCGGCGTCGCGTACGTGACGAGCATCGCCGCATCGCTTTTCATCGCGCTCACCATCACGCCGGTGCTTTGCCTCCTGCTCCTCGGCCGCGGCAGCGTCGCCCACCCCCCGGGGCGCGAATCCCCGCTCGTGCGCTTGCTCAAGCGCGGCTATCGACCCGTCGTCGCGGCGACACTGCGTGTGCCGATCCTCATCGGCGCCATTTCTCTCGCGGGCGCGGTCGGCGCGGTCGTCGCGCTCGGGAGCTTCGGCCGCAGCTTCTTGCCCGAGTTCAACGAGGGTTCGCTCAACATCGCGGCGGCGACGGCGCCGGGCACGTCGCTCGACACCTCGAACAAGACGGTCGCGCGTCTGGAGAAATATCTGGTCGAGCATCCCGCGGTGACATCCGTCATCCGCAGCACCGGCCGCGCTGAGCGCGACGAGCACGCCCTCGATGTGAACTTCTCGGAGCTCGAGGTCGGCCTCGATCTGAAAGGGAAAGATCGCGAGGAAGTACTCAAAGAAATCCGCGAACAATCCGCGACGATCCCCGGCCTCGCGGTGACCGTCGGCCAGCCGATCAGCCACCGCATCGAGCATCTCGTCAGCGGTGTCCGCGCGAGCATCGCGCTCAAGATCTACGGCGAAGATCTCGACCAGCTCCGCGCGCTCGCGCGCCAAGCCGAGGCCGCGATGAAGACAGTGCCCGGCCTCGTCGACATAACCGAGGAGCAACAGACCGAAATTCCGGAGATCGTGATCTTGCCGCTCGGGTCGGAGACGGCGACCTTCGGCAAGACGCCGGGCGAGCTCGCCGATTCGGTCGAGACCGCGCTCGCCGGCTCGAAGGTAGCGAACTACTACGAGCGCGGGCGCAACTACGACGTCGTCGCGCGGCTACCCCGCGAGTACGTGTCCGCTCCCGACAAGCTCGAGCTCGTGCCCATCGACAACGGAGGCGCTCGATTCACGGAGCTCGGCAGCATCGCGAGCATCTCGAAGACGACCGGTCCGAACTTGATCAACCACGAAAACGGTCAACGGCGGATCCTGGTCACGGCCAACGTCAGTGGACGCGATCTCCGCGGCGCGGCCGAGGACGTCCTCCGAGTGACGCGAGACAGTGTGCCATTGCCTCCGGGATATCGGTTCGAGCTGGGTGGCCAGTTCGAAAGCGAAGCCTCGGCCAGCCGGACGATCCTCATCCTGTCGGGTGTCGCCATCTTCGGAATCATCGCCCTCCTCTATGCGGCGTTTTGGAGCTTGCGAGACGCGTTCATCGTGCTCTTCAACCTCCCGCTGGCGCTCGTCGGCGGCGCGGCCGCCGTCGACCTCGGCGGCGGCGTCCTCAGCATCGCGTCGCTGGTTGGGTTCATCACGCTATTCGGCATTGCGACGCGCAACGGCATCATGATGGTGACCCACTATCGCCAGCTGCTGCAGGAAGGCGAGCCGCGCCGCGAAGCCGTCATCCATGGAAGCCTCGATAGGCTCGTCCCCATCCTGATGACCGCTCTCACCGCAGCGATTGCGCTGATTCCGATTGTCCTCGCGACCGGTGAGCCGGGTAACGAGATTCAGGCGCCGATGGCGGCCGTCATCCTCGGCGGCCTCCTATCGAGCACGGTGTTGAATCTGCTCGTCATCCCCGCATTGTTCGCCCGCTTCGGCAGCGCGCATCAACCATCGACCTGATTCAATGCTCGTGTCGGTGATGCAGATCCGACGCGTGAGGGTGCGCGTGCTCGAGCGCATCGTGCCGGTGCGCGTGGCTGTGCGGCTCGGTCAGCGGCATGCCTGGCGGGTGGTCGTGCCGATGATGCTCGTCGTGCACGTGAGCGTGCTCGTGCTGGATGGGCTCGTGCTTGTGAAGGTGTGAATGCGGATCGCGTAGCAACACGAAGACGCCGCCCGCCATCAATGCAGTCGCCGCGAAGTCGGGGATG
>JABFXY010000134.1 GCA_013361525.1 Polyangiaceae bacterium | reverse complement strand
GCAAGTGAAGGCCGGGCCGAACGCCGAGCCGAACGCTGAAGTCTGGACAGCCCCTTCATTGTCACTTGGCCGCCCTTCGGGCGGACTAGAGATTCGTGGAAATGTCGTGAATGAACGGGGGGAGCCAGTGCCGTCTGCTGTCGTGTCGCTCGCTTGTCCCGAGCACCTGGCGCGAGAGCTCCAGAGTGTCACCGCAGCCGACGGAGCTTTTCATATGTATGACTTGGGGTGCATCGATAAGAACTGCACGCTGAAGGTCAGCTCCGGGGCCCGTGAGCAATCGGTCAACGTGATGGACCATTGCAAAGACACGATGCTCGGATGCGGGACGCATTGTTCCACGGTGGAAGCGACGGTGGTTCTTCCGTGACGAGTAGCTCGCTGTCTCGGGCCGCGTTGCGCGGCGAATCGCGCGTCGCTGAGCGCTCCGACGATCCCACGACGAGGAAACCTCCCCGCCGTGTAGGATGCACCTTCCCATGCGTCCGTCCGCGTCCTTGCTCGCCGCGATCCCGGTCCTTCTAGCTACGTCCTGCACGCCGACCTCGGACGCGCCGCCGCCTTATCCGCCGCAGCAAATGGGCGGCTACTACTATCAGGCGCAACCGATGGGAGTGGCTCCCTACGGCCAGCCGCCCATGATGATGAACCCACCCGTCGCGCAGGCGGCAGCGACGCCTCCCGCTGCCGCTGCTCCGGCCGTCCCGATGTGGCCGGCGCACGCCCTCGAGGCGAAGTCGATCGAAGAGTTCGTAGGGGCCGCGGGACCGACCTTGAAGGTGCTTGCTCAACGTGCAGCCGCGACCTGCGAGCGATACGCGGCTTCGCACAACGATGCGGAGCTCGAGGTGTCACCCGCACAAGGCACTTGGCTGGTCGGTGCCGCCAAGGTGCTCGAGGTCGGGGCCGAATGTGCAACGGTCACCAGCAATGGCGGTGGGACGCAATCGGCGGAGGTCGACGCGTTCGCCTCGCTCAATGGGTCGATTCGCCAAAAGTCGTTGTTCGGGCCGCCTTGGCGGACCGAAAATGGGCTGTCGTGGCGATTCGACAGTCCTTCGACGTTCAGCGATCAGCCGGACGCTGTCGACGTGGAGGTTTCCCAACCCGGTAAAGGCAACCGACAAGGGGTTGCGATCGTGACGGTGGTATTGCCGCAATGTGATTGCCGGCTCGGTGGCTCCGATGGGCAACGCGGTGCGCGCCAGGCTTATGCCACCAAGGCGCACGCGTCGTTCGAGAAGGGGATTGTCGCGGCGCTCGCAAATCTGGAGTCGAGCTGCGAGTCGACGTCGGGCGTGAAAGGGCTTTCTTCGCCGGCGCTCGGTACCGATTTGGCGACGGATGCGCGTGTTCTGGACGTCGTCGGAAGTTGTCAGTTGGGGCGAGCACGGGGCTCGGCGATGTTCGCCACGGCTCCGCTTAAAGACGGCAAATCCCCTTCGAGAGACGCGGGGGAAGTGGCTTCCGGTCGCGTCGGCCCATCCGTGGTGTCGGTGGCGTTGAATCGAAAGAAGCGCACGGACCCGGCGGTGATCAAGGTGGTTCGAAGCACGAAGCGACGAACCATTCACTTGGAAGTTCAAGTGAAAGGCTCGTCGCTCCCGGCACCGCCGAAATAGCCCCTCAACAAGGCACCCCCCTCACGCAGTGAGGGGGGCCGGGGGGGGAGAAATAGCAGCCAAGACCTATCCCGATCTCTCGCCCGCCCCTATTCCGCTACAACGATACCTTCACGCCGACATCGAGGCTGTTCTCCCCCGTGCCGTGGGTGAGGACGTGGTGTTCGCCGCCCCAGCCGTCTTCGTATTCGAGGAGGAGGCCGGCGATGCCGAAGTCATCGTCGCCGCCCGTGCCCGAGCCGTCGTCTTCCCACATATCGGCGATGATGCAGATTCGCTGGTTGTCGTCGATCGGCACGTCGTCGACCTGGATGTAAACCGGGGAGCTCGGCGTGTAGGTGCCGTGCTCGGGCAGGGGGATGTGGCTGCCGTCCTGCATGAGCCAGAGCCAAACGAGCTCGCCGCCCGTATTGCAGTCTTCGACGCGGCTCGATGCGGTGGGCACGCGAACGACGATTTGGCCATAGAGCTCGAGGTCACCGACGCCGTCTCCGCCGGAGACGTTCTTGATGTTCGTCAGGTCGAAGCGCACGTCGCTCAGGTTCTTCTCGCAGCTGCGCTCTGCGTAATCGGTCGTGAATGCCATCTTGGTGACGGCGTTGTCGAGGTACGCGAGCTTGTAGGCGATCGGTGCGCCGGGCGAATCTTGCGAGTAGCTGCCGCCCTTTTGGATGTACTCGATGAGCCCGTCGAAACCTTGAATCGCGCCGGTCGCGTCTTCACCCGAGCCACCGAGCACGAAGGCGCGAATGGTCGACTCCTCGAGGACCTGCTTGTGCGAGGTGGAGACGTTGCCGCCACCGCTCGCGACGACACCATTGTAGGACGCTTCGAGCGCGGCCTTGATCTCGCTCGCGCTGTGGTCCGATTGAACCGAGAAGATGACGCGGCGGCCGTAGGTAATCGACTGCACGTAAAGGGGTGGGTTGCCATTGCCCATCCAGGGCTCGAGGTCGTCGACCGTCGTGCCGGCCGCGAAGAAGTCGGAGGGCGAGTTCGGCGTGTCGACGTCGACCGTGTAATAGGCCTGCGTGAAGTTCACGAGGATCTTGGTCTTCTTGCTCGACGAGTCGAAAGAGAAGCTCGCGGCGATGTCCGGGCCACCGGGCCAATTCACGTTCGCGCCGAGCGCGACGGAGAGCTGCGACTCGCTGTTGACTTGAACAATCTCGAAATCGAGCGCGGCGGGGGTCGCGCCGGTAACACCCTGCGCGAGGATCGCATTGCGCGCATCACGGAAGGCCGACAGGCTCGGATCCGGCATCTCGCCGACCGGGCTCGCCGCGATGTTCTCGAGCGACAAGCTGAAGGTCACGGGGGCGAGGTCGACGCCGACCGGCGTCAAAAGACCATTTTCTGCATCGTCGCCCTGCACGACGACACCCGGCCAGAGGGTCGCCGAGTTCGGCTGGAAGCTCACGAACTCCTCGAACTGCGCCGTCTCGGTGTAGCGCGTATACGAGCAATAGAAGTCGCCCGTTTGCTCGTCGGCGGGGCAAACGCCTCCGCAATCGATCTCCGTCTTCTCCTGGGCCGGGGCGACGTCGAGGTCGTCGATGCTCTCGATGTATTGGTCGACGCTGTCGGTTTGCTCCGTGTCGTCGCCGTCGTCGTCCGGCCCGCCGGGGATGTTGCTCCCGCCGATGCAGCCGGCAAAGGATAAGCAAAACAGGCAGGTGAGTGCGAGGGAGGGGGTCTTTCGCATCGTTGGGATGCCGCATCGCAGGAAGCGTGCCGCCATCGAAACGTCACTTTCGCCCGCGTTTTGACGCGCATGCGACGTGTTCTCTGGATCCGCCGTTATCCATCCTCGCGAGGCCCCGATCCAGCCGCGCTGGAAGCCACGTGGTAGACAGCGGACAGTGTTCGATCTCGTTCGATTCGCCGACCGTCACGAGGCGTCGCTGCTTGCGATGTTAGGGCGACTGCCGAGCGGAACGGCTCTCGCGGGCGTCGAGGTGCGGCCCGAATCGACGAGCTTCGAGTCGGGCACGCAGCCGTCGGTCATCGTGAAAGACGCGTCAGGGCAGCGCTATTTCTTCAAGATGGTGAGCGACAAGACGCTCATCGCCGCGGAGGAGCTCGCGGCCGAAGTCCGCGCAATGGGCAATCGTCCCACGGTCCCGATCGCACGTCGTCGAATCGACGTTCCCGGCATGGGAATGGTGGACGGGATGATCCAAGCGATCGTGGAACATATGGGATCCCGGTTGCCTTCGGATCCGATGCTTTGGTCGCTGCTCCAGCGCGAGGTGCTGCTGCGCGAACACCCGTGGGAGTGGCTCCTCGCGAACCTCGATACCCACGCGGATCAGTACATCCTGGTCGGGCCGTCGTCCCACCCGCTCAACATCGATTGGGACCATTCGATGGTCGACATCGAGGTCACGGAGCTCACGCGGTTCACGAAGCGCGGCGTCGCGATCGCACCGATCCGCAACCTGCTCTACGAGGCCTACGCGAAGCGCCGCCTTCGCCTCGACTTTTATGGATTGAGGCGCGAGGTCGCGAAGATCCATCGAATCGAGGACGGCGCGCTCGCTGCCGCGGTCGACCGATATGGCCAGGCCATCGGGGCTGCCGAGGCCGCGCGCCGAGTACTCGTGGAGAAGATGCTCCACCGCAAGCATGCGCTCCGGCGGTCGTTCGAGGTGCTGATTGCGTCGATGCGGGTGGAGCGCTCCGAAGCTCTTCACGGATCCAAGAGCGTGATGGCCGGAGCGCGGAGGGCCGTTACGCAAGTTCAGGACGTGTGGCAGAACCTTCTCGTGACGGTGCTGCACGACCGCCTGTTCCGGCCTTTCGCGAAGGTTTATCGAATGGCGCTCAAACGAAAAGCGCGCGAGCGGGGGTGAGCCGCTCACGTCCGTCTCATTGAGGAACGCCGCACGCGGCGGACACGACCTCGGATTGATTGTTGTCGGTGCGGCACTCGGCCCATTCGGGGTGTACGCCCCCTTCGTCGACGACCGCGTAGACGACGTCGCCGTTGCCGAGCGCGGGGCTGATCTCGAGGGTCAGCGTCTCCGCCTCGAAGGGATAGAGCGCTGTCTGTGTATTCAGCGTACCGAGCAATTCCTCACCCGGCGGATCGCCGAGGTGGAATGCGACCGGCACGCCGGCTGGCAATACCGCCTCGCCGAGGTTGCGAACGGTGGCGACGAGCGCGTAATCGCCAGTGCATCGGGGCTCGACCTTCACCACCGCATCGGGCGCGCCGAACTCGCTGCCCGGCTGTTTGTTCTGGCGGAAGTTGTTGAGCCCGTTCTGCTCCCAATTCGGCGCCTCGATCGCGGGGATGGCGCCGTCCTCGGTCACGTTGGTGACGTGATAGGCGTGTTGATTCCACACGCGCCGCGTACGGACCCACGTGCCGTCGGCGGCGCCGAACACGCGGACCCCGGATTGTGCGCTGTTGACGCCGTCGTTGCATTGAATGGTCGGGCTGCCGGCCGCGTACGCATTGGATACGGCAACGATGTCCGCGTGACCGTCGTTGTCGACGTCGGCCACGACCGGGTTTTCGATGAGCGTCGCGGTCGTGTTGCAGAACTCGGCGAGGACGTCGCCCGTCGGACCGTCGTAGACGCGAATGCGCTGCTGATCGCCGTAGACCACCTCCGCCACGCCGTCGCCGTTGAAGTCGAACACCGTGCTGCCGGTGGAGGCCGAGGAGCAATCGACGGTGGGGACGATCCATTGAATGGTCTCCGCACCGCCAGCGTTCGGGTTCAGGAGGTCGGCGCCGTCGAAGACCACGTAACCCACGCCGCCCGCGGTCGCGACGTCGGGGACGCCGTCACCGGTGAAGTCTGCAATGGTGGGCGGCCCGCCGCCGTGGGTGTTGCCCCACGAGCCGACTGCGCACGCGCTAGGCGGGATTGTCCCATTGATGTCGACGGGCGCGCGCACGATCTCGAAGCCGCCGGGCGCCGCGGCGTTCACCCTCCACACGAGGAGCTGGTGATTCAGGTTGTCGACGACGACGACCTCCGGCGACCCATCGAGATCGAAATCGGCGACGGCGGGCCAAGGGCTCTTCCAATCGCCGGTTGCGTAGAAGGAGCTGACGTTCGCGACGCCGGTGTCGACGACGAGCGTCCCGTCGGCATGGAAGACTTGGCTGCCCGTCACGACGTCGAGCTCACCGTCACCGTCGACGTCGCTCACGACGAAGGAGCTCGCGAGCGCGGCCGAGAACGAATTCTCGAGCGCCCCTGTCGCGCCGTCGAGGATCCCGCCCTCGACGACGATTTCTACCGCGCCGTCGCCGTCGAGATCGGCAATGGATGGCATGAAGCAGCTCATCGCGCCGGTCGTCCACAACGTCGAGCCGTCGCCGGCAAATGCGCGAATGGTGCCGTCGGCCATGCAGCCGACGACCTCGTTGCCCGGCTGTCCGTCGAAATCGCCCGCCGCGAGCTGCTTGGTGGGGTGAATGCCCGTCGCGGACCATTTGTCGATGACGGCGCCCTCGACCACGCTGATGGCATGTAGAACGCCGGAGGCCGTATAGGCGCCGCTGGTGAACGTCGAAAAGATGATTTCGGGAATGTCGCGCGCGGTCACCTTCCCGTCGCAATCATCGTCGTCGAGTGACAAGACCACGGGTGTCATCATCACGTCGGTCGAGAACGGCGACGCCAGCTGCCCGCCCCACGAGAACTTCAATGCCGGCGTGAACGTCGGGAATGGCGGCACGACCTCGCAGGTCGCATAACAAGTGGGGTTGTCGGGGTCCGGCTCCGTCCCGTTTGGGCAAAGCGGCGGCTTCGGCAAACACCGTCCGGTGGTGAGCGGCGCGCCCGCAATGCACCCGGGGTCCGGCGGATCGACCGGCTCGCCGAGCGAGTATTCGCAATATTCACCGTCCGGGCACTCGGTCGAATCGGTGCATTCGACGCCCGGCTCGACGCAAGATGCGAAGGAGCAGACCTCGGTGCCGCCGCAGCACGTCGATCCGCAGGCTTGTTCGGCCGCGCAGCAAACGCCGCCCTCGGTGCAGATGCCTTGCGCCGTCGCTCCGCCGTCGCCGCAGGGAGCGCCGAGCTGGCAACCGCCCCCGGCGCCGCCTTGTTGGAATTGCCCGGTGCTTCCGCCGCCGCCGTCGGCGCCGCCGTTTCCACCGTTCGCGGGGGACCCGGCGGTGCCACCGCCGTTACCGCCGCCGTCGGGCTCCGTGTCGGAACAAGAGCAGCCTGCAAAAGGAGCGAAGAAGAGCGAGGTGACGACGAGAAAGCGCCGCATGATGCCGACCATCGTCGCACGAGACGAGGGGCAAACAATCAGGAAGAAGAGCCGAGTGGGGCAGGCCACGTCGAGCGTAGCGAGACCGGCCGGGGCGGCTCCCACGAGGCTCGGTTCGCCGAAGGCGAACGCGAGTAGGCAACCCTCACCGCGTGTGGCTCGGACGCACCGAGCCCGGGATCCGCGCGGTTTTTCGGGGGGAACGAGGAGATGTCGCGCGAGGGCGCGGCCGTGGTATGCGGCGGCCCAAATGCTCGGCACGGCCCTCATCTACAGCTCCCACGACCGGAGCAACTACCTCCACGACCATTTCATCGTTCAGCGTGCGCTGCGCGGGAACAAGCAGATCCTCTTTTTGCCGATGAGCGAGACCGTGCAGAACGGCAGCGAGCTCGAGCGGCAGGAGTTCTCCTGGGGGACCTTCCGCTGGTTCTTCAGCTTCTATCGCAGGTACGGCCTCGATGCGTTTCCGTTCTTTTGGACGAGCGGCCTGTCGAAGGGCGACGTCGACGCGCTCTGGGACGCAATGTGGAATGCGGAGGTCGTGATCCTCGGCGGTGGCAATCCCCGTAATGGGATTCGTCGTTACAAGGACCTCGGCCATCGGTTCGACGGTGAATGGGGCAAGTTCGGCCGCCTCTTGCACGAACGGCGCGCGCGCGGCCTCTTGACCGTCGGCTTCTCGGCCGGGGCGGACCAACTCTGCGACTCCCTCTTTGCGCGAACCTACGGCGACGAATACCACGGTCGCGGCTTCGGTCTCGTTCGCAATACGATGGTGACGCTCCACCACGAATCTTCGCGCAATGGCGACCTGGCCCACGCCGCGAGGAAGTTTCCCCACAACATGGTGTTCGGTCTGCCCAACGACAGCGGCATCAATCACGATTGGGGCCGATTGCCGAGCGGCAACATCTGGCAGGTCTACGAATTCGTCATCGACAACTCCTGGGACGAGCCGTCGGACGCATTCCACATCAAGACGCGTATGGGCGCGAAGATCGACCACATCTACAACGATGGGCGTCATTGGTCGTTCGACGGCGGCGATCTGCTGGTGCGGTGCGAGTCGCCCGACGGGCATTGGCGCGAAGCGTGGATGCGCTGCGGCGGGCGTTGGATCCATTACCAGACGCAGTCGCCGTCATCCTTCCGCTCGGTCGAACAGATCCTCGCCCACCATTGAGGATACAGGGGCGCGCGGCGAGGGGGCTCGAGCTGCGAGCGCCGCGCGCCATTTCAACTGACGTTGCACGATGCGAATGGCGTGCGGATCTCGCGCTTCGTCTCGAATGCGCAGGACCGTGCTAGGCGACACGCCGAGCATATCCGCCAGGGGCACGAGGCCGAGCTTGTTGCCCGCGATATGGGTCGCAGCTCGCCGCGCTGCGACCGCCGTCGGTGCGCGACCCGATAGGTCCCGAAGCATGAACGCCGACGCCGTCGCGGTCGCCAAGCGCTCGACGTCGGCACGAGCCGATTGCACATCGACGCCGCCGACCATTGCGTAGAGGTCGGACGGTCGACGGCGCGGCATCATCGAACGAGCGCGTTGAACCATCGATTCCCCGCCGAGGCGGAGCTCGAGGTGATCGACGAGACTGCTTCCTTCGTGCGCGGCGTCGATCGCAGCGCCATGATGGTCGGTCTGTCGAAGTAGATATAGAGACGTATCGATCAAATGGCGCTTGCTGCAAATGGGCCGGATTCGCGCCGGCTCGAACGAAACCGGTATTCGGAGCCGCCAGCGCAATGCCGTCTCCACCGCGCGCGCGAAGGTGCCCGCATCGCGGCGAGAGCACGCGAGCATCACGTGCACGTGTGTGTCGACCACGCGAAATTCGACCAAGCCGAACGGGTCTCCGCGCTCCAAGAGCACGTGAGCGGCAGCGCGGAAGTCCTCGCTGGTGCGTGCGATGACCCGGTGGTCTTCGAGCCGCAGAACGAGGTGATAGGCGAGGGCGGAGTCGTCGTCGGACGGCGCCGACGGCCTCGATCGGGCGGTTCGCGAAGTGGGTAGTCGTGTGTTCGGTGGAGGAGGCGGTGTGCTACGCGGCCGAATGCGAATGGGGTCGAAGGCGTGGTCCATGTCCTCGCTGTCGACGAATGCTTCGACCAGTTGCGTGTGTTGTTGAGGGACGGGGTCGATTTTCGGTGAGAGCGGCCGTTTCGTCCGTGATTCGCAGGCTGTGGCGCCGATGAGCCGGGTGATTGGGTGGCGGACGAGTGGCGGTATGCGGGTTGCCCTCGTCGTCTGGTGGCTCAGGTGGAACGACAACGACGGCCAGGTGTCCCGGACGCTGCGAGGATCGGCAGTGTTACGGAGTTGGTACGTACCGCCCGGGGGGAGCGAATGCCGGGGCGTCCAAGGCGGGCTCGTCGCTTGCCTTACCCGTCGGGTCCAGGCGCAGCCAATGGATGAGGTTCGTAGCAACACCGTTGGTGCGGTAGCCTTTTACATATGGCCGCACGACCGCTGTCCGTGAATAGAAGTAGATGGGTACGAGTGGGGCCGCTTCCGTGAGGACGAGCTCGGCCTCACGGTACAGCGCCGCCGCTTTCGAGAGGTCGTCGGTGCTGCTGGCTAGACTGACGAGCTCGTCGTAACGGGCGCTCTTCCAACCTGTCTGGTTGTTTGCGCTGTCCGACCGAAAGAGATCGAGGAACGTGTGGGGATGGTTGTAGTCGCCGATCCACCCCCACCGCGCGATTTGATGGGTACGATGCGCGACCTTCTTCGTGAGATCTTCCCAATCGACGACGTCCAACGTGACCTCGATCCCAGCGTGGTCTCGCCACATCGCTCGAAGTGCGGAGGCGATCGCCTGGTGTCCCTCGTTGCGATTGACCGATAGCGTAATTGTGGGGAGCCCCTTCGCGCGCCGCTTCCCCGCGTGCTCCTCCACGGGATGGCCCGCGAGCGCGAGCTCTTTCCTTGCGCCGTCTGGATCGAATCCGGCGCTCGGGGGCGCGAACGGGTCGCGCCCGTCGCTGCGAAGCGCGCGAACGAGCTCGTCGTATCCACCGCTCGTGATGTCGGGTACGAGGTGAGCCGCGGGTTGCTGACGGCCCCTCGTCACGTCACGGATCACTGCTTCCCGATCGACAGAGAGGCTGAGGGCGCGCCGCACGTGGACATCGTCGAGCGGAGGGCGCTCCACGTTCAGAAGCATGAAATACGTGCCGAGAACATCATAGGCGCGGTGATCGCTGCGCGCGCCCGCCTCTTGGAGTCTCGAGGGTGGTATTCCTCCGTCGAGCAAATCAATCTCGCCGTCGATGTATTGCTTCCATCGGGCTTCGTCATCGTTCTCGACGAACCAAACGATCTCGCGAACCGCGAGTCGCCCGCGATAACGATGCTTCGGATTCTGCGTGAGATGCACCTGCGCCCCCGTCGACGTCTTCAGCACGTAAGGGCCATTGGTCAACGAGACGCTCTCAGGCGCGGGCCGAGCAGGCGACGCGACCGACGTAGCGAGCAGATCGAGTAGGAACGGAGCCGGCGCCTCGGTTTCAATTTCCAGCGTCCGCTCGTCGATCGCCCGAACGCCCAGAACGGGTGGGGACGGCTCGACCCGGTCGGTCCGCACGAATCCGACAGGTTTCGGGGTTCGCGCCGCATCCTGCCGCCTCGCTGGGTCGAACGACGGCGCGGCGTCGTGCGGCGCGACGAGCATGAACTGATGCGGTTCCGCGTGAGCGCGCTGCGACGAAGGCTCCAAGTCGCAGCCCGACACGATGGCCTTCGTCTTCGGGCCTTCGCGCCCCACGACCCGAAAGCGATGACTGCTGAAGCCATTGCAGGGTACAGGCTCGAGCGCAGCTTCGATATCGTACGACCCGGCGGGCAAGCCCGCGCTGGATTGAAGGTGCGTCGGCGAAAACGCGAGCGCGCGAACCACGCTCCTTGCGGGGACGACACCGGCTCGCGGGCTCGCATAGTCCGGTCGCTTCAATGCATCGACGTCGATGTTCGCCACGAACAGCCGCCCCGCATGAAGAAGCTCGGCATTCTTGAGAAAGTACAGGCCACTCGCGGCTGGAAACTCCAAATCGGCACGAAGGGCGCGTCCCCATGCAGCCACGAAGTCGCCCGCGACCACGGGCTCGCCGTTGCTCCAATATGCATCGTTGCGAAGGTGAAAGCGGAAGTGACGGTGGTCGGGCGATCGCTCATAACGCTCTGCCACGCCTTGCACCGGCCGGCCCTCGGGGCCGAGGGTCGCGAGGCCCTCGAAGAGATGAGAAACCAGTAGGCCGTCCTCGGAGCCCGTGGCTTGCGCAGGATCCAGCGATTGGACAGGGCTCACCCTTGACGCAAACAGCACGCTCGCGTCCTTGCTCCGCCTGTCCCCGAACGCGGGCGCGTCTTGCCCCGGCGCGGGCGACGATAGGGATACCTGAATTGCTTCGGCCCCGCTTCCGCGCGATGTTTCGCGGCAAGCGATGGCGGCGAAAGAAAACAATGCAAGGCAGACCGCGCGCTCGACCAGCATCGGTTTGACCGTCGCACGGCGAGATTACCGAAATCCAGTCGCACGTGTTCGAGGGCTCAGGCCCATAGGTCGCTGAGTGGCCCGGACACGAAGCTACCGCCCGCGAACCTGTTGTGGCCGTCGCCCGTCGCCGCCCCGACTACCCCTTCGCCAATTCCCCGCCCAAATCTTCACCGACCCGCCGCGCTTCTTCCTCGGCGCGTTCCCCAACCGGGTAATCGACCCGTCGCATTCCCTCACGCGGATTCGAGCCGTCGGCATCCGCCACGAGGGCTCGCAAGACGAGAGCCGTCGCCTCGCGCACCGCGTGCGCCGCAATGGGCATTCGGCAATTGCCTCCGACGCGAGCCATGACGGCTCGTTCGGCGGCGACACAAACGGCCGTCTCGGCGTGATGCACCTTCGACAATAAGCCTTCGACAGCGGCGTCGTTCTGCCGGCATTCCACGCCGAGCGCGCCCTGTCCGACGGCCGGGAGGCTCTCTTCCGGCGATAGAACGCGCGTGGCGCGCGATTCGATGCCCAATCGTTTGAGACCCGCATAAGCGAGGACGATGGCGTCGTATTGGCCTTCTTCGACTTTGCGCATGCGGGTGTCGACGTTGCCGCGCAAGGTCTCGATTTGAAGGTCGGGCCGGAGGCGCTTCATGAACAGCGCCCTTCGCAGGCTGGAGGTGCCGAGGCGCGCGCCGTTCGGCAGCTCGTCGAGAGGGACGTTGCCCCGTGTGATGAGCACGTCGCGCGGGTCCTCGCGCAGAGGGATGCACGCGATATGCAGACCGGGGACGAGCTCGGCGGGGACGTCTTTGATGGAGTGGACTGCGAAGTCGGCGCGGCGGTCGAGGAGCGCCTCTTCGAGCTCTTTGATGAAGAGGCCCTTGCCGCCGATGTCCTGAAGTCGCTGCTCGACGAATCGATCGCCGCTGGTCGTAACGTGCAGCTCTTCGATCGTCGGCGCGTCGGCGCCCGCGGCGGCGACGAGGCGCGCGACGAATGCACGAGACTGCGCGAGCGCGAGGGCGCTCTTTCGGGTGGCGAATACGAGCTTGGACTCTGTCATCGTCGTGTTCGTTGTTTTGCGCTCGGCGCTCAGGAAGCGCGCTCTTTTGCGCGTGCCGCGACGCGGTCGTCGTGCGGAAGGTCGCGCCCGCCGACTTCGGCTTCGTCCACGCCGCCGTCGTGTGAGGGGGCCTCGGGCAGATCGAAGAGGTCGGTGAGGGTTTCGACGGCGTCGAAGCCGCGCGGATCGTTGGCGAGGGCGCGAAGGCGCGCGCTCGGGCGATGGCAAATCTTGTTCGTCGCGGCGTCGATCATGACGCCGAGGGCTTCGCGCTCGGTCGCGCCGAGGTGCTTGAGCTTGCCGGCGAGGCTGCGCTCGAGCTCGAGGTTGAGCGCCGCTCGGATGCGCGCTCGGAGGCCGACGATGACGGGGTTCATCGCGAGCTCGGCCGCACGCACCTCGAAGGCGCGAACCTCGGACAGGACGATGCCCTCCGCCTTTTCGGCCTCCGCTGCGCGGCCGGCCAGCGAGTCGGCGACGATCTGCTCGAGGTCGTCGATATCGTATCGATAGACGCCGTCGAGCGAAGCCACGGCAGGGTCGATGTCGCGCGGAACAGCGATGTCGATGAGGAACAAGCTGCGACCGCGACGCGCCTTCTTCGCGGTCTTCATCGCGTCGTGCGTGATGACGAAATGGGGGCTCGACGTGGACGAGACGACGATATCGGCGTCGATGAGGCTCCAATTGAGCTGTCCCCACTCGTGCGGGACGCCGCCGACCTCCGCCGCGAGCTTGGTCGCGCGCTCGATACTGCGATTGACGACGAGGAGGCGCGCGCCCTCTTTGACGAGGAGCTTCGCTGCGCTCTCCGCCATTTCACCGGCGCCGACCATCAACGCGGTTTTGCCGTTCAGATCGCCGAAGATCTGGAGCGCGAGATCGACCGCGACGCTCGACACCGAGACTTGGCCCGCGCCGATTTGCGTCTCGGTTCGGACGCGTTTCCCGACGAAGAGGGCGCGGTGCAAAACCTTGCCGAGGACGGGCCCGAGGGTGCCGTGCTCCGTCGCGACGGTGATGGCGTCTTTCAGCTGACCGAGGATCTGAGGCTCGCCGACGACGAGGGAGTCGAGGGAGGAGGCGACGCGAAAGAGATGATGGAGCGCATCGAGGCCCCGTCGACGCACGAGCGCAGCCGCGACCTCGGCCGTGCCACGATGCGCGAGGCGGGAGGCGACGGCGCGGCCGACTTCGTCGAGCGTCGCGTCGTCACTGGCATGGCCACGCGGCAGCGCGGCATACACCTCGACCCGGTTGCAGGTCGACAGCACCATCGCCTCGGTCACGGGCGTGTGCCGGACGAGCTCGTCGATGAAGGTCGGAATGTCGTCGTGGCAGACGGCGAGCTGCTCGCGCAGCTCGACGCGCGCCGTCCGATGCGACAAGCCGACCTGAACGATCATGCCTGCCCCGTCGGTCGAAGCACGTAGACGAGGAGCACGCTCATCGCGAACACGAATCCAAGGAGCGTGCCGTACGCGCTTCGTTTCCCGCGCCAACCAGCGGCCGTTCGAAGAAGCAGGACCGCCGCGACCAAGAGCCACGTCGCATAGCCGAGCACGATGCGCATGACCTCGTCGGCGCTGCCACGCTCGAGCTGATACGCGAAGAAGGTTCCCGAGACGATTCCGATCGTCAAGAGTGGGAAGCCAATCAACAAGAAGCGGTGGAGCGCGCGATCGAGCGTGTCGAGCGGGGGGAGGCTGCCGACGCGCGTGAGGCGCTTGAGCTTGAGCCTCCGCTCTTGCACCAGGTAGAGCGACGCCGCTGCGCCCGCGAGCATGAACACCGCGATACCGAGGATGTTCACGAGGACGTGGAACGCGAGGAAGCCCGCGCCGAGCGAGTGGCCTACCGTCGGCTTGTCGAGGAAGAAGGTCCCGAGCAGAAACGCGAGGCCGAGCGGCGCGACGACGACGCCGAGCGAGTCGATGTTCTCACGCGGGCCGGAGTGCCGTGCGAACGCACGTGCGAGCGTGAAGGCGAACGCCGCGAAGATGGCGACGAAGCTCAGGATGAAATGCACCGAGCCGACCGGGCATGTGTGCGTGATGAAGCTCGCCGCGGTGATGTAGCCGAAATGCGAAATGGCCCCGAGCGCGAGCAGGTTCGCGGCCAGCCCTTTGGAAGGGGCGGGCACGTGCGCGGGAGCCTTCGGCGCCCTGGCGCGGTTTGCCGCGCCGCGCTTCGCCGCGTTGACGAAGAACAACGCGCCCGCCGCTGCATAGAGCAGCACGCCGAAGATGAGCAGCGCGTGGGAGATGTAGGGCGGCACGAACCCGCCTAACGTAGCAGAGGCGCGCGGCGGAGGAGCCCGCGCCCGTTCAAAGCCGGACGAGAAACGCCGCGAGCAACTCCTCGTCGCTCGTGGCCTGTGCCGTTTCAGCGGTGATCTGCGGCAGCGACTTGCGGTGCTCTTCGAAGGAGCCGACCGGCGCGCCGACGAAGCCCGGCACGATGTCGTACGCGTTTTCGCCCAGGATGAGCGACGTATCCATGATCTCGGCGCCGAGCTCCATCAGGTAGCCCCGCGACTTCACCTTTCCCACGAGCTCGTTCGGGTCACGGCCATCGGTGACCTCACGCAGCACGCGGACGGCTTCGATCATCCGGTAGCGGCGAGACTCGGCTTTGATGGTGAGCTCGTCGCCTGCGAAGTCGACTTTGTCCTCTGCGACCCACTCGTCGAGCGCTTCCTGCGGGAAAAAGACGCGATTCTTCATGGATTCAAATCAGGGCTGGAGCTCCGAACCTCGGCGCGCCGTGCCGAACGTTCGCGCAACCGTCCGGGCAAACGCCAGAGCGTTTCGAATACGCCCATCAAGACGTAAAAGCCGAGCAGCCACACGAGCACGAAGTGCGGTTTCATCTGGGTAGAGATGATGGTGCTCGAGAGGATCGCGAAGCCGACGAACGCGGCCGAGCGCATGTTGAGGCGGACGTCCTTGAAGGTCCGGAACTCGACGTTGGAGACCATCAGCACGCTGAGCGTGAGGGTGAGGCCGAGAATCACCCACGCATATTTCGCCTGACCGATCGCGCCTTCGACAGCGTGGTTCGCAACCACGATGGACACGAGGATGCCTGCGGCGCCGGGCGTCGGCAGGCCGAGGAAGTACTTCGACGGCTTCGCCGGGCGGCCGGCGGTCGCGTTCATGCTGATCACATTGAAGCGTGCGAGCCGAATCGCGGCGCAGGCGCAAAACAGGAACGAGACGACGAGGCCGAAGTCTCCGAAGCGCTGCAGTGTCCATGCGTAGACGAGCACCGCGGGCGCGACACCGAACGAGACGATGTCGGCGAGCGAGTCGATCTGCAGGCCGAACGCGCTCTGCGTCTTCGTCAGGCGTGCGACGCGACCGTCGAGCATGTCGAAGAACATCGAAAAGACGATGAGCAGCGCGGCGCGGTGAAAGTCGTCCTCACTCGACGCTCGCGCGGAGAGCCGAATCGAGTCGAACCCGCAAAAGATCGCCGACAAGGTGATCAGGTTCGGGAGGATGAACAGCGTCTTTCTGAGATCGAATCGGCGCTTCTTCATCGCAGGGTTTCGGCCACCTTATCCGTCGTCGTCAGCCCCCCGCAAGCCTGCGGGCCGAAAACCGCGGGGCTTGGGGCTGTCCCAAGTTGCGGCTCGTCCTTCGGACGTCGTGCCTGGTGATCCACTACCTCGGCTGATCGTCCGACATCCGCTGATGTGATCTCGCGATCACTTCGTACGGAACGGCGAGGTCCGGCTGGTACCGACATGTCATCGGTCGCGCTTCGAGCTGCTGCGTCCAGCGCCCGGTGGACGGCCCGCCCTTCGGCGGCGCTTTCATCCCGGAGGTCTGTCGGAGTAGCCACGAATGCTCGGGGTTGCCTCCGACGATCGCGACGAACCCGGGTCGCGTACCGGACGCGCGCCAAGCAGCGAGGCAGGGATCTTTTTTCGTACCGTGAAGGATCGCGCCGTCGGTGAGGAGCCACACCGGTTCCATCGCGGTCGTCGCGAACGTCGCCGACGCGCTGCTCGGTGCTGCATCGGCCACCATGATGGCGCGGCGACCCTGGTCGAACAGGAGCGCGCCCCACTTTCCGAAATGCGGTGAGACCGTGCGCGGCGTGGTCTTGCGGTCTTCGGCCGAGCACGGCTGCGGTCGATCGGCGAGGTCCGCGAGCGTCGGGAGATCGATCGGCGCCGAGAGCTTTCCGTCGGGCTCGATCATGAAGCCTGTCGCCGTCGGGGGCTCGCCGCCTTCTTGCGCGGTCGCGAGCGCGACGAATCCGACGCGCTCGCCCGTGTACATCCAATCGACCTCGGCGAGCGACGGAGCGACCGTCATCGCGGCAGGCGCTGCGTCCGCCTTCGGGCCTTTGCCTTTAGCTGCGACGGCTGCAGGTGCGGTGACGACGACCTGTCCGGTCGGTGATCGATCCGCGACGAGCACGGCGAACGGACGCCCACCGAGGAACGTCGCGTCCGCGCCCGTCACGGGTTTGCCGTCGGTGACGATCGCCTGGAGGTTCGGGTAGTCGAACGGGATGCTCGTCTGAGTATCGACGTAGGTGGCCTTGCCGCCGGGGACAGGCTGAATCGTGACACCTTGAATGGTCACCGTCAGCAAGCTCGGGCGAAGGGTCGTGCCGGAGTACAGGCTCGGAATCCACGTCGAGTCGAACGAAACCGACTTCTTGGCGAGCGTGCCGGTGTATTGGTTTTGCCACGCGACCTCGAAGCTCTCGAGCTTCTTCGTCGTGTCGAGCCCGCCACCCTTGTCGAGCGGGACGTTCGCGCGGAGCGCGACGTAGCCCTCGGCTTGTGCGCGCACCGTCGTCGCGAGGATGCCGTTCTTCGGGCTCTTCGCGGCCGCGAGGAGCACCTTCTTCGTGACCGACGGCGCCCCGCCGTCCTTGTCGGGGAGAGCCGCCGTCGTGATGTCCACGCGCCCGTCGTCGGCGAGGCTCGCGACGCTCCACAGCGTCTTGCCACGGAGGATCTCGCGCATCTGCGGAAACTGCGGCGAGCTGCCGTACGCGTTGTAGCTCGTCGCCGATGCGCTCGCGCGCTCCTCCGGGCGGCCTTCGATCGCGACCCACTCGCTCTTCGGAACGAGCTGGCAGGAGAGGGGGATCGACAGCTTGGCGTCGTTGATCGCGGGGAACGGATCCTCCGCGACGGTGAACGGCGCCTCGCTCTGTCCTTCCCATCCGATGCGCGCGAGCTCGTCACCGAGAAGGCAGCCGCCCTGCGCGCAGATGAACGCGCCGCCGCGCTCGCCGTAGCGTTGCACCGCGGGTGTCGAGGTGACCTCGGCCCACGTGACGCCGCCGTCGAGCGACTCCCACGTTCGAAGGATGCCGTCCATCTGGCCGTAGCCGAGCGCCAGCACGCGATTGCCGACGCCGCCGATCATGAAGCTCGGTTCGGGCGGCTCGCCGACGTTCGCGATGCGCCCGTCCGCGTCGAGCGTGATCCACGCGAGGCCCGTGTCTCGCTCACCCACGACCCCGAGCGTGCCCGTCTCGTCGATGGTGAGCGGGTGGCCCTCCGTCAAATAGAGAGGCCGCACGTAGCCCGACTCGTCTTCGACCACCTCTTCGTCGCCCCAGCTCGCAGACTGCGGCGGCTCGATCGTTCGCATCTGGTACGAGTGCCCGCGGTCGCGCGACACGAACACGGCGGACATCGAGTCTTTGCGGTTTCGCCCGAGGAAATAGGCGGTTCTGCCATCCGGCGACAACATCGGCGATCGCGCGCTGCCCTCTTCGAGATAGGGCACCGTGCCCGCGCTGATCGTGCTGCCGTCGACGTAGAGCGGGCCCTTCGGCTGGCACATCGTCGACTTGGCGTCCGCCGCGGCCTTCTTGTCGGCGTCTTTCTCGGCAGGCTTTTCGTCTTCGCCTTCCGCCGACGCGGGTTTGCACGCGCCGAGCACGAGCATCGTTCCGCTTTGCGCGAGGGTGAACGTCATGTCGCTGAAGCTGGGGGTCGTCACCGTCGCCTTCAGCTCGAGCGTCGAGCCGCCGTCCTTCGAGATGTAGAGCTCGCCCGCGAGGCTCGACTGATCGGGGACCTCTTTCGTGCAACCGAACGCGAGAATCCCCGCGGATGCAGCGACCTTCACGTTGTCGCATTGCTCGAGCTCTTCGAGCGCGACCTTCTCGACCGGTTGGCCGAGCGATGCCTTGGCGAGGCTGTAGCGACCGGCCTCGCTTGCGTCGGTGATCTCGTAGTAGCGGGATCCGTCGAGCGCCGCGCGCTGCTCGGAGATCATCGTCGCGCGCGGCCCCACGGTCGGCTCGATCTCGACGTCGGGAACGTCGACCTCGGAGATCGTCTCGGTGGTGGGCGCGAGCGAATCGCCTTCCCAAACGTAGCCGCCGAGCGCGCCGCGCGCGGCGAGCTTGCCGCTCTTCGTGAAGCCTGCAGCGTGCGCGCCGATGCGCGGAGGCGCCGCGTTCGGTGCACGGAAGGTGTGGCCTGCGTCCGTCGAGACGAGCGCCGACTCGGGCGCCCCGAGCCAGAGAACGCGGCCGTTCTCGTCGGCGGCGACGTCGATGCCGCGCGCCCCCTTGGGGACCGCCGCCGCCTTCCAAGCGGTGCCGTCGTAGAAGTAGGTCGCGCCCGCGTCGTCGAGACCCACGATGGACGAGCCGCGCGCGGCGACGCGGCGCAGATACGTAGGCGCCTTCACGTAGCGCACGAAGGGTCCGTTCGCCTCGCGGCTCGTGTAGACCGCGCCGCCTTCGGCGATGAAGCGGAACTCTTCGCCGAGACGCTGCGCACCGACGAGCGGCTCGAACGTCGGCGAGCCGGACGCGACGCCGGAGCCGACACACGGCTTCGACTTGTCGTGCGGCGTGACGAGCCAACGCTGGCCGTCGTCGGTCGTGACGAGGCATTTGCCGTCTGCGAGCGGGAGCGTGGCTTGCGCGACGCCGACGGTCTGCGGGAAAGCGACCCAATGGGCCGGGGATTCGAACGGAGGGCCCGTGTCGACCGGACGCGTTGCCGCCGTGTTCGGCGTCTTGGTCGTGACCGAAGCGCTGCAGGCCGGCGCCGAGAGGTGGAGGCCGACGAGGACGAGCGCCGCGAGCCAGCGCGCACGCGGCTCGTTCTGCAGCGAGGTCGGAGAGCGGCGAGCGGGCGGGCGAATCTTCATCACGGATCCTCGAGAAACCTCGCGACGTACAGATCCGACGTTGCGCCCTGTCGCGTCGACGAAAATGCGAGGGAGCGACCATCGGGTGAAAAGGATGGCGCGTCCGCTTGTGAGAACGTGAGGCGGTGCAGCTCGCCTCGCGCGCCGGAGCCGCCCATCACCGAGAGCGTGCCCGGAAGCTCGACCGCATAGATGTCGAACGCCAACGTGTCGCGGTCGGAGCTGAACGCGAGCCAGCGGCCCGATGGGTGGAACGACAAGTGTCGCAGCGCGTGGTCCACCGTCGCGAGCTCGCCGCCGCTCCGTCCTTCGATGCTCGCGTACGCGAGGACGCGTGCGCCACCCGAGGTCTCGCGCCGCCCATATGCGACGTACGAGCGATCCGGCGAGATGGCGGGGGCGATTGTCGCGACGTCCGTCGACAAGATCGGCTTCGGTGCCTTGTCGCCGAGCTCGACCGAGAAGATGTGCGGCGCCGAGCTCTCTTTTGCGACGACGAAAACCTTGGAATCAGGGCCCATCGTCGCGGCATCCACCGAGAGCGCGCCGATCTCCACCTGACGCACGACCCCTTCGGCATCGACCTCGAAGAGGCCGCGGCCCTTCGGGGTGCTGTAGACGATCCGCGGAGCGCTCTTCGTGCCGCCGACGGCGAACGCGCGAACCTCGTCACCGATGCGCGACAGCCTGGTGGCGGGGCCGGCCGACGAGGGGATCATGTTGAGGCTGAGGCCGCGTTCTCCGGGGCGAACGGCGGCCACGAGCATGTTCGTGCCATCCGGCGTCCAGGCGATTTGCTGGACGATCCAACCTTCGGTGACGCGCCGAACCTCGAACAAGCGCTCCTCGCGGTCGTCCGACGGGACGCTCGTTCCGGCGGTCACGCGCCAAGGAAGCCACTCACCCGCGGCGGAGGTCGAGGCCGACGGCATCTGTCCCATCGGGGGTTTTGCAGGCGCGTCCGCGGCGCTGCCGCCACAGCCCAGCGGCACTAGCAGCGCCGTGAACGCTGCCGCGATCCACCCCACACCGGGCCGAAGAGTCACGCGCCCGACTTTAGCACCTCTCTTCGTTTCTCCCTCTTCGCCGATTGGTCTACATAGAAGGTCATGGTGCGGTGGGCTCTCTTCGCCGTCGCGGCTTTCGCGCTCGCGGGGTGCTCCACGCCCGAGCCGCCGCGCCCGCCCCCCTTCGAGGACCGAACCACCGAGGTCCGCGCGCCGGAGGAGCCGCTCGACCCGCTGATGCCGCTCGTCGATTTGCCGTCGGCGGCGCGAGCGAGCGGCACGAGGCTGACGTTCCCGTACCTCGACGGCGAGATCGAGGGGGCCAGCGTCTCCATCGGCGATACGACCCACGGGCGCGTCGTGAACGCCCGGGAGCTGACGGAGTCTTCCGCCCTGCAGATCTTGCCCAAGCAGAAGGAACGAAACCTCCGCTACGGGACCGACAACCTCGTCCAGCTCCTCGAGCACGCGGGCGACACCCTCTTTTCCAAAACGAAGACACCGCTCTGGGTGGGGAACTTGGGCCGCCGAGAGGGGGGCGACATCGAATGGTCGGTCAGCCACAACGCGGGACGCGATGCGGACGTCGCGTTTTGCTACCGCGACGCCGTGACCGGCAAGCCCGCGGACCCGTCGGATCTCCTGCAGATCCACAACGACGGCATGACCAAAGACAAGAAGCTCGCGTTCGACACGGCCCGCACGTGGATCGTCGTCAAATCCCTGATCGAGTTCGAGGGAGCGAGCCTTCAATACCTGTTCATCAGCGACGGCCTGAAGAAGAAGCTCCTCGAGCACGCGCGCGCGACGCACGAGCCCGCAGCGGTCATCGATCGAGCGGCGGAGCTGTTGCGACAACCAGGCGCGGCCGCCGCGCACGACGATCATCTCCACGTCCGGATCTACTGCTCCAAGATGGACGCCGCCGGCGGCTGCCGAGACATCGGCGTCGTTCATCCTTTCGCGAAACGCTTCGAGGCCGAGCGCGAAAAAACGGCCGATCTCGCGCGCAAACAAGTCTCCGACCCGAGGCCGGCGCGCAGGCGGACGGCGCTCCTCCGGCTCGCGCTGGTCGGTGACGGCAACGACGTCCCGCTCGCCCTCGCGCGGCTCGAAGATGCCTCGGCGGACGTGCGCGTCGCAGCCGTCGAGCTCATCGCGGCGGTCGGTACGGAAGAGCAGACGTCGAAGCTCGTCGCACGTTTCCGCGACGAGACGGACTCCGCGGTGCTCGCCTCGATCGTCGAAGCCATCGGTTTCCTCGGTGGAAAAGACGCGGGGCCGTTCTTCAGGGATGTCCTGCTCGCGACTGCCTCGCGCGAAGTGCTCGGGTTCTCGCCCTCGTCGCTGCCGCTGGATGCGGCGTCGACACCGTTTTTCGTCGGGCTCGCCGACGATCCGTATCCGCCGATGCGGGCGCTCCTCGCCCCGACGCCGGCCATCGATCTCGCCTTCGATCGCGCTGCGCTCCAGCGTCTCGCCGTCAAAGCCGTGCGACACACCGCCACGGTCGAGCCCATCGCGCCTCTCGTCGACGTGCTCGGCGACCCGGACACGTCGATCGCGCTCGATGCGGCCGACTCACTGGCTTACCTCACCAATCAGCAGCTCTTCGACGAGTCGGAGAAGCGGCCGCTGCGTGAGCGCCTGACGGAGGCGAAGACGCGCTACGGGAAGCTCGTCACGGCGCTCGGCAAGAGCGTCCGCGACAGCTGGCTCGTCAACGGCTTCGCGGCGAAGGGCTACAAGGTTCGGTCCCTCGATCGGAGCTCGTCCTGGGAGCTGCTCCGCGCCGTCGCCGACGAGCCACACGTCTCGTACAACGCGCGCAGCATCCTTGCCCGCCTGTTCGGCCAGCCCCGAGAGGTCGTGCACTACGGGCCCGGGGACGGTTGCCGGCACCTCTACCACCTGCTCTGGGATCATCGCTCCGAGCTGCGCCTGGGCAGCCCGTCGGAGGCGCAACGGTCCGCCTGCTGGCGTGCGCGCTCGCGGGAAAAAGACTCGTTGGCGCTCGAATAATCCCTGCGATTTTCGGCTCGTTCGGGGCGCAGGGAAGAATTTCGCCGAGCGGCGCGTCACAATCGGGTTCGGTCGGCGATGGATGGCCCGATGACAACGGGTGGCGCGATGGCGGTGCGCGAGGCGCTTTCGACCACGGCACTTCACCGTGAGCTGCACATCATGGTGCGGCGGCGGGTGCCTTCGTCGGAGGTCGACGACGTCGTCCAGTCGGTGCTCTGCGATGCGCTCGCCGCGACGCGCGCCCCTGAGGATCCGGCCGACATTCCGCGTTGGCTCATGGCGATCGCGCGCCACAAGGTCGCCGACTTCCACCGTCGAGGATGGCGCGAGCAGCCGATGGAGGTGGTCGAGGCGAAGCCGCTCGTCGATCCGGTCGAGGAGCGCGACCTGCTGCGAGCCGTGCTCGACGAAGCGAAGAAGGAGCCGGCGTCGCACGAGACGATGCGTTGGGTCCTGCGCGAAGCCGAGGGCGAGCGCCTCGCAGACATCGCCGACGAGGCAGCGCTCCCCGCCGATGTCGTCCGCCAGCGCGTCTGTCGGCTGCGCCGGCATTTGCGCTCACGCTGGTTGCTCGCTGCCGCGGCCGTGCTCGCGTCCCTGCTCTGGGTCACGCGCGGCGCTCACCATGCGGTCCTCGAGGATCTGGGCCTCCCGACCTCGACGCCGCGCTCGAACACCGTCTCGAGCGTCCCCGCGAATCCGAGCGCGACCGCCGCCGCGCGCGTCGAGCGTCGCTACCGCATCGTCGACCTCGAGCTTCCGGCGACGTTGGACTCGTCGCTCGCGCGGCTCGCGGAGGTGGAGTCGCGGCTCGCGAGCATCGAGTGGGAAGGCGAACGCTTCGTCCTCACGACGCCGACGCGCACGCTCGAGGGCCGCGCCCTGTTGTCTCAGGGCGAGGACGGAAAAATCGCCGGGGAGCTCCTCCTCGAAGACGGACGGCGCTTCCCGCTCCGCGTCGAACAAGCGGAGGGGCGCGCCGTCATCGAGCTGACGGGTGCCTACGCAGGCACCCGCATCGTCCTCGAGCGTTGAGCGCTTTTGCGCTCGAGCGCTATTGACCCTGAGCGCGGATCGCGACCGTCAAGAGGACGGGCAGACCTTCGCCGGCCGTCGTGATGGTCGTGCCGTCAGCCGACACTTTGCCTTCCGCGATCTTCGTCCACTCGCCGTACGGCCCGAACTCTTCACCGATCGCGAGCTCGTGGCCGAAGATGTCGACGGTCGCGTCCGCCGGCAGGTCGGCGTAGTTGTCGAACGTAACCGTCACGGTGTCGTCGCAGAACAACGTGTCGACGGGGCCGAGTGTGTAGACCATCGAGAACGACGCGTCGCCGGTCGCAGCCTCGATGAGCTCCGCCGGGAGCTGCGCGGCGCGGAAGGTCTGCTTGTCTTCCGTGTCGTAGATGAGCGAGTCGAACGTGACGTGCGCGTTCGCGCCGACCTCGAGCGTCACACCCGATGCGGAGACGGTCCCACCGGCCGTGATCTGCTCGCCGCTGTCCTCCATCCGGGGGAACGTCACCGGGAACGGCGAAGCCGCGCCCTCGGTGTAGTGGTAGCCGATCTTGCCGAAGACGAGGCTGTCGCCCGGCTTCACCAGCGGGCGGTCGATCGTGTCCGACGAGAGGTTGTTGGTGAACAGCGCCTGACCGATCGCGCTCGTCGTCGCGTAGAGGCAGCCGTTCGTTCCGCAAAGTTGAAGCGGCGTGTCGGAGATCGGCGAGCCGGTCTCGTCCTTCGCCGAGATCGTCACCGTCTCGACGGGCACGTCGACCTTGTCGCCCGGCATCGGGGTCGGCGCCTCGCACTCGACCGGCGCGCCGCCGGTGTCGCCTCCGCCCGTCGACGGGCTCCCTCCTACCGAACCGCCGCCGCCACCTTCAGGTGCCGTGCCTCCTTCTCCGCCGCCGGTGCCGCCTTGGCCACCGCTGCCGGAGTCGCCGCAAGCGAGGAGGAACGAGAGCGAAAGTCCGAAGAGAAGCGTCGAGGAAGTGCGCATGAAGATAACCTCCGCGCGGGACCTTAGCTCACTCGACGGGCGATCGCACCGACCGACGGCACGTGCGCGTCGGCTATCTGCCGTTCGCGACCTCGTCGCGGTTTCTCCCACCTTCCTTGGCGCGGTAGAGCGCCTCGTCCGCGCGGGAGAGTAGGCCGTCCGTCATGAAGTCGTTGGATTCGTCGGCGACCGCGAGCCCCGAGGAGAAGGTGATGGATCGGCTCGAGCCGTCGCGAAACTTCACCGGCAAGAGCTGCAGCGCGGCTCGCAGCCGTTCCATCGCGGCGAGCCCGGCGGAAACGTCGGAGCTTCGAAGGAGCACGACGAACTCTTCCCCGCCGTAGCGGAAGGCCGCGTCCCCTTGGCGAATCGTCGCCGAGACGAGCTTCGCGAAGTGCTTGAGCGCCATGTCTCCGGCCTCGTGCCCGAGCGTGTCGTTCACGTCTTTGAAGTGATCGATGTCGAGCATCGCCAGACAGAACGGCGTCCGGTGGCGCCGCGCGAACGCGCTCTCGTCGCGCAGGCGTTCGTAAAAAAGCTGGCGGTTGCCGAGCTGCGTCAACAGATCGATCCGCGCGCGCTTCTCGGCGTCCGCGAGCTTCCGTTCGAGCTCTCGCTGGACGACGCGCTGTTGGATCCCTCGAAGCACCTTCGCGACCAAGATCGGCCCTGAAAACGGCTTCGTCAGATGATCGATCGCGCCGAGGCTCGCGCTGGTGACGATGGCCGCCTCGTCGTCGGCGTGCGCGGTCAAGAAGATGACAGGGATCACCTTCAGCGACGGATCGGCCTGCATCGCCTTCATGACGTCGAAGCCCCCGAGGCCCGGCATCATCACGTCGAGCACCACGAGGTCGATCTTCGACGGGTCGCGACGCAAGATTTCGAGCGCCGCGCCGCCCGAGTCGGCCTCGACCGACGAAAGGCGTGAGCGGGCGAGCCATCGCACCACGAGGCGACGGGTGTCCTCGTCGTCGTCCACGACGAGGACGTTTCCAGCGCTGGCGTCTGCGCTCGGCCCCGCAATCATCCGCAGATCACTCTACCAGGGGCGCGGTTTCCATGGACCATCGCCCTCGTACCGTCGGTCGATCGAGCCGCTTTCGCAGCTCCGTCAGGTATTTCTTTCGGGGCCAGGCCTCCGCGCCGAAGCGTTCCAGATGCTCGGTGTGCACTTGGCAATCGACCAGGTCGATGCCGTGCGATGCGAGCCATCGCACCAATGTGGCAAACGCGATCTTCGATGCGTCGGGTGCGGCAGCAAACATCGACTCCCCGAAGAAGACGCCACCGAGCGCCACGCCGTACAAGCCACCGACGAGCTGGTCGCCGTCGTAGGCCTCGGCGCTGTGCGCAAAGCCCATCGTGTGAAGCCGCACGTAAGCGTCGAGCATGTCGCGAGTGATCCACGTGCCTCGTTGCCCCGGCCGCTTCGTGGTCGCGCAAGCCTGCATCACGTCGCGAAAGCGCGTATCGAGCGCGATCCGATAGGGTGCACGCCGCATCTGCTTCTCCAAGCTTCGCGGCACGTGGAGCTTCGACGCCTCGAGCACGTAGCGCGGATTCGGGCTGTGCCAGAGGATCGGCAGGCCGTCTTCGTACCAGGGGAAGATGCCGCTTTGGTAAGCGAGCAACAGTCTCTCCGGTGACAGATCACCGCCGACGGCGAGCAGGCCGCTGTCGTCCGCGCGATCGGCAGGCGGAAAGATGAGCCGCTGATCCAGCCTGTAGACGGGCACGAACGTCGCCGATCAGTAGCCCGGATCGGGGCCTTTCACCTTGGCGGTCGCCGTGCGCGCCGTCTTCGGTGTCGTTGTCGTTTTGGTGGTCGTGATCGCCGTCGCCGTCGAGCTCGTCGCAATCGCAACCGCGCTGGCGGTAGCGCCGCTGAGCTCGGCGTTCGCGGTCGCCGTCGGCTCCGATGATTCGATCGGTTTCATCGAAGCGGCAGCGGTCTCGACCGTTGCCGCTCCCGTCGCCGTTGCCGTTTCTTCGGCTGCAGATTTCGGTGTCGAGCTGGAAGCCGACGCGGGGGTTGTCGGTGGCTGCGCGAACATCGCATAGCCGATGATGCCGGCGAGGCCGACGACCGTTCCTGCGAGCACCGCGAGAACGACGGGCCACTTGCTGCGCTCGGGTTTTCGAGGCGTGTCGCGCGTGACGCTCAGCGCCGCGGCCGTCGCACCACCTTGCGAGTAGCTCGGCTGCGAAGCGTTGCCTTGTGCAAATGTCGGAAGCGCGGTGGTCGCCGATGCGCTCGCGTTGCCGAAGCTCGGCTGCGACTGCGCGCCGGGGCTGATCGGCATGATGGCCGTCCCGTTGGGATTCGGCTGCGAGCCGTCGGCGCCGGCGAGCTGATTCCACGAGGGGGAGGCTCCACCAAACCCCGGTTGCGAGCTCGACCCTTGCGGTTGCGAGATCGATCCGAAAGAGGGCCTGGAGATGCTGCCCGGTTGCTGTTGGGCGGCGGGGATCGGGCCGCCGGCGCTTTGCGGCGGGTTGCCGCCCGTCGTTCGCGCGTCGAAGAGCGAGCCCGCTCCGTACGAGGGTTGCGAGCGCCCGGCCCACGTTCCCCCGGACGTCGACTCGTCGCGGACCTCGGCGGGTTGGCCGAGCGCTGCGAGCGCCTCTGCGAGCTCTTCGGCCGTCTGGTAGCGCGCCGCGGGATCGTTCGCGCAAGCGCGCTGGATCACCGCGACGAGCGGATCCGGAAGCGTCGGGACCGTCTGTCTCGGATCCGGCATCGGCTCGTACGCGATCTTGAAGAGCAGCTCGGCGAAGTTGTTCGCGCTGCGCGGCACCGAGCCGGTGAGCGCTTCGTAGAGGATCACGCCCACGGAATAGAGATCGCTCCGAGCGTCGACGTCGTGGGTCCCACGCACGTGCTCCGGGCTCATGTAGTTCGGTGAGCCCATCACGGTGCCCGTCCGCGTCGCGGAGCCTTCGCCGATCGCTTGCGTGAACTTGCTGATCCCGAAATCCAGGATCTTCACGAAATCGCGCCGTCCGACCTTCTCGCGGACGATGAAGACGTTGTCCGGCTTCATGTCGCGGTGGACGATCCCCGCGCGGTGCGCCGCCGCGAGCCCTTGCAATAGCTGCAAGACCAGCTCGACCGCGTGCGCCGGCTCGAGCTGCTTCAAACGTCGAATGCGTGACCGGAGCGTCTCGCCCTCGAGATACTCCATGACCATGTACCGCTCGCCGGCCGCGGTCGTGCCGAGGTCGTAGACCTCCGCGATGTGGTCGTTGCCGATCTGACCCGCTGCCTGCGCCTCTCGCTCGAAGCGCTGCGCCATCTCTTCGATGGCGCTGGCGGCGGCGTGTAGGATCTTGATCGCGACGGTCCGTTTGACGCGCAGGTTTTCGCCTGCGTACACGGCCCCCATCGCCCCCTCGCCGAGCTTGCGTAGAAGGCGGTACTTCCCCTCGAGGATCTCTCCGTCGCGTGAGGGGGCAGCCATCGCGATCAGCGTACCAGTCCGACGGGCGAAGCGGCGCAATTGGTTGCGCGCGTCCTTTTCGGATAAAAACGATCCCATGCGTCTGGCTGGGCACGCCGCGCTCGCGCTCGCCGCGGCGGTCTTCTTGGGTCCCTCGTTGGCGTTCGCGCAGCCGAAGTCAGGCGGCGAGTCGTCCGCGGAGGACGCGAAGAACAAAGCGCGTGAGCTATTCACCAAAGGCGCGAAAGCCCTCGACGACAAGAAGTTCAGCGAGAGCCTCGAGCTTCTGTCGCGCGCGGAAGAGCTCTTTCATGCGCCGACGCACGTGCTCTACATCGCGCGGGCGCAGGTCGGGCTCGGCAGGCTGATGGACGCGAAAGCGACCTACGAGAAGCTGCGGGACGAGAAGCTGCCGCCGGGCGCATCGCCGGGCTTCATCGACGCCCAAGCCAAGGGCAAGGCCGAGCTCGACGACCTCGATCGGCGGATTCCGAAGGTGGTCGTCGTCTTGGAGCCGAAGTCGGCGAGCGGCCTCGCGATCACCATGAACGGTAGTGTGCTCGACCCCGCGCACCTCGGCGTGGGCTTCGGCGTCGCGCCCGGCTCGTACGTGTTCGAGGCGCACGCCGACGGCCTCGAGTCCGGGAAAGTCACGGTCGAGGCCGCAGAGCGCACGACGACCGAGGTGAAGCTCGTGCTCCAGCCGCTCGGCCGCGCGAAATCCGGCACTTCGGGGTCGACGGTGAGCTCCACGGGCGGGGGTTGGTCCGGCATGAAGATCGCGAGCCTGCCCCTGATGGGCGTCGGCGGCGCCGGCCTCGTCGTCGGTGGGATCCTCGGCGGGTTGCATTTCGTGCGGCAGTCCGAGGCCGACGACAAATACGCGACGTGTTTTCAGACGTGCCGCGACGAGATCGAGTCCCTCGATGAGGAAGCGACGACGTTCGGTAATGCCTCGATTGGCCTGCTCGCGGGCGGCGCAGCGGCTCTCGCCACGGGGATCGTGCTCTTCGTCGTCGCGCCGAGCGACGCCCCATCCGACGACGCCCCTGCGAGCGCGACCGCGTGGGTCCGTGTCGTGCCTGGAGGAATCGGCGTCGAGGGACGATTCTGATTTCGCGTCAGAGCGCTTCCCAGGCCTTCTTGAGCCGCTCTTCGCGGACGCGAGACGCGATCGACAGAAGGGGGCGATCGCGGACGAACCAAGCTCGGTCTTCGCGATCGGCCGGCCATGCCTCTTCCGCGTCGCGGACGAGCCCCGCCGTCTGGTCGATGAGCCCCCCCAATGTGATGTGCGCCGCCTTCGATTCGAATGGCAGGCGGAACGCCCCTCGAACCGACAAGACGAGCGCTGCGGCCCGCGCGGACAGCGCGCGGTCTGCCCCGATGCGGCGCGCCATCGCACCGAGCCAGGCAATCGCCGCCGCCTGGACGCACAAATCCTCGATCGTGCGAAATGGCTTCAGCACACTCGTGAATGCGTCCCCGTCGACGACGTCGCCCGGCCCGACCTCGACATCGATATCGATTTGGGCATGTGGGATTTCCGGGCAAAACGGTGTTTCTGGCATCCGGCTGATCTGAATTCCGGGCCGCGCCGTGGGCACGAGGACGGCGCGTAGCTTCGGACGCCCGCCATCATCCCCCTCGGTCGCAATGACGAGTAGGTGTGTCGCGAGCGGGGCGAGGGTCGCCCATCGCTTGGAGCCGCGAAGCCTCGAGCCGTCGAGCGTCGTTCGAATGGCGCGCGGATGCGCGCCGCCTTCTTCCGTCGCGGCGAGCGTCACCCGCGAATCGTGGGAAAGCGGCAATTCCAGACGCGTCGACAACGTGCGTGTCGCCGCCACGTACCCCGCTGCAAAGGCATAGCCAAGTCGATCGACGCGCGGTGCGTGCAAGAGCGCCAGGTCGATCGCTTGCTCGACGGGCCGCGCGTCCGACCCGACGATTGCGAGGACATCGATGATGTCCTTTGCCTCGTAAAGCGGTTGAGGCTGAATGACACCACGCACGATTGCCTCTTCGTTCACCACGGCGGCCGAGCATACCGCGGCGGTGCGTTCGGCCGCTCGTTTCACTTGAACGGCACGCTGCTCGCAACCGGAGTGGCTATCGGCGACGTGCACCCGCACCGCCGCGGCCAAGGCCCCTCGTGGCCCATTGGAAAGGACGTAGCACCCATGACGCAGAAGAACCCCATGGCGGAGCCGCAAAATGGCCGGTCTCGGACGGAGGCGAGCCCAGGCGTCGGCGCTTCGCGCGGAACGCAGTCCGGCCTCGTGGGCGCTGCCAAAGAGACGGCGACGAACGTCGCGTCGGAGGCGCGTGATCAAATGAAGAGCCGCGTCGGTGTCCAGAAGGACCGCGCGGCCAGAGACCTGCGCAGCGTGGCCGACGCGCTCCGCTCGGGGAAGGACGAGCTGAGCGACGACGCGCGGTTCGTCGGCGAATACGCGAACAAGGCAGCTGAGGGCATCCAACAGCTGTCGCGGTATCTCCAGAAGCGCACCATCGGCGAGCTGATCGACGACGTCGAAGGTTTCGCGCGACGAGAGCCCGCGCTCTTCTTCGGCGGCGCGATCGCGCTGGGCGTCATCGCCGGTCGGTTCCTGAAGAGCTCCGCGGGCTCGACGGGGGACATCGGCTCGCGTGGATATGGCGTCACCGACGAATACGGTGACGGCGGCTGGTTCGAAGAGCCTGGTGTCGGTACGCCGAGCTACGAGGGGGGCTCGATGGCTGGGCGTTATGCGCGCCCCGTCGGCGCAGGCGGCGCCGGTACCGGGGGCACGCGCACGACCGAGTCCCGGACGGGTATCGGTTACAGCCGAACGCCTTCGGGGGGCGGGAAGATTCGAGAATCGAATATCGCATCTTCCAATCGCGGCCCCTCCGACGTCGGGCCCATCGTCGGCGGTACCACCGACGAGACATCCGGTTACGACGGGTCCACGACGGGCAAGGTGATGTCTTCGTCGTCCGCGATTTCGGATGATCGATCCGGCGTGTTCCCGGAGCCTCCGCTGATTCGGCCCAGCGTCGTCGAGTTGACCTCGTCGTCGAAGAACCCGCAGAGCATCGCGGATCCCACGCAGCGGTCCGGCCTCGGGAGCGGCGCCGACAAGGGGAAGAAGCCGTGACGGATATACGCGTCGAGCAACCCTCGCTCGGTGAGCTCGTCTCGAACCTCGCGTCGCAAACGGGGGTGCTCGTCAAACAGGAGATGCGGCTCGCGACGGTGGAAATGTCGCAAAAGGCCAAAGCCGCGGGGAAAGACGTCGGATTGGTCGCGGCGGGCGCCGCGGTCGCCGTTGCGGGTGTGCTCGTGCTGCTCGCGGCGTTGGTTCTCGTCCTCGCGCGCTTCATGCCCGCGTGGGCCGCTGCGCTCGCGGTGGGAATCGGCGTCGTCACGGTCGGTCTCGTGACGGCGGCCGTCGGAATGAAAGCGCTCAAGCGCGTCGACCCTGCGCCGCGGCAAACCATTCAATCGATGAAGGAGAATCAGGTATGGCTCGGAGCCGAATTGGCGAGATAGTCGTCGAAGGAGCCGCGGAGCTCGATCACGACGACCGGCGCGCAGCCATCCTGCGCAGCGACATCGCGAAGACCCGCCATGAAATGACCCATACGGTCGACGCGATCGAGGAGCGGCTCAGCCCCGCTCATATCAAAGAGCAGGTGACCGACATCAAGGAGCATCTGCTCTCCGAATTCCGCGACGCGAAGGACCGCGTTCGCGCGGAGGTCCAAAACGAGATTCAGGACGCGAAAGGCAAGGTCATCGACGAGGTGAATCACGCGCGGACCGCCGTCCGCGACGCAACGGTCGGAAAGGTCGAGCATATGATGGAGCGAGCAGCGGATACCGCGCGAGGCGCCGGCCACACGGCGCTGAATGCCGGTTCGAATGTCATGGACAGCGTTCGCGCCAATCCCATTCCGATCGCGATGATCGGCGCAGGTTTGGCGTGGCTGTTGATCGGCAATGCACGAGGTGGCGCACGGCGCCGCACCATTGCCGAAGAACCCTATGCCTACGTCCAAGATCGAAACATCGATCTCGAGGCGCCTGTCGTCGGCGAGCCGCGCGCCTCGCATTTCGAGGGCGAGCGTCGCGTGGAGCGCGCGAAGGAGGCGGTGACGCACGCCGTCGATCGCGGCAAAGAGAGGGTCGGCGGCGTCGTCGACCGAGCCCAGCATCGACTCGGGGACGCACGCGATTCGGCGCGGGACGTCGCTCACCGCGCGGGTGATCGGATCTCGAACCTCGCCGACGACGCCCGCTCGAGGACGCAGCACGCCGCCCACGAAGCGCGGGAGCGCACCAATCGACTCATGGACAGCGGGAAACGCAATGCCCGGCGCGCCGAGACCCGCGTGGAGGACTACATGCACGACAGTCCTCTCGCCGTCGGCGCGATCTGCTTCGCGGTCGGGGCCGCCGCGGGGCTCCTCCTTCCTCATACCGACAAGGAGGATCGATTGCTCGGCGAGGCGAAGCAGCGAATCGCGAAGCGGCTCGAGGGCGTCGCGCGCGAGGCCCTCGGCCACGTCGAGGAGACGGCGAAGCAAGCCTTCTCCCCCCCATCAGGGGGTGAGCAATACACGCCGCAATCGCAGCGGCGTCACGGCGAATGGATGGCGCCGAATCGCCGCATCTAGCCGGGTGAAGCGCGTCGTCGCGGCGACGAACAATCGCCGCGACGAGCGCGCGCTCGACTCGCACGCGCGGCCGCACGTGCTAAGCCGCGCGGCATGAGAGCTTTCGTAGCGTTCTTGATTGGCTCGGTGATGGCGACGGCCGCGTGCGGTGACGACACCGGCCCTGGTGGCAACGGCGGCGGCGGTTCGAATGACGGTGGTGGAGGCTCCCCGCCGGCGGACGGCGGAGCGGGCGGAACGGGCGGCCTCGATGGCGGCGCCGGGCCGCAAGGCGGCTCCGGCGGAGCGGGCGGCGGCGAAGGAGGCAGCGGCGGCGGTGAAGAGCCGTCCTGGGTCGTCCCGACGTGCAACCCGATTCAAGGCACGGGCGCGGTCACGTACACCACGGACAAGGGCGCGACCCTCACGCCTACATCGGAGACCATCAGCGGGCTGAAGTACACGTTCGGGCTCGTCGCGACGGGCGTACCGAACGAGCTGCTCGCTTCGAGCGGGGGGGAGCTTCTCCGCTCGCTCGACGCCGGCTGCACGTGGACGAACGCGGGCCCACTCCCGCTCATCACGATGAAGCTGACCGCCGGCCCCGCAGGCGGCGTCTACGCCTGGTACGACAACGAGACGGTCTTCATTCGCATCGAGAACGGCGTCCAGACCACGTACGCCGCCCCGGCGGCGCCGGTCGGTGTCGTCGTCGACGCGAACGACCCGCTGCATGTCCGCATCGGCGACGGTGCCGGCGGGCTGCACGAATCCACCGACGGCGGTGCGACCTGGATCAAGGTCGGCATGGGGATGCCCCCCGACACCTTCGTCTACAACATTGCATTCGACCCGGCCGACCTCGACCACGCAATCGGCGGATTGATGAGTGACGGCGCGCTCGTCACCTTCGACGGCGGCGATACCTGGGCACCCGCGGGCGGCGTCGGCGCCATCGGCAATGCCAATGCCTTCGTGTCGGCCATTTCGCCGGTCGACGGCAACATCGTGTGGCTCGAGGGTTTCGATCTCGGGACGGCGATCGGCGAGGAGGTTCGACGGATCTGGCGCTCGGACGACGGCGGCTCGACCTTCGTCCCGGTCATCGAGGAAGACCCCGAAGGTGGGGTTTTCCTCACGAATGGTGTCCCGCTGGCGCCGCACCCGACCGATAGAAACGTCCTTTTCTTCGAGTTCGGAACGTACTTCCAGGGCTACGGCACGGACATCTACGAATACGACGACTCCACCGGTGAGCTCACGTGGAAGCACAACGCCTACGATGACGTGAACGTGATGCTGTTCCACCCGACGGACCCGAGCGTGATGTACTTCGCGCTCACGTCCGAGGAAGTTGGCGTGAAGTAGAGCGATAGCGGGATACGGGGGTGCGGTGAGCTCAGCCCGCGCCCCCGTCGCTCGCGCCCACGGGGTCTTTCGCCCACACGAGGCCGGCCAGCTTCGGCGGTCGAATGGGGATCGGCCGGCTGAATCCGTGGCTCACCAGCTCGAGGTGATTGCCGGACGGATCATTGAAGTAGAGCGAAGCGTGTCCCGGAAACCCCAGTTGCAATGGGCCGTCCGTCGGCACGCCCGCGCCCTCGAGGCGCGCCTTCCATTGCAACATCGCGCGCGCGGGGATGCGGAACGCGAAATGCGGATGGCCTCTCGTTATCGCCGGTTGGCCGTCTCGCTGGAGAAAGAGGTCGACGCGCGTATGCCCCCCGACGCAGAGAGAAACGTGGAAAACGCCGTCGCCACCGTTGTCCGCCGGCGGGCGTCCAAATCGCCGTAGCGCTGCGGCGTCGATGGTCATCATCCGAACGGCGCCGAGCACATCGCAATAGAAGCGCTCGGCGACCGCGAGATCGGTGACCGGGATGGTGACGTGGTCGAGCCGCGCCAGCGCGGGGCCGATTCGCAATCGATGTTTCGCGCGCAGCCAATAGGTAAACACCTCGAAGCCGAGCGCGATGAAACGGTTTCGGATCGCTATCAACATGATGATCTCACCTACGTTGGGGCGTGGGCCGCGCGCGTTTGGGCAACCGCGCGGGAGGGAACAAGGTTGTGTCAATCAACTGGTTGATGGACCATTTGCCACGATCCGAGATGCTGTCAAGCAGGTGATTGACCCGACGCCGTCTCTGCTAGGTTCGACCCTGCATGAAGAGGTCGGCTGCTCCATCCGCGCCCCGAGACGGCGCCACCGCGCCCACGACCGCCGACTTACGCCGGGAACAGCTGCTCGACGCGGCTTTCGCGCTGGTCGCGGAGCGAGGCCTCGAAGGCTTGCGGACGCGCGATGTCGCGGCGCGGGCCGGGGTGAACGTCGCGACGCTCCACTACTACTTCGCGTCGAAGGAGGACTTGATCGTCGGCCTCGTCGACCTCGTGCGTGCGAAGTTCACCGCGCGACCACCCATTCCAGCCGGCGCGAAGCCCCGCCAAGAGCTCTCGATCCGCGCGCACCTCGACGCCGCGTGGTGGGTCTTCACTTCGGACCCGCGGCTCGACAGCGTGTTGCTCGAGCTCGTCTCGCGAAGCTCCCGCGATCCCGTCGCGCGCGAGGCATTTCGCACGTTGCACGACGATTGGAATCGAATCGTCGCCGACGAGCTCCGCGCGGCCGCGAGCGCCGGCACGATCCGCTCCGACCTCGATCCCATCGCCGGAGCGCGCGTCGTGACCTCGTACATCATCGGGGCGCGCCTTCAGCTCGGCGTGAACCCGATGGCGTTCGTCCCGAGCGACGTCGACGACGAGCTCGAACGCTTGCTTCGTCCGGCAGGCGAGCGCCAAGCAAGAAAAGGCGGCGGGGCGCCCACCGCTCGAATCAGAACTTCCAAGTCACGGTGAGCCCCGGCGTGGGCGCCAGCGCGGCAGCTCCGAACGAGGGCTGAATCCACGCGTCGGTCGCCTCTTTCGGGCGGCGCACCATACCGACGCCGATCATCGCGCCGCCGCCGCCGAGCAATGCGACGCCGCCGCCGAGACAGGCGAGCGAGCCCCAGCCGTATTCGTCGTCTGCATTGCCGTCGACGGCCGAGAGGCCATAACCGATGACGAGCACGAGGCTCGCGACGATCGACACGCCGCCGAGCGCGGAGAGCGTGGCGCCGCCCGCGATGAGGCCCGTATTGCGGCTCGTCAGACGATCCTGTTCGTCCTTGTAGAAGCGGTCGCGCTCGTTGAGCTCTTCCCGGATCGCAATGGCCTCGTCGGCATCGCCATTGCGGCGCGCCTCTTTCATTCGGTCTTTGAGATCGCCGATCTCTTCCTTGAGACCTTGGAGGTAGTTGTCGATCTCCTCCGGGGGGTCACCGACCTCTGGTGCTTCGGCGCGCGTCCGCTTCTTCTTCTTTTTGACGACGACGACCTTCTCTTCAGCGTCGCCGCCGATCTTCGCGTCGCCTTCGACTTCCACTTTGTCGTCCGACTTCTCGTCGGTGTCGTGGGAGCCGTAGACGCGGCGGCGTTTGACGATCTGCTCCTTCTCCGGCTCGTCGTCGGCCAACACGTCGGCGGCGGTGAACGAGATCGCGAGGGTTCCGAGCACCATCAGCGCCGCGCGCGTTGAACGAAGAGAAGCACGTCGTCGAATCATGAGGGTCCCGCCTGGCAATGGTCGTGCCCCAGCCTATCAACAAGGCGAGCCTCCAAATCGACCCGCGTGCAGGCGAGATCCTGCGTCGAGACGGCGCCGATCATTTCGATCACACGCGTCAGCTCATCGGCAGCGAAGCTCGCGGCGCGCGCATCGAGAACGCGCGTTCGCATGAAGAGACGGCGCCCCTGTGCGCCGATGAGGGCCGGGGTACGCGTCCGCCTGAGCGGCGCTGGCATGTCGGGTGCAAATCGGCGCGGCCATGAACTTGGCTTCGAACCGGAAACGTCTCCTCTTGAAGCTGGCCGCTACCGCCGCCGCCGCTGCCGCGCTCTTTCCGACCGAGGCGCAGGCGCAGCCCCAAGAGGTTTCGGGTGGCGCCGGCCTCTATGTGAGCTTCACGTTCGGCGAAGACCGGCTCGGGGTCGGCTATGGCCTGGAAGGTCACTTCATGGGGCTCATCGAGGGGGACGCGTGGGATTGCTCCTCGGGCGAACGTGGCGGTGTCGGCGGGCTCTTTCAGATCGGCGGTATCAACGACGACACCTTTCGCTTCGTCACGGCGGCGCAGGGTGGAGCCGAGGTCGACGACAAGGACTCGGTCGGCTTGGTCGGCGAGCTCGGGATGACCGGCCATTACAACGGCGAAATCGACTTCGGGATTCACACCGGTTTTCTCGTCCAGATGCCGTTCTTCATGACGATGTTCGCGCGCGCCGAGTGGTTGCTCGACGAGTACTCGGTGGGCGGTGGAGCGCGAGCCCCGCACACGTTCGGCATGCCCGGGATGTGCGTCGATGGCAGACCCCTCCGCGACGATCGAGGCGTCGTTCGGCTCCCCAAGGCGGCGCGTGCCCATGACAGGCGTGTCGCGGGCACGGCATCGAATGTCGCGGCCGACGACGCAGCTTGGTTGGCGGACGCCTGGTCGACCGACGCGCAGTCGGAGGCGGCGTCGGTACCGGCATTCCTTCAGCTCGCAGCCGAGCTGCTCGCCAATGGCGCTCCCGACACCCTCGTCGAAGCGGCGCTCGGTGCAGCGCGCGACGAGATCGCCCACGCGCGGGCGTGTGCCGCGATGGCGACTCGTTATGCGGGGGCGCGCGTGCGTCCCGTCCTGCCGGCGACGACGCCGCGACCGACCTTCCGAGGGCGCGACGGTGTCACGCGGCTCGCCGTCGAAAGCTGGCTCGACGGCTGTTTGTCCGAGGGCGCCGCGGCCGAGCGAGCCCGCGCATCGTCGAGCTCGTCGCAATGCGGACGCGCGCGGCGCGTGCACGGCGCGATAGCGATCGACGAGGCGCGCCACGCCGAGCTCGGATGGCTCGTTCTTCGATGGGCATTGCGGTGCGGCGGCTCGGAGGTCGCTGATGCGGTCCGGGAGCTGCGCAATGCGACGATTGCATTCGATGAAGGCGACGTTCCGTCGGGTGCCGAACGTATGGGCCAATTGAAACCGGCCGCCGTCGAGCGGTTGCACGCGAGGCACGCCCGGCGAGCCGTTCACCGCCTCGACTCGGTGCTCGCGGGTTGACCACCTTGTGCCTTTGGTCGCTTCGTGTGCTATCGATTGCGTGCGCCATTCGTGATGGCGCTCTCATGGCCTGATTTCTCCTCACCCAGTCACCGCTGAATGCGCGCGCGGCCCGCGAGCCGTGCGCGAGCGTGCTCGCGAGAGGAGAAGCTTCATGGCCGTGCTGCAATTGCACGGGATCGGCGTCGCATGGTCGGCGTCCGTCCCGGTTTTGGAAGATGTGTCCCTGGTGCTCGATCGAGGCTTCTACGGTCTCGTCGGGGCCAATGGTGCCGGCAAGACGACGCTGCTTGCGGTGCTCGCGGGCGAGCTCGCGCCGCATGAAGGAAGCGTCGCGGTGCAGCCGCGTGACGCCGTGATCGCGTATTGCCCGCAGCGGGTCGACGCGAAGAACGCCGACGTCGAAGCGCTCGCGCGGCGTGACGACGGTCTCGCGTCCGAGCTGCGTGGTCGGTTGGCGTTGGATCCAGCCGGGCTCGAGCGTTGGCCGACGCTGTCGCCGGGCGAGCGCAAGCGATGGCAAATCGCGGCGGCGCTCGCGCGTGAGCCCGACGTGCTGCTCCTCGACGAGCCCACGAATCATCTCGACGCGGACGCGCGGCGAAGGCTGCTCGGCGCGCTCCGGCGGTTCTCGGGTGTCGGTGTCGTCGTCTCGCACGACCGCACGGTGCTCGACGCCCTCACGTCGTCGACGCTGCGCATTCATCGACGCGCAGTCACCCCGTACCCCGGCTCGTACAGCGAAGCGTTGCCGCTCTGGCAGCGCGAGCGCGCAGCCGAGGAGCAGGCACACGCGGGCGCCCGCGATCGCGTGCGGCAAGCCGAAGCGCACCTCGACGCAGCTCGCCGCGCGCAAGCTGGCGCGACCGCGGGCAAGAGCACGCGCGCGCGGATGAAGGACAAGAACGACTCCGACGCGCGCGGGATCATCGCGACGACGAAGGCGAGCTGGGCCGAGAGCCGGGCGGGCCGCGTCGTCGGAACCGCGCGCGGCGAGCTCGATCGCGCAAGACAGGCCGTGCCGGAAATCGAGCGCGACGCGACGCTCGGAAGCAAGATCTTCGCGAAGTTCGAGCGCGCTCCGAATCAGGTGCTGTTTCATCTCGATCGCGACGAGCTGCGTGCCGGTGACCACATCGTCCTGCGCGACGTTCGCGTGACCATCGGGCGCGACGATCGCGTGCGCATCGAAGGGCCGAACGGGGCAGGGAAGACCACGCTCCTCGAGGCGCTCGTCGCAGCGCTTCCGCGGAGAGATCGAATCCTCTACCTGCCGCAGGAGCTCGAGGCCGCCGACGTGACGGCGTTGGTCGAGCGCATCTCGTCGATCGACAACGAGACCCGCGGCAGGCTCCTCTCCATCTTCGCTGCGCTCGGCAGCGATCCGGATCGGGTCGCGCGCGGCGGCCGCGAGGGGTTCTCTCCGGGTGAAGCGCGGAAGCTCGTCCTCGCCGAGGCGCTCGCCCGTCAGGTCTGGGCACTCGTCTTGGACGAGCCGACGAACCACATGGATCTACCGAGCGTCGAGCGCCTCGAGGCTGCCCTCGCGTCGTATCCGGGGTGTGTGCTCCTCGTTACGCACGACGACGTGTTTGCGAACAAGATCGTGAATCGCAGCGTCGTGATCGAAAGCGGGAGCATCCAGTAAATCGGCTGGCAACAGAGGAACGCTCTCGCTGACCGCTGACCGCTGACCGCTGACCGCTCATCCGCAAACGCCGAAGGCCGGCGCCCCTCTCGGGAAGCACCGGCCTTCGTCGATCGATCTCAGCCGAGATCAGAAGTGGTCGTGGCCGTGACCGCCGCCGCCCGCTTCCTTCTTCTCGTCCTTCGGACGCTCTGCGACGAGCGCCTCGGTCGTGAGCATGAGGCTCGCGACGCTGGCCGCGTTCTGGAGAGCCGAGCGCACGACCTTCACCGGGTCGATGACGCCCATCTCGATGAGGTCGCCGTACTCGCCCGACGCCGCGTTCCAGCCGAACGAGGCCTTACCCTCGCGGACCTTCTGCACGATGATCGAGCCTTCTTCGCCCGCGTTCGCCGCGATCTGGCGGAGGGGCTCTTCGCAGGCGCGCTTGATGATCGAGACGCCGAACTGCTGGTCGTGCTCGACCTTGACGTTCGCGAGCGCAGACTGCGCGCGGATGAGCGCCACGCCGCCGCCGGCGACGATGCCCTCTTCCACGGCCGCGCGGGTCGCGTGGAGCGCGTCCTCGACGCGTGCCTTCTTCTCTTTCATCTCGGTCTCGGTCGCAGCGCCGACCTTGATGACCGCGACGCCGCCGGCGATCTTCGCGAGGCGCTCCTGGAGCTTCTCGCGATCGTAGTCGCTGGTCGTGGTCTCGATCTGGGCGCGGATTTCCTTCTTCCGGGCCTCGATCTTGTCCTTCTTGCCCTGGCCACCGACGATGGTGGTGTTGTCCTTGTCGATGATGATGCTCTTGGCGCGGCCGAGGTCGCTGATCGTGACGTTCTCGAGCTTGAGCCCGAGCTCCTCCGCGATCACCTGACCGTCCGTCAGCATGGCGATGTCCTTGAGCATCTCCTTGCGGCGATCACCGAAGCCGGGGGCCTTCACGGCGGCGCAGTGGAGCGTGCCGCGGAGCTTGTTGACGACGAGCGTCGCGAGCGCCTCGCCCTCGACGTCCTCGGCGATGATGAGGAACTGCTTCTGCGCCTTGGCAATCGCCTCGAGCACCGGGAGCAGATCCTTCATGTTGCTGATCTTGCGCTCGGCGATGAGGAGGTAGCAGTCCTCGAGCACGACCTTCATGTTCTCCGGATCCGTCACGAAGTACGGGGAGAGGTAGCCGCGGTCGAACTGCATACCCTCGACGACGTCGAGCGTCGTCTCGGCGCTCTTCGCCTCCTCGACGGTGATGACGCCTTCCTTGCCGACCTTCTCCATCGCGTCCGCGAGGAGCTTGCCGATCGTCGCGTCGCCGTTGGCGCTGATCGTGCCGACCTGCGCGATCTCCTTCGAGTCCTTCGTCATCTTGCCGGACTCTTTGAGGTGCGCCGTCACGGCCTCGACGGCCTTGTCGATGCCGCGCTTGATCTCCATCGGGTTGTGGCCCGCGGCGACGAGCTTGGAGCCCTCGCGGAAGATCGACTGCGCGAGCACGGTCGCCGTCGTGGTGCCGTCACCAGCGATGTCGGAGGTCTTCGACGCGACCTCGCGCACCATCTGGGCGCCCATGTTCTCGAAACGGTTCTCGAGCTCGATCTCTTTCGCGACCGTCACGCCGTCCTTCGTCACCGTCGGCGAGCCGAAGCTCTTCTCGATGACGACGTTGCGGCCCTTGGGGCCGAGGGTGACCTTCACCGCGTCGGCGAGCGCATTGACGCCGTTGAGGATGAGGTTGCGAGCCGACTCTTTGTAAATGATGTCTTTGGCAGCCATCTGAGACTCCTTCAGAAAATTTTTTTCGCGTCTGCACGACGGCGCGGGTCCCGCCTGGGGGTGTGCTTCGCTCCGCTCGCACGGGCACCCACGCCTGTGCAGACCACCTAAACGCTTCGGCTCACTTGCCGTCGATCACGCCGAGGATGTCGTCCTCGCGCAGGATCAGGTGCTCTTCGCCGTCGATCTTCACTTCGGTGCCCGAGTACTTGCCGAAGAGGATCCGGTCGCCCTCTTTGACGTCGAGCTTGCGGAGCGAGCCGTCGTCCTGGACCTTGCCGTTACCGACCGCGACGACGAGACCCTCGATGGGCTTCTCTTTCGCGGTGTCGGGGATGATGATCCCGCCCTTCGTCTTCTCTTCTTCCTTCACGCGACGGACCAACACGCGGTCCTGGAGCGGCCTGACCTTCATGGCGAATCCTCCATCGGCGTGGCACCAGCCACGCAAAAACACGTCGAGCGTGTGCGACGCCCCTTGCGACGAGCGCACCGCTGGGACAAACCCACCCGCATCTCCGGGGTCCGCGCTTTTGGCGCGGCCGGGAGCAACAAACACCGCGCCAAAGGCGCGGTCAGCAGCACAACACCGCGCCAAAGGCGCGGTCGGTAGCATTGCTGGCACTCAACCGAGGTGAGTGCTAGCGGACGCGGCGTACTCTAGTCACCGCGATCGGGGTGTCAACCCTGCAAAAACGCCGCGGATTCAGGGGTGTGGCGCATTGGCACTTGGCGGCGCGAGGGCTGACGGCTGCTTCGATAAGCGCCCGAGATGATGGGGAAAACGCTGCTGCAAACGAGCGGAGCTCGAGGCGCGTTGATACCTTCTTTTGTGTTCGGCAGGGTCGGCTGAACCGTCGACCCAGTCGGGCCGCTTCAAAGCGCTCAGCCCTCGGGGCCGGCGACACCCAGCTCCGAGACGTGGAGGTCGAAACCATGTCGGAGCCGTCGTCCCAGCGTTTCATCTCGTTGACCCTCAGCCTCGACGATTGTTTTCGCGAGCCGGTAACCGAAGCGGTCCGGGGAAGGGGAGTCGAGACCACCCCGGCTACCGAGTCGTACCTCGTCCAGCTCCTCACCGAGTTCGCGAAGCCGAGCGTCCAGACCACGTCGCCGCTGACGCAGCCGGTCACCTTCCTCCTTCGCGACGCGATGAATGCGTCCGGGCAGGAGCGCTTCAAGCGGCTGCAGGCGCTCGGTGACGGCGTTCTTTATGGGCTCGGCTTCTTCTCCGACACGATGAAGGGCGCGGACGAGGACTACGTCGCGCAGGTCGGGTCGAGCGCGTACGAGCACGCCGCGCGCATGCTGCAGACCGGCCAGCGCCAGGTCGGAGGACCCAACGTCCTCGGCGAGCTCGCGACCAAGTTCGATTGCTTCGTCGCCGTGCTGCGAGACGTCTCGGATTGGTTCAGCGCGAAGGCGGCGCACGACGAAGAGGCGCTCGTGCGCTTGTACGAGCGGTGGCTCAAGACCGGCTCGACCGTGCTTCAAGGTGAGCTCGGGCAACGAGGTCTGTTGCCGCTCCGAAACCCGGGAGGCGTTCATTGATGGATGAGCGCGGCTCCGCGAGCTCGGTCCTTCCTTCGCTTCCTCGACGCATCCAGACCCGTCTGATGGCGCTCTACGGCGTCGAAGCGCCCGACATCGACGACTTCGTGCAACCGAGTGACGACGGACGCGAGCGCGTCGACGTCCACGAGCAAGACGGATTCGTCGAGATCGCAGTGTCCCTGCCGGCCGAGGCGCTCGAGCAGGCGGAGGCCGTTTCGCTGGACGTGTATTGCCAAGTCGTCGAGGGCGTCTCGCATTTTCTCTACCTCGTCGAGCGCGCGCGACGTGGTTTGCCGGCGACGCAGCTCGAGCTCGAGCTTCAAGCCGAGGTCGACAAATACGTCGTCGTGAGCGGCGTCGCGCGGCGCATGTCGCCGCGCGAGCCGGATCGTGTCCGCCATCGTCTGTTCCAGCAGGCGCGGTTCCTCCACCCGGAGGGGAGCGAGATCGGCGATCGGTACCGCCTCGCGAACCAGCTCGCCTCGAGGTTCGTCCGGCGCCTCGAGCCCGAGCTCGTTCACGCTCGCGAGGAAGGCTCGGTGCGCAAGCTCCGGCGGTTCTTCGACGCCGGTCAGCGAGAGAAGATCGAAATGGTGCTGGCGGCGTAACGACGCGCGATCGGCGATCGGCGTCGAGCGTGCGGCAAGTAGGATGCGCGCGATGATGCTCCGCCCCGTCGTTGCGTTGCTCGCCGTCACGGTCGCCGCCGGGTGCTCGCCCGCGTGTCCCGAATGTGCCGTCGCTCCGTCGAGCCCCGTCGCATCGACGTCGACGAACGGCTCGATCGAAAAAGAGGAGCACGCGATCGCAGGTGTGCTCGACGACTGGCACGACGCCGCCGCGAAGGCCGACGAGGAGCGCTACTTCTCCCATCTGCACGAGGCATCGGTGTTCCTCGGCACCGACGCGACGGAGCGCTGGGACAAGAAGGCGTTTCGCGCGTATTCGCACCCGCACTTCGCGAAGGGCAAAGCGTGGACGTTTCGGTCGAAGCGGCGAGCGATCGTGATCGATCCGCGCGGCGATCTGGCTCACTTCGACGAGGACCTGGAGACTGCAGGTCTCGGCCCCGCGCGCGGGAGCGGTGTGCTCGCGAAGGTCGATGGTCGCTGGCAGATCCTTCAGTACAACCTCGCCATCACCGTCCCCAACGAGCGGTTCGATCTCGCGAAAGAGGCAGCGAGTGGCGCGCGTGTGCTCGCTTCCGCCGGCAAGGCGGCGATCGACGATCTCGCGTTCTTGAGCGGCGCGTGGATCGGCACGACGAAGAGCGGCGAGACCGTCGAGGAGCACTGGACCAACGCCGCCGCTGGCTCGCTCCTCGGTTCCGGCCGAACGTCGAAGGACGGCAAGCGCGTCTTCTTCGAGCACCTGCGCATCGAAGAGCGCCCCGACGGTTCGATCGTCTACGTCGCGCAGCCGCTCGGGAAATCACCCACCGAGTTCAAGCGCACGAGCGCGCCGTCGAAGACCGAAGCCGTGTTCGAGAATCCGAAGCACGACTGGCCGAAGAAGATCACTTACAAGCGTGTCGGCCGCACGCTCGAGGTTCGCGTCGAAGGGGGGCCGAAACAGCCGGTCGAAACGTGGACGATGGAGCAGGCGATCGTCGAACGAATCACCGCCAAGTGATGATGACCTTCTTCGCGCCCGCGCTCGTGAGCAGCGCGGTGAGCTGACGCTCGGCGCTCTTCTTTGCGCGCGACAAGACGTCGGGCTCGGTGGCGACGCGCTCGACCGCGAGGATCGCTTCTTTGCGCGCGCGCCCTTCGAGCTGCTCGTTGCGCTTCGCGAGAACGCCCGTCTCGCGCTTGTAGACGTAGGTGCTGTCGGGATCGAGGCGTGAGCTCAAGAGCTCCGGCGGCGGCAGCTTCATGCGAACCGTGCGCGTCTCCTCGTCGTACGAGAGGTCGCCGGACCCCATCTTCTCGAGGTCGACGCCGACGACCGCGCTGCCCGATGCAACGAGCAACATGGCGTCCTCCGTCTCCAGGAAGCCGAGGACCTTCTGCTTGTCACTCAGATCGACGACCTTCTCGACTTGGACCTCGGTCACCTCGAGCTTCGAGATGTCCTTGATTGCGGTGAGGACGTCGTTGGTCGGACGGATCTCGACGCCTGCTTGAGCAGACGGGATTCCGCCGTTGAAGGCCCAGACGCCGCCGCCAATCACGGCGCCGCCGAGGAGCGCGGCGAGAACGACGACGACCCACAGAGGTGCGCCGCCGGCGGGACGTGAGATCTCGACCAGCGGCCGAGCGTGAGGATCGGTCAACAACCTTTGCATCGAAGACACTGCAAGCGTGACCACATTCACGCATCAGGCAAGTGCCGGCGCACGGTCGCTACGGCGTCGCTGCGCCTGCCGCGGTGCAGCGCTGCACCGACGTCTCCACCGTGCTCGCGAACGCCTTCTGGATCGGCGTCTTTTCCCGGATGTCGGTGCCGAGCTTGTCGCTGATGTTGTAAGCGGCGTCCTTCTCCTGGCGGATGATCACGAGCGTCGGCGTCTTGCCGGTCGCGTTGAGCTCCGGGAGCAGGCCGCCCGCGCCGAAATCCAGCCAGCGCGCGCGCTCGTCGCCGTCCGATGGGATTTCCCCACAGCTCTTCCAGGGCGCGTCGACCGCGAAGCGGCGGTAGCAGCAGGTGTTCACGCTGCCGGCGTCCGTCGGGTTTCCCTCGATCTCGACCTCGACGACCTGGGCTTCCCCGAGCAGCGCTTTCATCACCTCGCGCTGGCGGTTCGCCTCGAGGCCTTGCTCGACGGCTTGTTTGCTCGCCTCGATCGTCTTTTCGAGCTCGTCGCGCTCGGCCTCGACCGCGATGCGCTTCGCGTCCGATTTGGAAACGTCCGCCTTCAGCTTGTCGTTCTGCTCTTGTAGGTCGGCGAGCGCGGTCGACGGTGTCGTCTCGCCCTCTTCGATCGTCGCGAAGATGAACAGGACGACGATCATGATGTCGACGAACGGGATCATATCGAGCGGCTTCTTGCGCACGCTCATCCACCCGTCGGGCTCGGCTCGACCTTCTCGAACGACTCGATGAGCGCCATGCGCATCCGCTGGCGCGCCTTCAGGATGATTTGCTCGGCGCTGCCGGTCACCACGGAGATGATGAGCGCGCCCACGAGCCCGTAGAACGTCGATCCGAGGCCGAGCGTCAGCTTCTGACGAAAGAGAACGAGGTCGTTCGGGTTCGAGAGCACGAGGCCCAGCACCGTGCCGAGGATGCCGAGGTATGTGCTCAGCTGGGCGAACCTCTCCATCCAGTTCAAGCGATGCTCGAGCGCGAGCAGCCCGTTCGCCGCGGCGTTGCCTTCTTTGCCGACGAGGAGCTGCGCGAGCTCTTCGAGCGAAAGCTCCGTCACCGGACCCGACTCGAGGCGCTTGCGCACTGGATGGTTTGCGCCGAGCGCGCCGCCGAGCCGCCGCAGCACCTTCAGACCACCTTCGAGCTCCGCGTCGTCGCGCGCGCCACGCCGCATCCATCCTGCAGCGGTGACGACCATCGACGCGACGATGAAAAGAATCGCCAGACTGAACGGCTGAAAAAGAGCGTCGACGATCATTGGATCAGTTGTCGGCTTCGAGGATGGTGAGGCCCTTTTCTTTGAGGCACTTCTTCAAGGTGTCGACGACCTCCTGCGAGCCATCCGCGGGGAAGAGCTTCACCTCGCGTTTGGTTCGGCCGATCGTCCCTTGGTCCGCGCTCGAGCACGCCTCTGCGCAGGTCTGCGCCTCTTCCGACTTGCCGATCTTGCAGCCGGTGCCGGTGACGCGAACGATGAACGGCTCGGCTGCGAGCGCACTCTGCGCGCTGGCGCTCGACGCCGCCGAGGTGCTCGGCGCAGCGGACGCGGCGGCGGAGCCGGTTCCGCCAGCGCCCGGGCCTTTGCCCAGGCCGAGCCCACCGAGGCCGCAGTCCTTCAGGAAATAAGCTGCGACGAGGATCAGCGCGACGACGACGAGGACCAGCAGCAGTTTGCCGCCGCCTGATTTCTTCGGCTTTTTGGCCACGCGCGCAGCTTACAGGGCTTACTTCTTCGCGCGCGCAGCCTTTTTCTTGGCGGCGGGCTTCTTCGACGCGGCCTTCTTCGGAGCAGCCTTCTTGGCAGCCTTCTTCGGAGCAGCCTTCTTGGCGGCCTTCTTCGGAGAAGCCTTCTTGGCGGCCTTCTTCGGAGCAGCCTTCTTGGCAGCCTTCTTCGGAGCAGCCTTCTTGGCGGCCTTCTTCGGAGAAGCCTTCTTGGCAGCCTTCTTCGGAGCAGCCTTCTTGGCGGCGGGCTTCTTCGACGCGGCCTTCTTTGGAGCAGCCTTCTTTGGAGCAGCCTTCTTCGGAGCAGCCTTCTTGGCGGCTTTCTTGGGGGCCGCCTTCTTGGCTGCCGGCTTCTTCGCGGCCTTCTTCTTCGCGGGCAGCTGGCGCGATCCGCTCAGCACGTCCTCGTCGTCGATCGATCCGGCCGAGGCTTTGTGGAGCGAGGGACCGAGCTCGTCCGTGGGCAGGCTCGGCGGAGGCTCGTCGTTCTTCAGGTAAAACGCGGAGCCGCCGTCCGGCATCTCTTTGCTGTACTTGCCGAGCGCCTCGCGGATTTTTCGCTCGAGCTCGGCGAAGTCGTACGGCTTGTTGAGCCAGGCATCGGCGGCGAAGAGGCTCGACGTCATGTCATTGAGCGTCTCGCCGATGCCCGTCAGCATGACGACGGCCGTGCTGGACGTGGCGGGTGTGTGCTTGATGCGCTTGCACACCTCCCAGCCGCTCATCCCGGGCATCATCACGTCGAGGAGCACGAGATCGTACGCGCCGGCTTCCGCTAACCCCCATGCCTGCTCCCCGTCCGAGGCTTCGGTTACATCGAAGCCTTTTTGTCGGAGAAATCCTGCGTTGAGGCTGAGCATCGCCGGCTCGTCTTCAGCAACCAGCGCGCGCAGCGTCCCATTTTGGGCGGATTGGGTCACGGTCGGCATGAAAGTACAGCTCTATCGGCCAGGTCAAGCCTGTCGCCCGATCGGGCCTCACAGCGCGAAGCGACGGAACCGAGACGGTTCGCTACGACGGACGTGGGTGAGGCGTGTCCGAGAGCGTTCGCAAAGCAAAGGAGGAGCGTGGGGTGCGGTTCCGAAGCTTATGTTTTCTCGCGCGCGCACGACGGCTTGGGTCCCGCCTTGGGGGGTGCTCGCTACGCTCGCACTAGGCACCCAAGCCTGTGCGCGCCAGGTTGGAATGATTCGCTCCTTTCGAGCGTGCAGCGTGAGGACCAGGTGAAGGAACTTTCGCCCGCATCGCCCGTCACATTCACGTCCCACATGAGGACGTGTACGCGAGCGGCCGCACGGCGGAGGTCGAGGCGGTGCGCCGCACCATCTTCGACGCTACACTGGCTCCTGCTGTCGTTTCGCGTGGGCGTGCCGCTCTCGACGTTGTCCCGCACAAAGGAAGACCCTGCCGAATCATGAGCAGCTCCGATTCTTCGAAGGACGTGGAAGCCAACGCGAGAGACGCGAGCGTCGTGGGGCAGACGAGCGTCGACATCGGCGGTGTTCTCGGTCGCATCCAGCGCGCGACGCGCATCGTCCAGTTTCGGATGCGGCTCGCGCGTGTCCTCGGGATTACGCCGCTCGTCGTCCCAATCGGGATTCTCCTCGTCGCGGCCTCGCTCGCCGTTCACAAGGTCTATCCGACATTCCTCCCCGAGGTCGCCGCGTACCGCGTCTTCTTCGGCATCGCGGCGGTGGCGGCCACGTCGTTGCTCGTCGCGTTCTTCCTGCCGCTTTCGCCGAACGCCGGCGCGGTCGCGCTCGACAAGCACCACGGCCTCGATGGCCGCCTGACCAACGCGATCGAGTTCGCGTCCGTCCCGGCGGGGCAACGCACGGCTCTGATGCAGGCCGCGATCGACGAGGCCTGCACGTACGTCGCTGCGCGGCCATCCAAACGGACCCTCGGGGCCGCGGTTGCCGCGCCGCTCTTCGCCGCGGCGATCGTCTCTTGGTGGCTGTTTCCGCTGTTGCTCGTGCCGTCGGTCGGCATGCTCGGCCTCGTGTCGGTGTTCGAGATCCGCACCGTACGTCCCGAGCCGGAGAAGGTGACGCCGCCGGTTCAGGCGAACACGCTCGACCTCAACAAGGACGACCTCAAAGCCCTGCGTGAAGAGGCCGACGAGCTCAAGCGCCCCGATCAGCCTCCGGAGATGAAGTCGGCGATCGACAAGTTCAACAAGCTGATCGAGGACCTCGCCGCAAAGCGCCTCGAGCGCAGTGAAGCCTTCCGCCAGATGGAGGCGCTCGAGCGTGAGCTCGTCACCGACTGGAAGAAAGACCGCGACAAGATCGCCCAGGAGCTGAACGAAACTTCGAAGGCGCTCGACAAGAGCGAGCTCGCAAAGAACCTCGCCCAGGCCCTGAAGGAGAACGACCTCAAGAAGGCCGAAGAGGAGATGCGCAAGCTCGCCGAGCGCGTCACCGACAAGAAGAAGCCGGTCGACAAGGCTCAGCTCCAGAAGCTGCGCGACGCCCTCAAGAAGGCGGTCGAAAACCGCAAGAAGGCCCTCGAGGAGATCAACAAGCGCCGCGAGGAAATGAAAGAGGAGCTCCTCAAGAAGAAGAAGCAAATCGAAGAGGAGAAAGATCCGAAGAAGAAGGAAGAGGAGGAGAAGCTCCTCAAGAAGAAGGAGCGCGAGCTCGAGCGCCTCGACCGCGAGTCACAGGCGCAAGCGTCTGCGAACCGTGAGCTCGAGCGCCTCGACCGCGAGCTCGCCGATGCGGCCGCCCAGCTGATGAAAGAGCTCGGCATCACGCCGGAGGACATCCAGAAAGCGTCCGAGAAGCTCAAGCAGGCCGCCGAAGACCTCAAGCGGATGGAGCGCGAGGCCCAGAGCGAGAAGGAAAAGGAAGAGCTCAAGAAGAAGCTCGAAGAGCTGCGCGAGCTCATCCGGCAAGAGGGTCCCAGCAGCAAGACGCGAAAGCGCATGCGCGAGAGCTTCGCCCGCAAAGCGAACGGCAAGAGCAAAGGTCGCAAGGGCCGCAAGAGCAGCGGCAGCGGTGAAGAGCCCGACGACGAGGGAGAAGAGGGCGAAGAGCAGGGCGACCAGCAGGGCAACGGCAACCAGGGCGAAGAAGGCGAAGGCGAAGAGGGCGAAGGCGAAGACGGCCCCGAAGGGCCCAAGGGCAAAGGCAAGCGCAAGGGCAAGGGTTCGGGCGAAGGAGAAGGCGAGGGCGAAGGCCTCGAGCTCCAGATCGGTCTCGGCCCCGGCGGCGCGCCGATTCCCGGCATGGGCGGAGCCGGCAACCAGCCCGGCGAAGGCGCCGGCAAAGGCGGCAAGGATTGGGGCACCGGATCAGGCGGTCCGGTCGCGGGCGAGAGCACCGACCCCAACATGGAAACCCACAACGTCGAGCAGATGGGCCAGGAGACCAACAGCGGATCGAGCGCTTCGAAGACGATTCGCTCCGCCGCCGAGCGAGGTTTCCGCGGCGCCGAATACGAAGAGTGGTTCAAGAAGTACCGAACCGTCGCCGAAGAGGACATGAAACAGGAAGACATCCCCGACGGTTATCGCTTCTACGTGCGGCAATACTTCCGGCTCATCGGGCCGCGCGACGAGTGAAGCTCGTGCCCGCGCCGCCACCCCGAGTGGGCTGCGTCGTGCGGGCACCTGAAAGTTGAACGACGGGCGGCGCGTTGATCGCGCTGCCGAAGCATCGAGTCGAGCGCGACAAGGACATCATGGCGGACAAAGACAAGAAGGCGGACGTGGCGAAGGCGAGCGGCGAGAGCGGCAGGGAAGAGGTCGCCCGCTTCCAGAAGATCATCGGCGCCCTCCGCGAAGAGGTCGGCAAGGTCATCGTCGGCAACCGAGAGATCGTCGACGGCGTCCTCACCTGCATGATGGCCGGCTCGCACGCGCTGCTCGAAGGTGTGCCGGGCCTCGGAAAGACGCTGCTCGTCCGCACGATCGCCGACGCGCTGAGCCTCGATTTCGCGCGCATCCAGTTCACGCCGGACATGATGCCCGCCGATATCATCGGTACGACGGTCATCTCCGACGAGGGCGGCAAGCGCGACATGAGCTTCCGCAAAGGCCCCATCTTCGCGAACGTCGTCCTCGCGGACGAGATCAACCGCGCGACCCCGAAGACGCAGTCCGCGCTCCTCGAGGCGATGCAGGAGCAACGCGTGACGGTGTCGACGCGTACGTACGAGCTCGACAAGCCGTTCTTCGTTCTCGCGACGCAGAACCCGCTCGAGAGCGAAGGCACCTACCCGCTCCCCGAAGCACAGCTGGACCGCTTCTTCTTCAAGCTGCACGTGCCGTTTCCCGGCCGTGAGGAGCTGCATCAGATTCTGAATCGCACCACCGGCACCGAGAGCACGCGCGCCGGGGCAACCGCATCGAAGGAGCAAATTCTCGAGCTGCAGACGCTGGTGCGCGACGTGCCCGTCGCCCACCACGTGCAGGACTACGTCGTGCGGTTGCTCCAGTCGACGCACCCCGAGGCGACGACGTTCGACGCCGTGAAGCGCTTCGTCAAGTTCGGCTCATCGCCGCGCGGCGCGCAAGCCATCATCCTCGGCGCGAAGGTTCGCGCCCTCATGGAGGGGCGCTACGCGCCGGGGATCGAGGACGTGAAGTTCGTCGCGCTCCCTGCGCTCCGGCACCGCGTCCTTCTGAACTTCGAGGGCGAAGCCGAAGGCATCAAGACCGACGAAGTGATCAAGAACATCACGAAGAATCTCCCGGAGACGGCGAAGTAAAAGAGGACACATCCGATGGGGATCCTCGACATCTTTTCGCGCGGCCCGACGAGCATCCGAGGGCGCGCAGCGTTGCCCGCGGAAGATCTCTTCGACGACGAGTTCCAGCGCAAGCTCGACTACCTCGCGATGGTGTCGAAGCGGATCTTCTCGGGCGCGATGCGCTCCGAGCGCCGCACGAAGAAGGTCGGCTCCGGCGTCGAGTTCGCCGATCACCGCGACTACGCCCCCGGTGACGACCTTCGCTCCCTGGACTGGCACGCGTACAGCCGCTTTCACCGTCTGCTCATCCGCCTTTACGAAGAGGAAGAGGATCTCAGCATCTACTTCATCATCGACAGCTCGCGCTCGATGGGGTTCGGCGACGGGGAGAAGCTCCGCCAAGCAAAACGCCTCTGCGCCGCGCTCGCGTACGTCGGTCTCGCGAACCTCGACCGCGTCACCATCGTCTCCGCGACCGACGAGCTCAGCGGGCGCATGCCCGAGACTCGCGGCAAGCAGCGCATCTTCCGCATCTTTCGCTTCTTGAACGGGATCCAGCCCGAGGGGCGGACCGATCTCGAAGATTCGCTGCGCACCTTCGTCGCGCAACACAAGCGCCGCGGCCTCGCCGTCCTCTTGAGCGATCTCTACGACCCGAGCGGTTTCGAAAAGGGCATCAACGTGCTCCGCTACGCGAAGTTCGAGCCGTTCGTTTTGCACCTCACCGATCCGCAGGACAAGACGCCGCAGCTCGCGGGCGACATCCGCGTCTACGACTGCGAGAGCGGTGACGAGCGCGAGGTGACGGTGACGAAGCGCGTGTTGGAGAAGTATGCCGAGGCGTACGACCAATACATCGCGGGCGTGCAAAGGTTCTGCACGAAGAAGCAGGTGAGCTACTACGAAGCGAACGTCGAGGTCCCGTTCGACGATCTCATTCTTCGCGTCTTCCGCCGGGGCGGGTTTCTCCGGTAGCGCTCATGTTCCACTTCGTCGGCGTTCCTCTTCAGCAGCTGTTCCTGGTCGGCGGCATCGCCGGCGGGCTCATCGTCGTCTTCTACATCCTGAAGCTGAAGCGCCGCCCGGTCGCGGTTCCGTTCTCGAAAATTTGGGATCGGATCCTCCGCGACAAGCAGGCAACGTCGCTTTTTTCGCAGCTCAAGCGCCTGCTCTCGCTGCTCCTCCAGCTGCTCGTCCTCGCCCTGCTCCTCTTCGCGCTCGGTGATCCGCGCACCGCGGCGAAGCGCACCGAGGGGCGAAACGTGGTCGTCCTCGTGGACACGAGCGCGAGCATGCAGGCCGCCGACGTCGAACCGACGCGCTTGTCGGCCGGTCTTCTGAAGCTCTCGAGCATCGTCCGCGGTCTCGGCTCGAGCGACCGGATGATGATCGCCCAAATGGACTCGACCATCACGCCGCTATCGACGCTGACCGGCGACGTTCCGGAGCTCGAGCGAGCCGTCGGCGCGGTGCGGCCGAGCGACACGCGCGCGGACTTTGCGCGCGGCCTTCGTTTCGCGACGGACACGCTGCGCGGCCTGTCGTCGCCCGAGATCATCGTCGTATCGGACGGCGCGATTGGCGCCCCCGTCGACGCGCAAGGCCCGGTGACCCTCGGCGACGTAAAGCTCTCGTACATCCACGTCGGCGAGCGCAACCGCAACGCGGCCATCACGGGCTTTTCGGTTCGCCGGTACCCGCTCGACAAGACTCGCTACGAAGCGATGGTCGAGGTCACCAACACCGGGGAAGAGGAGCTCGATCTCGAGCTCCGGCTCTACGGCGACGAGATGCAGACGCATCTGTTCCGCTTCAAGCTCCCCGCCGGGCAGAAAGACTCGCGCTTTCTCACGAACCTGTCGGGCGCCTCGCACCGGCTTCGCGCGGAGATCTCGCTCGTCACACCCGAGGCCGAGACGGATCCGAACACCGGCCGACCCGTTCGCGTGCACGACGATCTCCCGGCCGACGACGTCGCCTATGCGTTGATGCCCGAGCGCCGGCGCGCGCGCATCCAGGTCGTCACCGACGGCAACAACACGTACCTCGATGCGGCGCTGCTGCTCGACGAGTACCTCGACGTGACGACGGTCTCACCCGCGAAGTACCCGACCGAGGGCGCCTTCGACGTCACGATCTTCGACAACGTCGCGCCCGCGGTCGCGCCCGGATCGGGCCACGTCCTCTACATCAATCCGACCGGAAAAGACGTTCCGTTCACGGTCGACAAAGAGCTCACGAGCGAAGACGAAGGGCTCGGCTTCGACGAGATCGACGCGGATCACCCCATCGTGCGGCACACGCAGCTCACGACGGTGAACATCGGTCGCGCACACATCCTCAAGGGCAACAAAGAGGACAAGGTCGTCGGCTCGAGCTTCAAGGGGCCGATCATGATCGCCGGGCGACGCGCGGGCATGAAGTTCGTCGCGATCGGCTTCGACGTTCGGGAGAGCGACCTTCCGCTGCGGATCTCCTGGCCGCTCCTCGTGCTCAACATCATCAACGACTTCGTCGAAGAGGACACGTCGTACATCTCGAGCTTCCAGACCGGCTCCGTGTGGCGCATCCCAGCGCCCTCGACGCTGCAAGAGGCGGAGCTCGTGCGCAACCAGCTGCCGGCCGAAGACGCGCCTCCCGAGGCGAAAGAGACGGAGGTCGACAAACGCCTCGTGCCGATCGAAGAGGGCCGCGCCGTGTACTTCGGTGACCGTGCCGGCTTCTACACGCTGCGCACGAAGGGCGGGGGACCCGAAGGCAGCGTCTCCGACAGCAAGGACGACGATGAATCGTTCACGACCGAGTTCGCCGCGAACCTCGCCGACCCGGTCGAGAGCGTCATCAAGCCTCAGGACAAGCTCGTGATCGGCGACAAAGAAGCCGGCGAGGTCGAAGGCTTCACCATCGGCGTGCGTAACGAGATCTGGGCGTACCTGCTCATCGCGGTCGTCGCGATCAGCGTCATCGAGTGGCTCACCTACCACCGGAGGATCACGGTATGAGCGCCGAAGCTCAGTCTCCCCCTCCGTCACGTAGGCCCGCGGCGATCGCCGGGCCGAGCGCCGCGCGACGAAGGACGCTGCAGAAGGTCCTGCGCTTCATCCTGTGGGCGGTGACGTGCATCGCCTTCTTCGGGATCCTGTTCTGGGCGTACCGCAAGTTCATCCTGGTTCACCCGAACCCGGAGATGAGCTTCAGCCACAAGGACGTCACCTACAAGCTGCTCGACCCGAAGATCCTCGGGCTCGTCCTGGTGTTGCCGTGGTTCGTCGCGATCCTTCCCAAGTCGCTCGCCGACTTGCCGTGGCCGCAGCGCATCCTGTCGCTGCTGCTGCGGTTTGCGTTCATCATCGCGATAGCGCTCGGCCTATCGAGGCTCGCGCGAACCGCGACGACGGAGAAGGCCTGCACGGTCTACATCGTCGACGTATCGAACTCCGTCCCGGACGAAGCGCTCGCCGACGCCGAAGCGACCGTCAAACAAGCGCTGCTGGAGAAGCCCGACGAAGGGCAGGTACGGCTCATCACGTTCGCGAAGCGGCCGCGGGTCGTCGACATCGGGGAGGACGGCAGCTTCAAGATCGAGCGGCACGGCGACCCGAACGCGAGCGGTGATCCCGCGAACGAAGGCTCCGGGTCGAATCTCCAGGCCGCCCTTCAGCTCGCGTACGGCCTCTACCCGCCGGGCTACTTGAAGCGCGCGGTCGTGCTCTCCGACGGCTCGGAGACGGACGGCGATCTCCTCGCCGAGGCGAACCGCGCCAAAGACTTCGGTGTGCGGCTCTTCACCATCCCGTACACGCGGCCGACGCCGCCCGAGGTGGCGGTGCAAGAGCTGAAGATGCCGGACGCGGTGAAGGTCGGCGAGACCTTCGAGATAAAATCGAAGATCTACGCCAGCCGCGCGACGAAGGCGCGGGCACGCCTCTACCAGGACGAGGTCTTGAACGGCCTCGAAGGTGTGCGCGAGCTCGATTTGAAGGCCGGACCGAACGATGTCGTCTTCAAGAGCGTCGTGCGCGTCGCCGGGCCGATGACGTACTCGTTCGAGCTGGATCAAATCGGCGAAGACCGCTTCACCGGCAACAACCGCATCGAGACGTCGGTCGACGTCCCTGGTCGGCCGCGCGTGCTCTACATCGAAGGCACGCCGCAACACGCCACGCCGCTCGCCAACGCGCTCACCGCGCAGCAGTTCGACGTCGAGGTACGGCCGCCCGTCGGTTTTCCCGGATCGATCGGCGAGATTCAGCCCTACGACTTCGTCATCGTCTCCGACGTCGCGAAAGAGCAGCTCGAGATCGCCGCACAGGATCTGATCGAGCGCTATGTGCGCGACCTCGGCGGTGGGTTCCTCTTCGCCGGCGGCGAGGTCGGCTACGGCCTCGGGGGATGGGGGCGTACGACGATGGAGCGCATCCTTCCGGTGCGCATGGAGAGCAGCAAGAAAGAGGAGATCCCGAGCGTCGCGATGTCGCTCGTGATCGACCGCTCCGGATCCATGACCGGCCTCCCGATGGAGATGGCGAAGGAAGCCGCAAAGGCCACCGTCGCGACGCTTTCGCCGAGCGACCTCATCGAGGTGATCGCGTTCGACTCGTCGCCGACCCGCTACGTGAAGCTTCAGCCGGCGCGCAACCGCACCCGCATCAACGCCGACATCTCACGCATCCAACCCGGCGGCGGCACCGAGATCTTCAGCGCGCTCGACGCCTCGTTCCAGGACATGACGGTGGCGCAGGCGCGCCGTAAACACGTCATCCTCCTCACCGACGGTCGCGCGCCGACCGGCGGCATCAAGGAGCTCGTGCAGGGCATGGCCGCCGAGTCGATCACCGTCACGACGGTGGGCCTCGGCAACGACCTCGACGAGCAGCTGCTCCGCATGATGGCGGAGACGGGCGGTGGCCGATTCCACGCTGTCCCCGACGCGAACAACCTGCCCAAGATCTTCACCAAAGAGACCGAGCTCATCGCCCAAAACGCGGCCGTGGAAGAGTGGTTCCCGGTCAAGCAGACCGGTGACGCGCAGTTCCTTCGCGGCATCGCGATCGGCACCGCGCCGTACCTCCACGGCTACGTCGCGACGGAGATGAAGCCGCCGCCCGCCGAGGAGATCCTCGTGAGCGAAGACACCGGGGAGCCGATCCTCGCGCGGTGGCACGTCGGTCTCGGGTGGTCGATCGCCTGGACGACCGACGTGAAGGCGCGCTGGGCGGTCGAATGGATGAAGTGGCCCGGTTGGGAGCAGTTCTGGGGTCAGCTCGTGCGCGAGCACATGCGCCAGAAGACGACGCGCGAGCTCGACATGAAGGCGGAGGTCGTCGGCGGCGTCCTGCGCGCTTCGATCGACGCGTTCACCACCAACGAAGAGTTCGAGAACGGGATGAAGTCGAAGCTCAGCATCATCGGCCCGGATCCTTCCGGCTGTGATCCTGCGCGCGCCAAGAAGAAGACGTCCTGCAAGACGGAGACGGTCGACTTCAAACAGACGGCGCCCGGTCGTTACGAGGTCGAGATGCCGCTCGACAAGTACGGCAGCTTCCTCTTGAAGGCCGACCACGTGCGCGAGCTACCCGACGGCACGTCGAAGGTCGTCGCAGTGAGCTACGGCCACGTATCCAATCCCTACCCGCGCGAGTACGCGAGCTTCGAGCCGGACAAGGCGCTGCTCGCGAGCGTCGCGGCGGCGGGCGGCGGGCTCTTCAACCCCGACAATGTCGCGAAGGTGTTCGATCCGAACGGCGAGAAGATCACCTTCCACGAGGACCTCTGGTCGAACTTCATCTACGTGGCGATCGCCCTGATGCTGCTCGATCTGCTCGTGCGTCGCGTGCGCCTGTTCGACCGCAAGTTCGTCGCGAAGACCCGCCGCGCGTGACGCCGCTCCCCAGAACGAGCGAGAGGGACGCCAAGGACGCCAAGGGAAGAGGAAGAAAGGTTTGTCCTTGTTCGAAAACAAACCCCTCTTCTTCCTCCTCTCCCCTTGGCGCTCTTGGGGCCCCTTCTCTTCTCTCTCGTCTCTCAGGCCTCAGCGTCGGGAACGAGCTTGGCGATCGCGGCGGTGAGCTGGCCGTAGTCGAACGGCTTCTTCAAGAGGGCCACGCGCTCTCCGAGGGCACCGACGCGCTCGGCGATGCTCGCATCTCGTAATCCGGTCATCACGATGAGCGGCACGTCGAGGCCTGCTTCGCGCGCCGAATGAGCGACCTGAAGGCCCGTCATCCACGGCATCGAGATGTCGGTGATGACCAGATCGAACGGCCCGCGCTCGGCGAGCCCTTCGAGCAGCTCGGCGCCGGTCGACGCGCGCACGACGTCCGCTCCGGATTCGGAGAGGGTCGATGCAACGGTGCCCAAGAGCTCCGGATCGTCGTCGGCAACGAGCACACGCAAATGCACGGGTCCTCCGTCAACGCCTTGCATGCGATGTACCAGGCTTGTTGCGTGTGCGGAGCGCGGTCGCGAGACCAAATCGCCACAAGACGACGTCGTGTGCGCCCGGCTTCCGGAACATGCAGCTCACCGGTCCATCCTTCGACGCGACGAAGACGACGCTGCCGGGAAGCTGACCCGCGTAGGTCGCCGCGGCTTGGTGGCGCGCGCCGCGGGTCGTCAGATCGAACGGTCGAGCGGGCGTTCCCTCTGCGTCGTCCGTCTCCCAAACGACGATGTCGTGCGCGACCGGCAAGACGACTCCGAAGGCGCGCAGGCGCAGGTTTCTGTCGAGGATCGTGGCGCCATCCATCGCGGTACAGGCGCCGTAGTCGACGATGCACCGTTCGGTCTCCACCTCGAAGGCGGTGCGTAGCATCTTGCGGAGATCGTGCGTGGGCCATGAGCCGGGATGCAGCGGCTTGTCGCCCGATGGTCCGCCGTTCAAGTGCTTGAGCAGCTCCGCGATCGGCGTGTCGTAGCGCGTCGAGTAAGAGCCCCACTCGGGGACGGATGGTCCGTTCTCGTTGCCGATGACGAGAATGCCGCCGCGGCTGTGCTCCGTCATCTCACGTACCAGCGCACGCACGGCGTCGACGTACGCATCGACGCCCCGGCCGTGCAAGCCGAGCGCAGTCGCCGCCTCCTCGAACGTGCGTCGCACGGCGCCGCGCTTGAACACGACGTTGTCGCCGGTGTTCACGACGGCGCCACGCTCGTAGTCGATCAGGTGCTCGCGCCCGCATCGGATCGACATGTCGCCGGTCCGCGGCGCGAGGACCTTTAGGTATGGGTCGCCCTCGCCGTTGTTGCCCTCGCGGGTAAGCCCCAGGATTTCGAGGCGTCCGCGACGCAAGCCGACCTTCGTGTAGACACGCTCGCTGCGCGACACGACCGCGAGCTTCACGAGCTCCTCGAGGGCGAAAGGTCGTGGAGCGGTAAAGCCGAGGGCGCTCCAGCGATAGATGAGCATCGGACCCGAGGAAGGCAGATCCCCGGCGGGCAGGATCACGTCCTCGAAGTTCGTCCCGACGAACGCGACGCGGATCGGGAATCGCTCACCCTCCTCGTCGGTCAGACCGGCGAAGAAGACGGTCGTGAGAAGCTCCGCGAGCGTGTCGTCGGACACCCGCACGAGCGCAGGATGGTCCGGAAGGCGCTCGCGAATCAGCGGAGCGAGTGCGGGCGGAAATAGACACGGCTGAGGCGAGTTGGCGCTCGCCACTCCCGAGCTCTCCGTGTCGAAAGCCGCCTCCATGGACCAAATGGCGTCACATTCAACGCCCGTGCCCTTCGATGATCGCGAAGACGAACGAGCGCTCTTTTTTGCGGCGATCGGCGCTGAAACTCACAGCTTTCGACCGCGCAGCACCGTCTCTTCTTCGTCGACCTCTTCGAGCGACTCGGTGCTGATGACCAGGTGCGATTGGGTCGAAGCGCCGACGAGCTCCCACGATTGCCCTTGGAAAAGCACGGTGCTTCCTCCGTCCGGCAGCAGCCAGAAATTGCCCGATCCGATCAAGCGCGGCTGCGCCGGCGCGGGACGCGCGCCGTCGTTGCCGGGGAACGGATTCGGCGGCTCGGCGAAGCGTCCGCGCTGGACCACCGGCTCGGACAGCGGCTCCGGCCCCCGAAGAGAAAATTCCATGAACGAGCCTTCTTCGAAGCTGACCTTCAGGGCCGTCTCGGACACGCCGACGATCACGCCCGGCGTGTGCTCTTCGATGACGACCTCTTCGATCTGCTTGCCGGCGATGACGAGGAGCTTGTGCCCGGGCGTCACCTGCCCGCCGCCTCTCTCGACCTCGCGGCGCAGGCGGATCTCGTGGGAGTTGTAGAACTGCAAGTTCTTCAGATCGCCCGACTCGAGCTTGTGCTGGCTACGCAGCTCCTGGGTGAACGGGACGTACGAGGCGCACCCCGCGAACGAGAAGAGCCCCAAAGCGACGAAGGCGATCCGGAGGAACGAGCGACCCATGATGCTTCTCCAACGGGCGCGCTCGAGGGTCCTTACAGCGCGGCGCCTCTACGTGGTCGGCGCAAACCCGGCCAAGGGCGCCGCCGGCGCGCGGCGCGGAGGTCGTTCGACCCTGAAAACCGCTGTGTTTTGCGAGGCTCTCGCGTATTGTGGGGCCCCTCATGGCATCGAAGGCTCCGCTCGAAACCGCCCCCGCCGCCAAGCGGCAACGGCGCACGCTCACTCGCCCACCTCGGGCCGCCGTCCAAGAAACCGCGATCGTTCGCGTCGGGGATTCCGGTCCGCAATCCGCGGTTCAGCACACCCGTGCGAGCGGCGCCCGGCGCGGCACCGAGGCCGCCCTCGATTTCGGCGCAGCTTGGACGTACGCCCCTTCGCCGGAGGCGACGGATCACGTTCGCATCGAGCCCCGCTACGAGCTCTTCATCGGCGGCTCCTGGGTGAAGCCGCTCTCGGGCAAGTACTTCGACACCACGAGCCCTTCGACGGAGCAGAAGCTCGCCGAGATCGCCGAGGCGGACGAACGCGACGTCGACCGCGCGGTCCAGGCCGCTCGTCACGCCTACGAGAAGTACTGGAGCAAGATGCGCCCCATCGATCGGGGCAAGTACATCTATCGCATCGCGCGCGCTCTCCAGGAGAAGGCGCGTGAGTTCGCGATCGTCGAGTCGATGGACGGCGGTAAGCCCATCAAAGAGTCGCGCGACGTCGACGTCCCGCTCGCGGCAAACCACTTCTTCTACTACGCCGGCTGGGCCGACAAGCTGCGGTACGCCTTCCCGGGCGCCAACGCGCGTCCTCTCGGCGTCGCGGGTCAGGTCATCCCGTGGAACTTCCCGCTGCTCATGGCCGCGTGGAAGCTCGCGCCCGCGCTCGCCTGCGGCAACACCTGTGTGCTCAAGCCCGCGGAGACGACGCCGCTCACGGCGCTCCTCCTCGCGAAGATCATCGAAGAAGCCGACCTTCCGCCCGGCGTCGTGAACATCGTCACCGGCGCCGGCAAGACGGGCTCCGCGATCGTTTCGCATCCGGACGTCGACAAGGTCGCGTTCACCGGCTCCACGCTCGTTGGAAAGCGCATTCAAAAGGCGCTCGCCGGCACGAAGAAGAAGCTCACCCTGGAGCTCGGCGGCAAAGCCGCGAACATCGTGTTCGACGACGCGCCGCTCGATCAGGCGGTCGAGGGCATCGTCGGCGGCATCTACTTCAATCAGGGCCACGTCTGTTGCGCGGGCTCGCGCCTCCTCGTTCAAGAGGGCGTCGCGGAGACGGTCATTCGCAAGCTGCGCGACCGCATGATGAGCCTGCGGGTCGGTGATCCCCTCGACAAGAACACCGACGTCGGCGCCATCAACTCGAAGATGCAGCTCGACAAGATCCGCGAGCTCGTCGAGTCGGGCGAGCGCGAGGGCGCCGAGCGCTTCAGCACGCCGTGTGAGCTTCCGAAGCGCGGCTACTGGTTCGCGCCGACGTTCTTCACGCACGTGTCGCAATCGCACCGCATCGCGCGCGAAGAGATCTTCGGCCCGGTGCTCAGCGTGCTCACGTTCCGTACGCCCGACGAGGCGATCGAGAAGGCGAACAACACGATGTACGGCCTGTCGGCCGGCGTCTGGACGGACAAGGGCGCGAAGATCTTCGACGTCGCGCAGAAGCTCCGTGCAGGTGTCGTTTGGGCGAACACCTACAACAAGTTCGATCCGAGCTCGCCGTTCGGTGGCTACAAAGAGAGCGGCTTCGGCCGCGAGGGCGGCCGCCAAGGTCTGCTCGCGTATCTGGAGGTCGAGTGATGGCTCGCTCCAAATCCACAAGCGGTCGAAGCACGGAATCGCAAGTGGGGCTGGGGCCCCACGCGCAGCGCGAAGCGAAGACGCCTGGATTTGCTGGGCGCGCCTCCGGCGCGACGGGGTCCCGATCGCGACTTGCTCGCGTCGGGGCGGGGGGCGCAGCCCCCTGGGAACCCGGACGGCTCAACGTTCGCAAGGCCTACAAGATGTACGTGGGCGGCGCGTTCGTCCGCTCGGAGTCGGGTCGATACCTGCAGGTGGCGGAGACGATGGCCCCCGGAGAAAACGGAACGATGGAGAACGTCCCTCGTGGCTCGCGCAAAGATGCGCGTGACGCCGTGGTCGCCGCTCACGCCGCGCTCTCCGGCTGGTCGCGTCGCGCGGCCAACAACCGCGGGCAGATCCTCTACCGCCTCGCGGAGATGCTCGACGCACGCTCCGAAGAGCTGGAACGCTCCCTCGTTCGCAGCGGTCTTTCGGCCGCGGATGCGCGCGCGGAGGTCGGCGCGAGCGTCGATCGCACGCTCTCCTACGCCGGTTGGTCGGACAAGTACCACAGCCTGTTCGCGAGCCTGAACCCGGTCGCCGGGCCGCACTTCGACTTCACCATTCCCGAGCCCGTCGGCCTCGTGGTCATCGCGGCGCCTGCGCGCCCCGCGCTCCTCGGTCTCGTGGGTTCGATCCTTCCCGTCATCGTCGGTGGCAACGTCTGCATCGTCGTCGCCAGCGAAGAAGATCCGCGAACCGCCGTCACCTTCGCCGAGGCGCTCGCCACGAGCGATCTACCCGGCGGCGTCGTGAACATCCTCACCGGCCATCACAAGGAGATCCTCCCGCCGCTCGCCAAACACATGGACGTGCAGGCGCTCGATCTCCACGGCACGAGCGGCGCTTTGTTGAAGGAGCTCACGGACAGCGCAGCCGACTCCGTCAAGCGCGTGCGCTCGCGGGATCTGAAGCGCGACGCGTGGTTCGATCACGAGGCGTGCACGACGCCGCTGTGGATCGAGCGGTTCGTCGAGATGAAGACGATCTGGCACCCGTCGGGGGCTTGAGGGGCGACTCTCCTCGCGAGCTCGCTTCGCTCGTCGCATCGTGCGTGAGCGACTCCTCGCGAGCTCGCTTCGCTCGTCGCATCGTGTCGGGCTGCCGCCGGCCTGGCGGGCCTTGCGTCGCGGCTGCTTGGGATGACCCCGCAGAGCGTTTCTTTTGGGAGGGTCTGCGACCCTCCCCCTCCACAGCGCTTCGCGCTGCGGGGCCCCCCCCACCTGTCTACGGGCGGCGCGCCTTACGGCGCTTGCCCGCCCATCGCCTTTGGCGATGGGGCCCGTTGCGTGCAGCGGCGTTAGCGCTGCCGTTCGATCTCTTTTAGCGCTTCGTCGTACCAGCGCTCGATGGTGCTGCGAAACGGCCACATCCAGCCGTAAGCGGCGCTCGTGAACTGGCTGATGATGCGCTGTCGCAGGGCTTGGGAGCGCATCGCCTGTTCGCCTTTGAGCTCGCGAACGGCGCGCAGCGTTTCGGTGTACGCCTCCCACTCGATGCGGGCGCGGCCGTAGGCGAGGCCGAGCGGGAAGGGGAGGAGCAAGTAGATGATGCTCATCCCGAGGAACGTGTAGCGGCGCCGCTGGCGCAGGTGGATCCGCTCGTGCCGGAGGGTGATGACGACGTCGACCGGGTCGAAGTTGTCGAAGCCCTGCGGCACGTACAACGTGTCGCCGATCACCGTGTAGTAACGCGTCATGAACTCGCGTTGACCGTTGAACGTCACGATGCGGAGCGCGACGTCGATCGCCTTCGAGAAGGGGCTCTCCTCTTTCTTGATGATGCGAAACCGCGGAAACTCGGCGCGCATCTCGTCGAGGAACCGATCGAGAACCTCGCGCCGCTCGGTGTTCACGCGGGTGCTCCCGCGCCGAGCACCATTCCCTGGAGGATCGTGCGACCGCCGACGAGCTCCGGTGCGGGCAGCGCCTTTTTCCCTTCGAGCTGCGCGACAATCAGCTCGATCCGCCCTTCGCCGCAGGCGATCTCGACGCGCCCTCGATGTGCGACGACGACCGTGCCGGGCGGTGCGCCCGCGTCTCCCGAGAGGGTGCGCGTCGCGAGGATCTTCAGCGTCTTCGGCAGGCCGTTCGGCGTGATCGTCGTGAATGCACCGGGCCACGGCGTCATCCCGCGCACGTGATCGTGGACGCGCTTCGCAGGCTTCGAAAAGTCGATGCGACCGTCTTCTTTGTCGAGCATGCGCGCGTGCGTCGCGCCGGTTTCGTCCTGTCGGGCAGCCTCGATGTCGCCCGCGACGGCCATCGGAAGAACCTCGCGGACCATCGTCGCGGCGCATGCCGCGAGCTCGACGGCGAGCTGACCCGACGTCATGTCGCGCCCGATCGGCACGTCGAGGATTCGATAGACAGGCCCTGTGTCCATGCCCTCGTCCATCTGCATGAGCGAGATGCCCGTCCTGGTCTCGCCGTCGACGACCGCCCAGGTGATCGGCGCGGCGCCTCGGTACTTCGGGAGGATCGACGCGTGTAGGTTCATACATCCTCGACGTGGGGCTTCGAGGATCGCCTTCGGCAAGATTCGGCCGTACGCGATGACGAGCGCGACGTCCGCTTCTTGAGAGCGCACGAGCTCGGCGAAGTCCGGCGTCTTGATCTTCGTCGGCTGTTCAACGCGCAGACCGAGCTCGAGCGCCTTCACCTTCACCGCTGGGGCTCTGGGCTCGAGACCGCGCCCTGCCGGCCGATCCGGTTGGCAGACAACGAGAGAAACCGTCGCGATCGAGTGCAGCGCCTCGAGCGCAGGAACCGCGATTTCGGGCGTCCCGAAGAACAGCGCGCGCATCAAGATCCCTTCTTTCGCGGCTTACCGTCGGCATCGAGCGTGCCGGGATCCGCGCAGCAGCGAAAGCCCGTCTCGTAGAAGACGAAGCCCGGCTCGTGCGCGTCGTTGGTTCCACGGCAGCCCGTCCAAGGCTTTGCCCAGAAGCCGCCCATCAGCGCACCAGGCCACTTCCGCGTCTTTCTCGTCGTCACCCACTCCTCCACGTTGCCGTTCATGTCGTAGATGCCGAACAACGAAACGCAACTTGTGTAACGACCGCTCGGCGCGCCCTGCCAGAGACGCTGCGACTCTTTCTCCGACTCTTCGTCGACTTTTCCGAACTTGTTCCAGTCCGGTGCGAGCCACTGTTTGTCGCTGTTGCAGACCTTCTTGTCGACCGCCCAGCCGTACGCGTAGGGCAGGTGCTTCGGCCCTTCACACGCGGTCTCCCACTCCTGTTCCGTGCACGGGCGCTTGTGCCGCTCCGAGCACCACTTCTTCGCGTTCTTGTACGACTTCATCACGAAGGGCTTCGCGCCCTTCTTGTTCGGCGCTTCGTACTGGTCCATGCACACGCCGATGTCCGTCTCGGGGCCCTCGAGCGCAGTCAGGCCTTCCCAATACGCGAAGCACTTCACGTCCTTCACGTCCTGCCGTGGATCGATGCAGAGGTGTTGGACCTCGTCGATGTGTTTGCCGGTGACCAGGCGCATGTCGTTCGGACACTCGGCGCTGGGCCCCGGATCGAGATCGGCACCGGGGTCGGGCGCGGATGCGAACGCGAGCGAAATGGCGATGAGCGCGGCGAGCGGATCGGACATGGTGAACGCGGACCGCCCTCAGCCGAGGCGCGGCCGCACCACCAGATAGTAGACCGCGACGGATGCGCCTAGCAGAACGGCGAGGACGACGAGCAGCCAGACATTCGAGCGGCGCCGTGCATCGAGCGCCGGCTCGCGCTGCGTGCGCGGCACGCCGGCGGCCTTCGGCTCGACGATGGTCGCCGAGACGAGCGGCGCCGAGCCTGGAAAGCCCGACGCCATCGGTCCGTTCGAAGACGGTACGCCGCCCACGAGCCTCGAGCTCATCGCGGCAGCTTCTTCCGGGGTGAGGGCGACGGTGGATCCGAACGTCCCTCCCGTTTGCGACATCGGGTGTGAGCCCGGCGCGCCGTAGGAAGGCCCCGGTCGCGAGAGGTTCGCCGCCTGCATCATGCCCGACGAAAGCGGCGCCCGCGCGTCGAGGAACTTGGTTTTCGCGTCGTCGTCGGTGTCGTCGAGGTTCGCGATGAAGCCGTTTTGACCATCCGGATGGAAGCCGGAGGCCTGCATCGGCACCGTCGCAAGCGGGCGCGCAACCGGTGGGCCGAATGCGTGTTGCCCGCTGCTCGGCGCGCCGCTCGACTGAGGAGCCGAGCCCTGGCCGACCGGTCGGTGTTTGCTGCTCGACTCTCCGTGGCGTCGCCCTTTGTCGATGCGCGCCTCGAGATCCATGAACGTCACGCCGCCGCTCTGGAGCTCACCGCCGAGCGCTTCGCGGAACCACGCCTGCTGCATCTGGGTGTTGCGCCGGACGAACGCCGCGAGCGACTCGCGGTCGTCGCGATCGAATCCACGCTCGCGCCGCCACGCATCCAGCAAGTCCTTGACCTCGGCCGCGCTGCCGAACCGCTCGTTCGGGTTCTTCCTCAGACAACGCGTCACGATTTCGGTGAAGATCGAGCTCGTCTTCCGAAACTCCGCGAGGTCGGGTGGCTCTTTCGTCGTGACGTTGACCAGCGTCTCCAAGTCGTTGTTGCCGAGCCATGGACGCCGGCCCGCCAGGAGCTCGAAGATGACGACGCCGAGCGCGAAGAGATCCGCCCGCGCATCGATGCCGCCGCCGCGCGCCTGCTCCGGCGCCATGTACGCGGGCTTGCCCTTCATCATGCCGATGCGCGTGCTCGTGAGCCGCTCCTCGGCCTTCGCGATCCCGAAGTCGGCGATCTTCACGACGCCGTCGAAGCTCACGAGGACGTTGCCCGGCGTGAGATCGCGGTGGACCAGGCCGAGCGTCGCGCCGTTTTCTCCGCGAAGCTCGTGCGCCGCGATGAGCCCGTCGCAGACCTGCAGTGCGATCTGCGCGACCGTCCGCTCGGCGAAGGGCTCTTGCTTCTCCTTCGACTCCTTGATGAGGCGCGACAAGCTGACGCCCTCGACGAGCTCGACCGCGAGGAACAAGCCCTCCGCGTCGCGCCCCCAGGCTTCGACGCGCACCACGTGCGGGCTGTTGATCGTCGCCGTGATCCACGTCTCGTCGAGGAACATGTTCACGAACTCCGGCTCCTCTTCGAGAGCCGGATTGAGCCGTTTTACCGCGAGGGCACGCCCGCTCAGGCGACCATCCGTTGCGCGGCAAAGCTGCACGATACCCATGCCGCCTCGCGCGATGTCCGCGAGCGGAAGGAGCCTGATCTCTTCCGCCGGAGGCAGGGCGGAGTGCAGCATTGCCTCGATGCTACACCCGTCGTGCGTCCGTCAGGTGAGGCGTCCTCAAAGAAGTCGGGGCAGACGTGCTGCGGGGCGGCTGTCGACGTGGGCGTGAAAAAGGGGTTTGACCGCAACCAGTCCGGTTTTAACGTGGCGCTTTAGGCGGCCGCGGTTCAAGAAGTACGCACTGGAGGCCGCTCGTCTGGGGCTTCTGGTAGACATCGCGCTGGCGCCCCCGCCTCCCCGGTCACAAGTTGTCCCTGTTCGCGCGAGACACTGCGCGACCTTCGGTCCACCACCAGCCCAACCACAAGGCACCCCGAGGCAAACCTGCCAATGTCCGACAAGAAGAATCCGCCGCCGCCGGTACCGCCGCCTCGCGACGAAGACATCGTTTTTGGCGACGAGCTTCCCGTTCTGCCGATTCGAAACGCCGTGCTGTTTCCGGGCGCGGTCGCTCCGTTCGATGTCGGCCGGGAGAAGTCGGTCGCGCTCGTCGAGGACGTCGACAACCTCACGCAGCCCGTCATCGCCATTTTCGCGCAGCGGGATCCCTCGACCGACGACCCGGGTTACGAGGACCTCTACCATGTCGGCTGCGCTGCTCGCGTGCTCAAGGCGCTCAAGCACAGCTCTGGCAATTATTCGTTGATTTTGCAGGGTCTCGTCCGCATCCGGCTCGAGAGCGTGACGCAGAGCGCGCCATACGTTCGCGCGAAGATTCGCCGCCTCGAAGAGCCGGCGACCGAGGACGTAGAGGCAGAAGCCCTCGCGATGAGCCTTCGCGACATCGCGAAGCAGGTCATCCAGCTCATGCCCGAGCTCCCGCGTGAGGCGGGGTCGCTCATCGACAGCATCCAGGCGCCCGGCGCCCTCGCGGATCTCGTCGCTGCGAACCTCGACGCCCCGGTGGAAGAGAAGGCCCAGCTCGTCGAGACGATCGACGTCAAGGAGCGCGTCCGAAAGGTGCTGCGTCTCCTCACGCGCCAGCTCGAGATCCTGAAAATGCGCGAGCGCATCAACTCCCAAATCAAGGAGGAGATGGGCAAAAACCAGCGCGAGTACGTCCTTCGCCAGCAGCTCAAGGCCATCAAAGAAGAGCTCGGTGAGGACGACGGCGATCAGGGCGATCTCGACGGCCTGGAGGACCGCATCGCGAAGGCGAATCTCCCGACCGAGGCCGAGACCGTCGCGAAGAAGCAGCTCAAGCGTCTGCGCACGATGCAGGTCGGTTCGGCCGAGTACACGGTCGTCCGCACCTACCTCGACTGGATCCTCGACTTGCCGTGGACGAACTCCACGCCGGACAACCTCGACATCGCGAAGGTGCGCGACGTCCTCGACGAGGATCACTACGGCCTCGAGAAGGTCAAAAAGCGCATCCTCGAGTACCTGGCCGTCCGCAAGCTCAAGCAGGACAAGAAGGGCCCGATCCTCTGCCTGCTCGGCCCGCCCGGTGTCGGTAAGACGTCGCTCGGCCGCAGCATCGCGCGATCGCTGGGGCGCAAGTTCCACCGTATCTCGCTCGGCGGCGTGCACGACGAGGCTGCCATCCGCGGTCACCGCCGCACGTACGTCGGCGCGCTGCCCGGTCAGATCATCCAAGGCATGAAGAAGGCGGGCACCACCAACCCGGTCTTCATGCTCGACGAGATCGACAAGATCGGCCACGACTTCCGCGGCGATCCGTCGGCGGCTCTCCTCGAGGTCCTCGACCCCGAGCAGAACAACACGTTCGCCGATCACTACCTCGAGATCCCGTTCGACCTGTCGAACGTGATGTTCGTCGCGACGGCGAACATCGCGGATCCGATCCCGCCTCCGCTCCGCGACCGTATGGAGATCCTCGAGATCCCCGGCTACACCCGCAAGGAGAAGCTCGCCATCGCGCGCCGCCACCTCCTGCCGAAGCAGCTCAGTGAGCACGGCCTCTCGGAGGAGAACGTCGAGATCACCGATCAGGCTCTCGAGAACATCATCGACCACTACACGCGCGAAGCCGGCGTTCGCTCCTTGGAGCGCCAGATCGCGGCGGTCATCCGCGGCGTCGCCGTCAAGGTCGCCGAGGGCGACAACAAGAAGCGACGCGTCGACAACGAGGACGACCTCCACGAGTTCCTCGGCGCGCCGAAGTACACGAGCGAAGTCGCGGAGCGCACGGCCGAGACGGGCGTCGCGACCGGCCTCGCCTGGACGAGCGTCGGCGGCGAGATCCTCTTCATCGAGGCGACCCGCATGTACGGTACCGGCAAGCTCCAGCTCACCGGTCAGCTCGGCGACGTCATGAAGGAGTCCGCGCAGGCGGCTCTCTCGTTCGTCCGCACGAACGCGGAGCGCTACGGCATCGCGAAGGACTTCCTCGAGAAGAGCGATCTCCACATCCACATCCCGGCGGGCGCGATGCCGAAGGACGGCCCGAGCGCCGGCGTGACGATGTTCACGGCGCTCGTCTCGCTCCTCACCGGCATCAAGGTCCGCCACGACGTCGCGATGACGGGCGAGATCACGCTCCGCGGTCGCGTCCTTCCGATCGGCGGCGTGAAGGAGAAGGTGCTCGCCGCGCACCGCGCAGGCATCAAGCGCATCCTCCTGCCGGAGAGGAACCGTCCGGATCTCGAGGAGGTTCCGAAGGAGGTCGTCGACGAGCTGCAGTTCGTCTTCGTCAGCCGCATGGAGCAGGTCCTCGAAGGAGCGCTGGAGTCGCTTCCGCGACCCATGCCGCCGGCCGAGGAAAAGCCCGCCGACGGAAAGCCGGCGGAGAGCACGAACTGACGGGTACTCTCCGACCGTGAAGTGAGCGAAAGGCTCGAGCGACAACGCGCTCGGGCCTTTCGTGCGTTCGGCTACATCGCAGGCAAATGCGCTCCTCGCGGAGGTGTTGGCGCGCGTCTCGCGCGAGACGCGTTCACCTGCTTGCAACGTCAATCGTTGGCCTTTACCTTCAGGTGCCAGTGCAGCTCGAGCTCGCTGCTACGTACGTTTTCCTTCGCGCAAGTGATTGCGCGTGTTGTCGTCGGTCGAGGCGCAGCGGGTCGCCGTCTGCGCGAAGAGGCGTCGCGCGATGAAGCCGTGCCCCAGCTGTGGATGGATGCTCCAAGACGGGGACTCGTCCTGCAACATGTGCGGGAACTCCGCCGGCGGCGGCGCACCTCCGCCGATGGGCGGAGGAATGTCGGGTGGGGGTATGCCGCCTCCGCCGGCGCCGATGACCGGCTCGTCGATGGGCGGCGGGTATCCACCTCCCCCGGGCGGCGGTGGCGGCGGCGGAGCGTATGCACCGACCGGTGGCGGAGCGTACGGCGACATCTCGAACTCGCCGTGGGCGCAGATGTCGCCTGCACGCAATGCTCCTCCAGCTGCGCCTCCCGGCGCTCCGCCGATGCCGCAAGGGTACGCACCGCAGGGCGCGCCGCACGGCGTAGCGCCGCACGGTGGCGCGCCGCAGATGCCGAACCCCTCGGCGGGTGGCTATGGTGCGCCGCCGGCTGCTCCGATGGGTGCTCCACAGATGCCCGGCGGCGGCTTTGGTCAGCCGATGGGCATGCAGGGCATGGGCATGCCGCCGCCGCAGCCTCACGCGATGGGGATGACGGCGCCGCCGATGGTGCCAGCGTTCGGCGGTCCACCGCCGCAGATCAATCAGAACGCATATCCGCCTCCGCCGGCGTTTGCGCCGCCTCCCGGTGCACCGGCGCAAATGGGCTTTCAACCTCCGCCGATGGGACCGCCTCCCGTGTCGGGCGGCGGAATGCCTGCTGCGCCGCCGCCGATGATCGGCGGTCTCGGCGGAGGGCCGGGAGGTGGGCTCGCTCCGCCGCCGATGGTCGGCCCGCCGGGGATGGGTGGGCCGGGAATGGGCGGGTTTGGAGGCGGTTTGGGCGGAGGAGGCTTGGGTGGGCCCGCGCCGATTGTCGCGCCGCCGCCGCCGATGCCGCCGGCTGCGCTGCCGCAGTCGCCGGGGGTTCTGTCCGGTCCCGCGCCCGCGATGCAGGGCGTGAGCCCCTCAGGAATCACCGGCAACGGCATCCTCGTCGGCTTCCTCGTCACCTTCCAAAACGAGCCGAGCGGCATCTTCTGGCCGATCCGCAGCGGCAAGACGCAGCTCGGACGCGCGGGCTCCGACAAGGTGGAGATCGGCATCAACGACGCGAGCTCTTCCTCACGGCACGCGAGCGTGAACGCCGACCCCTCCACGGGACAAGCCTTCGTGCAGGACGAGGGCTCGCGCAACGGCACCTTCCTCAACGAGCAGAAGCTCCCGCCCGGCGAACAGCGTCAGCTCCACGACAACGATCGGCTTCGTCTCGGCAGCACGACGTTGGTGGTCAAACTACTCGTCTCGTAGCGAACGCTCTTCGCGAGCGTCGTCGGTCTCGATCCCCAGCGCCTCGCGGATGACCGCGGACAACATCGTCCGCTCGCGCGATACGTCGCTCGGCTCGGCCGCGTCGAGTGACTTCGAAAGCGACGTCAGCCCCAGCTGATGAATCACCATCTCGGCGGGGAGCTCGTTCGGCCGCACCGTCATGAAGTTCTTGAAGCAGGTATCGACGACCTGCTCCTCCGCCTCGAGGACGCCGTCCACGACGGGCAGACGTCGCTTGCCGTCGGGCCACGCGAGGTCGGGCAACACGCGGTACGGCAGGCCGAACGCCCTGCAGACGAGCGGCCGCGCCGGATAGATCGAGCAGCGCGCGTCGTCGTCGAGCATCACGCAGCCCGTCTCTTCTTTGCGCGACGCGAGCGTGACGAGGCGCGCCCGTTCCGCATCGTCGATCTGTGCCAGGTAGCGACGGATGATCTGCGCCTCGAAGGCAGCGACCGTCAGAAAGGCGACCTTCCCGCAGCAATCGGCGCAGCCCGATCGGCACATGAGCGCGTCGGGATGTCGGTCGTGAACACGGGTAAAAGCCGCGTCGATCGCCTCCCAGACGTCCTCGATGCGCGGCGCTCCCACGACGACGAGCGTCGCACGAAGAACTCAGCCGCGGAAGCGTCTCGAACGCACGCCCGCGGCTCAGCCTGTCGGAGCTGGGCGTTTCAGGGCGCGCCGCCCGCGCACTTCTTGATGCCCATGTCCACGACGCACGCGCTGCTCAGGCAGTCGTCGTCGGTGATGCAGAGCTGGCCGTCGTCGCACCGCGACGTGCAGAAACCACCGCCGCAGTCGATGTCCGTCTCGGCGCCGTCTTTCACGCCATTTTCACAAGCGGGCGGCGCCGCCGGGATCACGCACTCGAAGTAGTTGATCGGCACCGGCTGCGCGTTCGAGAGCTCGCCCTCGGTCGGAGGGTAGAAGACGTTCAACCGGATCACGCCCGTCTGCTCGATACCGCCCGGGGAGAAGTCGATCTCCGCGTGCGGCAAGATGGCCTCGAACTCACGGCAGCGTGTGACTTGCAGGCGGTCGAACGTGAACGTCTCGCCTCCGGGGCACGTGACGTTGAGGATGTCGCTGTCCCTGCCGCCGGCCATGTCGAACGTCCCGCCCAGGATGAACTCCTCCGGAAGGTCGTTCGCGTCGACACCCGCGTCGGGAAGCGGATCGCCCTCGAACGTCGCCTTGAAGTCGTACTTCGCGCGAAACTCGAACTCCGCGCACTCCGTCTGATCGGGGTTGATCACCTTGATCTTGAGCGGCTCGGGGTTGTCCCCGGGCGGAAGCGCGAGATCGATCGGCGGCTCGAACACGACGACACCGCCCGCGGAGAGGTAACACTCGCCGAGCTTGTCGCGGCCGGCGAACGAACCAACGCGCGTGTCGGGGGTCGCCCCGCAGCTCGCGCCGACGTCGACGAAGAAGTCGCGGTAGCAGTTGTTCGGATCACGAACCCAGCCGCACAGATCGTCGAACTGCGTCGGCGAATCGCAGCCGTAAGCGAGCACGGTGGGCAGCGGTAGGAGCGCGCTGCCGATGATGGCGGAGCGGACGAGCCACCGGGGGGCACCCTTCTTCGGCGCCGGTTGGGCCTGGTTCTCAGTCGAAGCCATGCATTCAGTATCCGCGTTCGCGTCCTTGCTGGAAAGACCTTCCACGGGTTTCCTCGTCTGCGTTTTCTGCGAGAAGGTTTCCTGCCGAACGCCGATCGTCAGAACTCGGTGTAGCCGCCCGCGACCACGTACGCGTCGTCGCTGCCCGCGTACGTGAACATTCCCCAGCAGACGAGCTTGTACTTCACGGCGAAGCGGAGCGCCGTCTTGAGGCTCGCCCTCGGGGCGAGGAGCGCGAGGTTGCCGCGGCGAACGCCCCACCAGCCCGGTCCGTGCTGCAGGAGCGCGTCGTGCAGATCCTTCGATGCGGCGTACCGATCCTTGAGGACCGCCAGGCGGAGACGGAGCACGGAGTCGTCGCCCTCGTCTTCCTTGTTCTCGATCTCGTACCAGAACAGATCGTCACGCGCGCGTTTCGGCTTCACGTTCACGTTCTGCCGCGCGAGAAACCGCGTGAGGTCCTCCTGGTCGAGATCGTCCTTCGCAAAGGTCAGGTCGAGCCCGGTGCACGTCTCCGGCGCGAACTTGAACTCGCCGATCGAAATCGACGCGTTGTCTCCGCCTTCGGGCGTCACGACGTTTCCATCGAGGTCGATGCCCGACACGTCGGGGTAGTCGATGCCCGAGCTGATCCCAGCCTCACAAGACGTCGTCGCGAGGATGGCGGCGACGCCGGCCAGAGCGACGAAACGCGTGGGCCCGAGGACGGACGAGGGAGCCATGGTCGATCCGAACGATATTTCATCCGAAGCCGGCCGGGCAAACTCATGAAGCGGGCCCGGGCGACGAAGATCCTCGGATCTCGGCAACAAGCTATTTGGGCGCGGTGACTCGGATGGCGTAGATTCTTGCCGTGATGCGTCCGTCTTCGGCTCGGATGCGCGGGGCAGGTGTCATCCTGGCCGCCGCGAGCGTGGTTGCGGGGTGCGGCGGTGCGGAGCAAGCACCGAAGCGCGACGACGTCTTTTATCTGCACGGCGGGGGCGTCATCGACGGCAACCGCAGCTACGAGAGCTACTTCCCGAAGCTCGACCACGAAAAGACGCTGAACGTGCCGCGTCTGGTGGGCGTGGGCGTCCTCGAAGGTGACGTGCGGTTCGCGCGGCCCATCGACTGGAGCGTCCGCGACGCCGACTACACCGCGGAAAAGCGCTTCATTTCGTACCAGTCCCCGCGGCAGTTCATCTTCTCGATCCTCGAGCGCGTCGACCCCCCGACCGACACCTGGTCCGAGGTCGAGAAACGCTACGAGGTCGAGACCCGCGATCTCGGCGGCAAGATCTACGCGAGCCGCCAGCCCATCGGCACCGCGAACAGCCAGGGCCGCGCGTACCTCATTCGCTCGAGCGTTCGGGGCAAGCCGGAGCCGTTCCACTCTTACGCGACGGAGATCCTCGTCCGGAACGACAAGCGCGTGTTGCTCGTGCAGATCGTCCACAAGGGTGAGATCGACGCGATCGCCGACGAAGTGAACGCCGCGGTCTCTAGCCTGATTCTGTACTAGCCGACGCCCGCGGCGCTCGCCGCGCGTCGATCAGTCCAGGACGTCCGCCGTCTCGAACGGATTCGGCGGCGGCTCGCCACGCTCTTCGTCGTCGGTCGTCTCGCCCTCGGGCTTGGGATCCTCGAGCGGGACGGTGAGGACGAACGGCTTCTTCGGACCACCGAGCCACGCCGTTCGCTTGATCGTCGATGCGCGTGGTGAGCCGAGCTGAAAACGCGGTGCCGCGTCCGGCTTCACGTGCAGCTCGAGGAGCACGTCGTAGATGCCGCGCGTGAACACGGCGCAGACGCCGCGGAGGAGCGGCCGCTTGTGCCCGCCCGGGAGGAACGCAAGGTAATCGTCGTAGCCGAGCGGCCCGAGGATGATCTTGTATCGGCTGGAAGCGTCGAAGACGAACTTGCCGATCGTGAGCGACTGCCCGAGGGCCGCGTTGGCCTGGCCGAGGCGGTTGCGATAGGGCTTTTCGATCAGCGTCCACGCGCCGATGAACTGATCGATCTTCACGCCGTGGTTGCCGAACAGCTCTTGCAGCGCGGTGTTGAGCCCGTGCGCCGTTCGCGCGCGCCACGCGAGCATCGGCGCGTACCGAAGGAACAGGAACTTGTGGATCGGTGGCGTGTGCGCGCCGAAGCCGTCGATGCCGGCCGCGCACAACATGCGGCGTGTGAAGGGGTCTTGCCCCTTCGTCTTGTAGCCGACGTAGAGGCGGTACTTCGTCCACGTGCGGTAGAGCAGGCTGAAGACGCGGTGATGAACGACGTCGAGGACGTCACGAACCGGCTGCGGGACGCCTTGGTGATCGTTCTGCGCGATCTGCTCGACGAAGTACGAAAACAGCGGTGACGAGACGCCGTAGAGGCCGAGGAACGTCGTCGTGATGCGCGTCTTCGCGGGACCGTCGGCCGGCGAGATTTGCTCGACCGACTCGACGTCGCTCGACGGAAAGCCCATCCCTGCGGACGGCCGAATGCGGATCTTCTCTTGCTGGACCGGGCCCTGCACGCCGATCGGCGCGGAGCCCGAGTGCACGCGCTCGAGCAGATAGAGCAGCTGGTAGAACCCGAAGCGGGGTCCTCGTTCGAGGAACGGCCGAAGGTCCTCGCCCGTCAGATCAGGTAGCGATGACCGTTCTTGGGTTCCCATTTGTACTCCACGCGTGTGCTCTGACCCGTGATCGTGAGCTGCGTGAACGAGTTGAGCGCGACGTAGGAAGCGAACATTTCGTTGAGGACCGACGCGAACAGGTACATGTCCCCTTCGCCGGCGAAGCCCGTCTCGTCGAGCTCGAGCCGCGCTGCGATCCCGCGAATCGGTGCGCCGCGGTAGAGCCTGTCCGTCGGGCTCACCTCGATCGATTTGATGGCGGCGACGCGGAGCTGATTCGCGCGCGCGGCCTGGCGATCGATGAGCGCTTGGAAGTTGTAGATGTCGACCGTCCCGCGAAGGACCTCGAGCTCGGCGATCGAGCGATAGGTCATCGCCATGTGCGCGAGCACGCGCCACTGCAGCTCGCGACCGACGGGCGGCGGAAGCGGCTGCGTCACCGGCGCGATGTTGCTGAACGTCGCGACCGCCGGAGATGTCGCCGTCGACACGCGCAAGTCCCCGAGCTTGAGCTGCGAAGGCAGGCGACGATTCGTGCACGTCGAGTCGATGCTGATGACGTCGAAGTCGGGCAGCGACTTCACGTCGGCAGGGGTGCCGAAGGACGTGTAGACGTCGACGCCGTCGCCGACCGGCGCCGGTCGCAGGTGTTGTTGGTAGAAGACGCCGCGCTCTGCGGCCTCCGGATCCAGCTCGTGCTCGAACGACAAGAACGACGGGATCTTCACGCGCTGACTCGTCTTGCGCGCGATGCCGACGACGTTGTCGATGCTGTAGATCTCGAAGCCGTTCGGATCGCCGCCCGAGGGCCGCACGAGGTACTCGTGTTTCGTCGGGTCGGGTTTGATCGGATCGGTCGGGTGCGGGAACAGGTTCACGACCGGCGAACAGAAGAGCTTGAAGTTCTCTTTTCCGACACGCGTGTTCGGGGGCATCGAGTCGCGGAACTGGATGAGGATCGCGAAACGGTCGCCGATTTTCTCCGCTGGTAGACGCTCGAAGCCGCCGAAGTCGAAGAACGCGAACTTCTGCGGGAGCGTGAAGTACTCCTGCAAGAGGCGGAAGCCGGGGAACACCGTCGGAGGGAAGGGGATGAGCGCCTGCTCTTCCGCGAAGCCGACGAGCTCGAGGGCACGCCGCGGCGGAACGTTGAGCACGTTGTCGCGCCCACCCGAATCGACCGACGCGATCGCGAGGCTGTCGACGTGCTCGCCGAGCCACAGGCGCACGTCGTCTTGAAGGCGTCGCTCACCCTGGATGTAAAAGCGGATCGTCTTCAGGTTCAGCGCGGCGAAGTTCGCGCCGCCGGTGAGGCGGAGCTCGATTCGAAGCGTCTGCGCGAGGGTCTGGTTGGTGTCGACGCGAACGTCCTCGATCGCGAGGGGCAAGAGCTCCACGTCTTGCGTCGTGCGGAAGCGACACGAAACGCCGTCGACGGGAACCGATCCCACCTCCGAGCCGCGCGGAACGAGCAGGCGCTCGCGCACGACGTTGGGCAGCGGCGTGAACTCCACGATGCTCGTCGACGGGACCTGCCGGACGTAGTGGGGGAAGAGCAGCGCGGCGACCGAGTGGATGACCTCGGGCAGCTCGTCGTCGATCTTTTGCCGGATCTTTCCGGTGAGGAACGCGACGCCTTCGAGCAGGCGTTCGACGTCGGGATCTCCTCCTCGCTCGGCGAGCATCGGCCCGATCCCGGGGTAGGCGGCCGCGAACTCCTTACCGAGCTCACGGAGGTAGCTGAGCTCATCCTGGAAGTACTTGTTGAACATCCGGCGGTGCCAGTCGACCTCGCGAGGCGCGGGCTGTCAACTGCCCACACCGGCGCGAGCGCGCGCTCAAAGCTCCTGTATCTCTACGTTTCCGTGCTCGTCCATCGTCGTGCCGATGCGAAGCGGCTGCCGCCGCCCGTCGGCGAGCACGAGGTGCCCGCTGATCTCGAACATCATCGCGGGCTGGCCGACCTCGTTCGTGTTGCGGACGTGACGAATCTGGACGTTCTTCAGCCGCGGCTCGTACATCTGGATGCTCGTCTTCACGCTCCGCTGAATGACGGCGATCGCCTCCGTCATGTCGTGCAGCAAGTGCGTGACGTCCGGGACGCCGTAGTCCGGCACGGTGATGGAGCTGCCGTGGCGCGTCGTCAGCATCTGCTTGATGTGACGGATCACGGCCGACGCGGTGTCTTCCGACTTCCACGTGTGCCGCTCGTTGTTGGTCGGGTCGGCAGCACGCTCGAGCTTCGTGAACAACGACGTCGACACGGCGACCGAGAATAGCAACGAGCGAACGAGAGCGGTTCGCCAAAACGCGCGCAGAACGATAAGCGGCCAAACACTACAGACGGCCGACACCACAAAACGGCCAGCGGCCGGTGCGAACCTGCCGCACCAGCCGCTTGTCGTTGCCGGCGCCCGATGGCGACGGCTAGCACGTACTGCTTATCAGCCCTGGACCGGGGAGAGCCAGTCGTCGCTCCAGACCTTGTTGCCGATCTTCCAGGTGCCCTGAACGGCTTGGTAGACCATCTCGACCACGTACATGTTCTCGTAGCGGGTCAGCTCCGGGTTGCGGTTGTTGAGCATCTCGAACTCGACCTGCGACACGAACGCGTTCGTGAGCTTGAGCTCGTAGGTGAGCATTTCAACGCCCTGACCACCCGCGGTACCGAGCTTGTTGGGCGAGAAGAACGCCAAGGTGAGCTCTTGGATCGCCTCGTTGTTGCACAGCGCTTGGTAGAACTGCGGGAGCGCCATGTCGTACGGCATCCGGATGCGGATCGGGCAGTGCTGACGCTTGCCGGTGGCTTGGCCGCTGGCGGTGTCGCGGGGGCTCTTGATGCAGTGGTTGACCGCGATGATCTCAACCCAGCCTTCGCGGCCCTTCTGAATGCAGCTGCCCTTGCCCTGACCCTGCTTCGTGAACTTGATGTCTTTCGCGTACGTGCTAAGTGCCATGGAGATTCACCTCTCCCGTCGATTCGAAAACCTCGGTACTCAGTCTATGCGACCCCGCACGCTGGCCGGGAATTCGAGGGACGAACGGGAAACGAGATCCGACTTCGGTTTTGATTGTACGGTCCAGACAGGGCATCAATCCCTCCCCTTCGCGCAGCCGTCTCGGCCCGAAGCATTCCGAAGCGACAGGGTCATAGGCTAAACAGGTCGCCGAATCCGTCAATGGCCATCGCCGAAATCGGTGTGGTCATCTCCCACTCAACGGCCGCAGGGGTGGGATGCGGGTTGACCAGGCCGGTGAAACGGTGTGAAAGAGCGCCGTTGCGCCCAGTGCCTTCGTGTCCAGCGAGCGGGGAATTTGGTTGTTTTCTTGATTCGCTCCGCTAGCCGGGCGACTTTTGTCATCCGATGCTTCGTCACGCCACGAAAGCCGTCACGATCGCCACCGGCTTCTTGGCCGCCACCGCGCTCGCCGGCTGCCCAGACCCGCTGCAGAACCAGGTTCGCCAGGTCGAAATCCGCTACGTGACCCCGGTGTCGGTGTGCCGGTCGAAGCTCGCGCCGGTTGGTGATCCGTCGCGCGCGGGCTCGGTGGTTCGCGATCTCGACCCGGGACAGTGGCTCGAGATCTTGGTGCCCGGGTACATCGACGGAAACGACGAGGGCCTCGAGGCGCTCGCGGTCGATTGCACCGGCAACTACGTCTTCGCAAACGAGTCGCTGAAGGGCGGGGCGAGCGACCGCGGTTGGCCGCGCCACGTCGATCCCGACGAGATGGTCGTCAACTCGGGGCCGAACGGCATGCGCGTGTTTTGGCTGCGCGGCCTCAAGTTCGACAACGGCGACGAAGGCGGGCCGATCGCGCTCGCGCGCGCGTACGGCGACAACGCGGAGATTTACGCCGCGGGTAGCTTCCGTGGGCCGAAGGACACGCGTTTCTCGACGGCGCGCATCGGCAACGAGACGATCGTCGTCGCCGAGTCGAAGGACTGCGACCCGGAGACGCAGACGTGCCGCAAGCGCGGTCACTTCTTCCTGCCTCGTCGCGGGAGGCTCCTCGAGTCGGCGGTCATCGATCTCGACCGCACGCAGTCGATGCCCTCGGTGAGCGCGCGCGGGCTCTACGCGCAGTACCACTTGAGCACCGACGTCACCTACCAGAAGGACGGCATCCTGCTGCTCGAGCAGGTCTCGGTGCGCATCGCGAAAACCGAGGTGCCGGATCTCGACAGCGATCGCGAGCTTCGTAAGGTGGAGTTTTCGCGCTTCTTGAAGATCGAGCGCGACACCCTGTTCTCGAGCAACGAGCCGCTCTGGGAGCGCGTCGTCGGCCGGGATTAGCGGGAGGGCCGCGCGAGCGGCACCAACGCCACCGTCGCAGCGGGCCCCATCGCCAAAGGCGATGGGCGGGCAAGCGCCGTAAGGCGCGCCGCCCGTAGACAGGTGGGGGGCCCCGCAGCGCGAACCGCTGTGGAGGGGGAGGGTCGCAGACCCTCCCAAAAGGAACGCTCTGCGGGGACATCGAAGTCGCGCCCAGGTCAGGCCCGTCAGGCGGGCGGCAGCGCGACACGATGCGACGAGCGAAGCGAGCTCGCGAGGAGTCGCCCACGCACGATGCGACGAGCGAAGCGAGCTCGCGAGGAGTGGTTGAGCGCGCGCTGAGCGCGCCCGCTCACCAACAAACCAGGTTGTTGCCGTAGCCGCAGTTCGGCTCTTGGAGGAGCGAATACGCGAGGCCGGTGAGGAAACCCGTGACGACGCCGGCGGCGACGCCGATGCCGATCTGGGCGGGGTCTTCGTAGGCGTCGAAGCCGCTGCCGTCGATGCCGCGGCCGACGCTCGTCATGACGCCCGCGGCGAGCGGGACGATGACGTTGCCGATGAACGACCCGGGATGGAACTTCGAGTCCGAGTAGACGACGGTGTCGATGATGAAGATCGCCGTGCCTGCGCCCATCGCGCTCCATGCGGCGAAGGAGTGCGTCGACGGCATGCCGTACGACTCGCAGTTCGATCCGTCGAAGCCGCTCTCCGTTTCCTCGACCGTGCAGCCCGGGCGCGTACCTTCGCCGAGGTTCTTGATCGGGATGTCGACGAGCAGCGTCGCCGCGGTGAGCGTCATGATCGGAGCGAGCTGCGAGATGTGCCAGCGCGCCTTCCAACCGACCGTCGCTTCCGGGTCGTTGTAATAGATGCGCGGCATCACCGATGCCGTGCCGACGCCGATGAGCATCGAGATCGTCGAGGCTGTTCCCCAGCCTTCGTCGCGCTCCGCGGCCGGGGGAATCGCTTGCGCGTGCGCCTCGCCCGAAGGGATGCACACGCCGACCAGCGCGCTTACCAGTGCGCCTGCAACGACAAGGGAACGCCTAGCTCGCATGACCTGACGCGGTAGCCTACGTGGGGTGTGAGTCACGGCAAAGAAATCGTCGCTCGAATGCACGTGTGATCTCGTCGCTCCTGTTGGCGCGTGTCGGACGTGAGGACCCATCAGTCGCTGCCGGTCGATCCTCCGCCGCGCCGGCCGCCGCCCATGGTGAACCTGCCGAGCTTGCCGGCGTCGCCTTGGAAGTTCTCGCCGGCTGCCTGCGCGTACGCGCGCGAGAACTGTGAGCCGAAGATGACGAGGAAGGTCTCCTTGTCTTCGCCTGCGTAGTCGGCGTGCCGAACTTCGTAGAGCTTCCAGAGGGCCTCGAACCGGTTCGAGAAGAGGCCGCCCTTCTTTCCGCTGCGTTCGTATTCCTGCTCGAGGGACTTCGGGCTCAACCGTTGGAGGAGCTGCTTCACGCCCTCCATGACGCCGTTCATGAGCGCGACCTGGTGGCTCATCACCTCGACGAACGTGTTCTGCAGCGCGCGTGAGGTCTCCGGTGGCGCGGCGTGGCCGAGTAGCGCGATGCCGAGCTCCTTCGCGTCCGCCGCTGCTGCGACGGGATCGCGCGCGGCGTTCTCGCGATCGAGGACCTCTTTGGAGAACTCCTTGTAGCCGTCTCGAAGGCTGATGAAACAACGCAGGAACACGTCGAGCGAGTCGCGCACGCGCTTGGCGAACCCGAGCACGCTCGGCACGTCGTCGGGGAGCTTCGTTCCCGGCGCGAGTGTCGTCGCGAGCTCCGAGAGCGCAGCGAGCGCTGCCTGGCCGGGACCCGCCTGCGTGAACGCGCGAAGGTCCACGCCGTAGTACTGCGCGATCTTGCGGAAGTCGCTCTCGAGGCTGACGGCGGGTTGCTCGTAGCCGATGCGTCGCAGGTACGCGTTGCGAACGTCGGGCGGCAGCCGCGTGAGGTGGTCGTAGATGACCCGATAGACCGTCTGCCAGGCTTGCCGGTACGCCTCGACATACGGCGCAACCTGCCGGATGTAAGGGTCTTCGGCGCCCGGAGGGAGAGGACCATAACGATGGGCGAGCGCGCGCATCGTCTCCGGCCCTTGTCCGAAGTCGAGGACACCCGCCTCTTTCCCTGCGTCCTCGACGGCCTTCTGCGGCGCAGTCGACATGCCGAGGCGAATCACGATCGGACCGATCGTCACCTCGGGTGCGCTCGTGATCTCGATCGGTTGATCACGCACCAAACGTTGGCCCTTGTAGAGCGTGCCGTTGGTCGATCCGAGGTCCTTCACGTAGAGCTGGCTGTCGTTGCGGACCTCGAAGGCCGCATGAAACTGGCTCACGTAAGGCCGATCGATCGGAAGATCGTTGAGCTGGTTCCGGCCCACCCGCACGGGAAATCGCTCGAACGTCGCTTCGAAGCTCTGGTTCGCCTGGGTGTCGAACACCCGCGCGAGCAACGCGACCGCCATCGCACGCAGGCTACCAAAACGCTTGGGAAGAATCGTCGTGCTCTTGGGCCCATGCCACGAACTTGCCCGTCTGTCCTACATTGTATGACTGTGGCTCACACCGATGAGCCTCGTCGAAAAGATCCCCCCGCTCGTGTCGGCCTTGGCCTTTGGATACGGCGTCGGAATGGCTGCTCCGGAAGTCTCGCTCGACTCTATCCGGGGTGGGCAAGACGAGGCGGCGAAGCCTCGGGTCGTCATGGTGGACAACGCCCACCGTCCGGCGCCGGTGTTGAGCGCCTCCCTCGAGGCACGCCTGCCGGGGGAAGAGGCGAGCGCGCTTCGAGAGCTCCGAGCGACGCGAGCTCCCTCTCGGTACGGCGAGCTCACGTCGCGTGAGGTCTTCGGTCGCGATCTGCGACCGCGCAACGAATACGCATCGGTCTACGACGAGGACATGATGGCCGAAGCCGACGAGCTCGAGTCGGTCGGGAGCGCGGCCATCTCGCGCCTGCAGCTGCCCGACTTCGGCCTCGGGGTCTCGCGCCAGACGCTGAAGTACGTGCGGTTTTTCACGAAAACCGACCGCGGCCGAAACATGTTCGAGACCTGGCTCAAGCGAAGTGGTCGCTACCAGGAGATGGTGCAAGAAGAGCTTCGCGCGCGGGACCTCCCGGAGGACCTGATCTGGGTGGCGATGATCGAGAGCGGCTTCGACGCCACGGCGAAATCGCCCGTCGGTGCGGTCGGCCTCTGGCAGTTCATGCCCGCGACGGGCGCGGTTTACGGGCTTCGCCAAAACAAGTTCGTCGACCAACGGCGCAATCCGAAGCTCGCGACGCAAGCCGCGGCGCACCACCTGCGCGATCTCTACATGCGCTTCGGCCAGTGGGACCTCGCGCTCGCGGCTTACAACATGGGTTACGAGCAGCTGCTCGACCGCATCGACCGCGTCGGAACGACCGACTTCAACGAGCTCGTCCGCGCCGGCGTGATGCCCGAAGAGACATCGAAGTACGTGCCGAAGATCCTCGCGGCGGCCATCGTCGCGAACAACCTCGAGCGCTTCGACTTCAACGAGGTCGAGGTCTCGAAGAGCATCGACGTCGCCGAGCTCGCGGTGCCGCCGCGCACCCCGCTCGAGACCATCGCGAAGGCGGCCGGCGTCTCGACCTCGACGATCCGCAAGTTCAACCCCGACGTTCTCGGCAAGGAGCTCCCCCCGGGGAAGGGTGATTTCCTCGTGAACGTGCCGTCGGATTCGATCCAGCGGGCGGTCGCGATGCTCCCGACGATGCTCGATCTCTCTCGCTCCCGCAGCGACGAGGTCGACGTGCTCGACCCCATCGACCTGATGAGCCCCGAGGGGTACCGGCCTCAGGCCGAGGAGGACCAGAGCCTCCTGTCCTACTTGCCGAAGCCGAAGAAGAAGCGCCGCAGCATGCGCGACCCCCTCGAGGAGCGTCTCGAAGAGCGCCTCGGCGAGATCGCCGAAGCAGACGAGCGCGAGGAAGAGAAGGACAAGAAGGGCAAAGACACCGTTCTTTACCGGGCGGGCAGCGGTGACACGATCACCGAGATCGCAAAGCAGTTCGACGTCGACGCCTCCGACGTCGCCCGCGACAATGGCCTCAAAGCCGGAGACAAGGTGAAGGAGGGGACGCTCGTGAAGCTACGCGTCAAACGGAGCCTCCTCGATTCCAAGCCTGCCAAGACCGGCGACCTCGAAGAGGACGAACGCCCTTCCGGCCGCAGCGGGAAGAACGGAAAGCGCCCCGTCAAAGGCTGACCCCGCCTTCCTACTTCTCTTTAGTGTGCGCTCGCCGATAGCATGCGCGGCATGCTCGTCGACCACAAATCGCTGCTCAAGCGGCTCACGAAAAACTGCGTCGCGGCCTTGGAGGCCGGTGCGACGCAAGCGGTACAGGCCAGACACTACGAGATCACGATCGAGCATTTCTTGCTCGCCCTGCTCGACGACGCGTCGAGCGATATCGCGTTCATCGTCAGCCATTACGATTTGAATCCCTCGCAGCTGCGCTCGACGTTGCAGCGCGGGCTCGATGATCTGCGACAGGGCAACAGCGGTCGCCCGACCTTCTCGCCGGTCTTGCTCGAGTGGATGCAGGACGCGTGGGTCGTCGGCTCGGTCGATCTCGGCTGGCAGAAGATCCGGAGCGGCGTTCTTTTCCTTCGCCTCGTTCAACAGCCCAACAAGTACTCGACGAGCGGCATCGGTTTGGTGCTCGAGGCCATTCCGCGCGAGGACATGAAGAAGAACCTTCCGACGATCCTTTCGGGGTCGAAGGAAGGGGAAGACGGCGCAGGAGCAGGCGCCGGACAACAGGGGCAGGGCGGCACGCCCGGCCAGCCGGGACTCGGGAAGGACGGCAGCGTCAACCCCGACTCCGCCCTCGCGAAGTTCTGCGTCGACTACACCGGACGCGCACGAGCGGGGCAGATCGATCCGGTCTTCGGTCGCGAGCGTGAGATTCGCCAGATCATCGACATCCTGGCGCGCCGTCGAAAGAACAACCCGATCATCGTCGGCGACAGCGGCGTCGGTAAGACGGCGCTCGTCGAGGGCATGGCCCTGATGATCGTGAACAACGACGTGCCGCCGCTCCTTCAGGGCGTCGAGATCCTCGGTCTCGATCTCGGTTTGCTCCAAGCCGGCGCGAGCGTGAAGGGCGAGTTCGAGAACCGCCTCAAGGGCGTCATCAACGAGGTGAAGGGATCGACCAAGCCGATCATCCTCTTCATCGACGAGGCCCACACGATGATCGGTGCGGGTGGTGCGCAGGGCGCGGGCGACGCCGCGAACCTCTTGAAGCCTGCGCTCGCGCGCGGCGAGCTCCGCACGATCGCTGCGACCACGTGGAAGGAGTACAAGAAGTACTTCGAGAAGGACGCGGCCCTCGAGCGCCGCTTCCAGCCGGTCAAGGTCGACGAGCCCGACATCGACACGGCGATCATCATGCTCCGCGGCCTTCGATCGAAGTTCGAGGACGCGCACAACGTCATCATCCAGGACGAGGCCGTCACCGCCGCCGTTCGTCTGTCGGCTCGTTACATCTCGGGCCGCCAGCTGCCCGACAAGGCCGTCGATCTCCTCGACACGTGTGCCGCGCGCGTGAAGGTCGCCCTTCAGCAGAAGCCGGCCGCCGTCGACGACATCGAGGTGCTGATCAAGAACACCGAGCGTGAGGTCGACGCGCTCAACCGCGACAAGCAAAACGGCATCAAGGTCGACGAGGAGCGCCTCACCGAGCTCGGCATTCGCCTCGAGAAGGCGAACGTCGATCTCACGAACATCAAGGCCGCTTACGACGCAGAGACCGAAGGCGCGAAGAAGGTCCTCGAGCTTCGCAAGAAGATGGCCGAAGCGAAGAGCGAGTCGGAGCGCGACGAGGCCCGCAAAGAGGTCGTCGCCGCGCTCAATGCGCTCGACGACATCCAGGGAGAGGTTCCGCTCATTCGCCCGGACGTCGATCACGCGATGGTCGCGAACGTCGTCAGCGCTTGGACCGGCATCCCCGCCGGCAAGATGGCGCAGGACGACGTCAAAGCGCTGCTCGAGATGGAGGACCGCCTCCGCAAGCGCATCAAGGGCCAGGACCACGCCCTCCACACGATCGCGAAGGAGCTCCGCGCGGCGCGCGCCGGCTTGAAGCAGCCGCAGCAGCCGATGGGCGTCTTCATCCTCGTCGGCCCGTCGGGTGTCGGTAAGACGGAGACGGCCCTCAGCCTCGCCGACATGCTCTACGGCGGCGAGCGCATGATGGTCACCGTCAACATGTCCGAGTTCCAGGAGAAGCACACGGTCTCCCGGCTCATCGGCTCGCCACCCGGCTACGTCGGCTTCGGCGAAGGCGGCATGCTCACCGAAGGCGTGCGCCAGCGCCCGTACACCGTCGTCCTCCTCGACGAGTGCGAGAAGGCCGACCCCGACGTCATGAACCTGTTCTACCAGGTGTTCGACAAGGGCATGCTCTCCGACGGCGAAGGGCGGCTCGTCGACTTCAAGAACACGCTCGTCATCATGACGAGCAACCTCGCGACCGACAAGATCACCAACATGACGGTCGCAGCCTGGGAGGAGACGGGCAAAGACCCGCCGATCAACGAGATCCTCGAGGCGATCAAGCCGACGCTGTCGTCGCATTTCAAGCCCGCGCTCCTCGCGCGTATGACGATGGTGCCGTTCCTGCCGATCTCGAAGGCAGCGCTCGGCAACATCGCTCGCTTGAAGCTCGACGGCCTGCTCGGACGCCTCAAGACCAATCAGCGCATCGACGCGCGCTACTCGGATCGGCTGGTCGACATGATCGCGGCCCGCTGCACCGAGGTCGACACCGGCGCCCGCAACATCGACCACATCTTGCGCTCGTCGCTGATGCCGATGTTGTCCGCCGCGATCCTCGAGAAAATGGCGGAGGAGAACCCGCCGCGGAAGCTGTTCATCGACATCGACGACCAGAACAACTTCACGGCCGAGTTCAGCTGACCGCCGCGGAGACGGTGTAGCCCCGATCCAGGTTTGGAAGATCGAGGCTGCAATTTCTCCCCCCAACCCCCCTCACTTCGTGAGGGGGGCTTTTCGTTGTGAAGGGTGTGCCCGCGAAAACGTGTTCCCCCCTCACGAAGTGAGGGGGGCTAGGGGGGAGAAATAGCGG
>JABFXY010000018.1 GCA_013361525.1 Polyangiaceae bacterium | reverse complement strand
TGAGGCCGGGGGGCGTCGTTCGTGTGGTCCGGCGCGCCTTCGAACTGGGATTTCCACCCGATGAGGTCCGGCGGAGCAACAGCCCTGCTTCGGACGGGGAAGACCCTCGTCGAGATCGCCACCGAGGTCGGCGTATCGAAGTCCCTCGTGCACTACTGGGTCACGGGCGATAAGAATCCCGGCAAGGACAAGCGCGAGCGGCTGCTCGAGCTCTACGGCATTCCCGTCACCGATTGGGACGTCGACGCGTCAACACCTCCAAAAACGCCACCACGGGCAATTCCGGCGGCCCCGCCACCCATTCGGGTCGAGTCCGTCGCTGAGTCGGTCGGCGGCGCCTTCGCGATGGCACGCGAGCTCCAACAGAGCGCCGAGGGTCTCCTTCGGACGTTGCGCGAGCAGGGCGAGACGGACGGGGACGGACATAAACCGACACCGCTCGAGCGCGCCAAGGTGATGGCCTCGCTGTCGACGACCATCGTCGCCTTGGGCAAGATGACGGGCGACTACGACATATCGCGCCGGCTGACGAAGCTGCCGCTATGGCGTCGGCTCGAGACCGAGCTCGCCGCCGCATTGCGCGGTCACCCAGAGGCCGCGCGCGCCGTCGCCGAGGTGTTCGAGCGGCTCGATGCGGCGGAGAGTGGCGGTTAACTTCTGCGTTCACCTGCCGCGTTCACCCATTAGTTAACTGACCACCCCGTTCACCGCTGCTGAGGTGTACGGGTGACCGCAGCGGTTGCGACGAACATCGAGCGACGTCGAGATCGGGGTGCCTCATCGGCAAGCCCGTTCGGTCGCATTGCGATGATCGCGCGCCGAGCTGCCGACGCCGGGATCCTGTGGCCCTCTCCTCGATATCGCAAGGACCCAGTCGGCTACGCGAAGAACGTGCTCGGCGTCGAGCCGTGGGAGAAGCAGGTCGAGATCCTCGAAGCGGTCCGCGACCACAAGCGCGTCGCGATTCGGAGCGGCCACAAGGTCTCGAAGTCGCACTCGCTCGCGATCGCCGCGCTGTGGTTCTTCTCGTCCTTCGACGACGCGCGCGTCGTCTGCACGTGCGTCACCGCCCGACAGGTCGACGAGATCTTCTATCGCGAATGCAAGAAGCTGCATTCGCAGGCGGGGCAGTGCATCGACTGCCGGCGCGAGAGCGTTCGGCGGCAAGCGAGCGGGCAGTCGCCCCTACCGAAGCCCTGCGCGCATTCTGCAATGGTCGACGGCGAGCCGAAGATGCTCGCGCGCAGCGGAATCAAGTCGGTCGACTTCCGCGAGATCGTCGGCTTCACCGCGAAGGAAGCCGAGGCCGTCGCCGGTATCTCCGGCAAGAACATTCTCTACCTGATCGACGAGGCGAGCGGCGTCGACGACGAGATCTTCGAGGCCATTGAGGGCAATAGCGCCGGCGGCGCGCGCATCGTCATGACGTCGAACCCGACGCGCTGCGAGGGGAAGTTCTTCGAGGCATTCCAGCCTAACAGCGTTTGGAAGCAGATCCACATATCGAGCGCCGACTCGCCGAACGTGAAGGCGGGGCGCGAGGTGATTCCTGGTCTCGCCGGACCCGAATGGATCGAGCTCATGAAGCGCGAATACGGCGCGGACTCGCCGATCTTCAAGGTCCGTGTCGAAGGCGACTTCGTCCGCAATGAAGAAGGCAAGATCGTCTCTCTTCACGCAATCGAGCTCGCCGAGCAGCTGTGGGAAGAGACCGAGGCGACAGGGCGCCTTCATATCGGCGTCGACCCCGCGGGGAAAGGCGGAGACGGCGACGAGAGCGCATTCGCGACCCGACGCGGCGACAAGGTCCTCTCGCTCATCGCGATGCGCGGCCTCACCGCAGAGGCCCACGTCTCGCACATCCTTCGAACACTCGCCTCGAATGCCCAGAAGCGTGATGTGCGGCCGGTGGTCGCAGTCGATGCCGATGGCGTCGGCTCGGAGATCGTTGGGCTGCTCCGCGCGCACCTGGAGCTGCACCCCGACGCATTCGAATTGCTCGCGGTGAAGTCGTCGGGATGGGCAACGAAGCAACCGCTCGTGTACGAACGCGTGCGCGACGAATTGTGGGCCTCCTTTCGCAAGTGGCTCGACGAGGGCGGCGCGCTGCCGTCCGATAGCAAGCTCGCGCAAGAGCTCCACGCGCCGATGTGGACGACGAATGTGCGGTCGAAGTGGACCGCAACGTCGAAACCCGAACTGCGAAAGATGCTCGGCCGCTCGCCGGATCGCGCGGACGCCGTCATTCTGTCCGTCTGGGAACCGAGCATCCTGCGCCCGGACGTCCAGACGTCGACCGCTGAGGAAACGCCGTCAGCGGATTGGGCGGTAGTCGACTCGCACGACGCGGGCACCGTCTTCGACCCGTACGGGGGTGCCGGATGAGCCTTTGGGGCCGTGTCCGATCCCTGTTTCGGCCGCGCGTGCTCGCGTTGCCGTCCGCGAGCATCTACGAGGGCGATCCGGACCAGGCGCGACTCGAGCGCCCGCGTCAGGCATTGTCGCGTACGCGCTGGCTCCAATCCGATATCGAGCGTGCGATCCTGCTCGCCGATCAGGGCGACCTAAGTCTCGCTGGCTCGCTCTCGCAGGCACTTAGGCGCGACGGCGTCTTCGCCGGCTTGCTCTCGACGCGCGCCGGCGGGCTGACGCGATTGCCGCGCATCTTCCGCGGCACGAGCGCCGTCATTGCCGAGCTCGACCGTCCCGACGACGTCGGGTTGTTCGATCGCGTGTTCTCGCCGAAAGAACTCGAGCTCTTCGTCGCCGACGGCATCGTCCTCGGCGTCGCTGTGGGCGAGCTGATCTATCTGCCGGGGCAGGACGAGCCGGTGTTCGTCCGCCTCGATCCGCAATACCTGCGATACCGCTGGGCCGAGGACCGCTGGTACTACCAATCAGCTGAGGGCCTACTGCCCATTACCCCGGGCGATGGTCGATGGTTGCTCCACACGCCCGGCGGCATCCTGCAGCCCTGGCAGTTCGCTCTCTGGCCGTCGATGGGCCGAGGCTTCGTCGCGAAGGAGCACGCGTACCTCTATCGAGAGAACTACAGCGGAAAGCTCGCGAACCCCGCGCGCGTCGCCATTTCGCCGCTCGGCACCACGGACGCTCAGAAAGAGAGCTTCTTCAAGCGCGTCATGGCATGGGGCGTCAACACGGTATTCGGGCTCCTTCCAGGGTGGGACGTCAAGCTGCTCGAGTCGAACGGGCGCGGCTACGAGGTGTTCTCGAAGACGATCGAGGACGCCGATCGCGAGTTCGCCGTCGGCCTCGCGGGACAGGTCGTCACCGTCGACGGCGGCGCCGGCTTCGCGAATGCGAATATCCACGCGACGATCCGAAGCGACCTGATCCAGGGCGACGGCATGGGCCTCGCCTCGACGATCAACGCGCAGGGGCTGCGTCCGGTCATCAATCGACTCTTCGGGTGTGGGGCGACCGGTACCATCCAATGGGACACGCGGCCGCCGGCGGACCTCGCCGCCGAAGCCAACGCGATCAGGGCGGCGGCGGACGCGATCACCACAACGAACGCCGCGCTGGCCACCTATGGCCTTCGGGTCGACGCGCGCGAGATCGTCGCCCGCTTCAAGATCCCGACGTACCCGCTCGAGCTGTCGAGCGCGGATGGCGACGGACCGGACACGGACGCCCTCGTCGACGAGCTCGCGTCGAAGATGACCGACTACCAGATCGCGCGCTGCGAACACGGTAGTTCGAACCGCTGTCGCCTCTGCGGCGTCGAGCGTGTGCGCGACTTCGTGGTCAATGCCGACGGCTCGCATACGTGGCGCGTACTGTGGCGCCCGATCGCGAAAGCGAAGCCGTCGACGCCGTCCCCGCTCGCCCTCGTGTCGGAGGCCGCATGAGCGTCAAGCGAGTGTCCGCGGCCGCCCTCGTGATCGGCGAGCGCAAGCCGCCCGCCGAGATCCAGCTGTGGAACGTGGGCGAGAACGCGACCGACTACGGCGTGCACGTCTGGAATGACCGCAGCGTCGCGTCGGTAACTGGTCGTTACCAGGCTCGCGGCAATCCAATCCTCGTCGACATTGAGCACAACGGCTCGAAGCTCGACGGATCGAACGAGCCGGCCGAGACTGGCGGCTATGCGCGACTCGAGATTCGCGACGGCGCTCCGTGGCTCGCATTCGAATGGTCGGACTTCGGTCGAGAGCAGATCGCGACGGGACAGCGTCGCTTTCTCTCTCCCGAATACGACGTGGACAAGACGACGGGCGAGATCCTCGCCCTCTATCGGGTCTCGCTCGTAGCGGACCCTGCAACGCACAACGCACGAGTGCTCGCGTCCGCGCAGCGGGTTCGAGCGGAAAGAGGCCAGCCAATGGATCTTCAAGTGATCCTGGCCGCGCTTCGCGCCGCATTGTCGGCCGAGGACCCGGCGGTCACCAAGGAATCGATCACCAACCTGCTCGCCGAGCTCGAGAAGGCCGGCGGAGGCACCGGCGAGGCCGCTCCCGCCGCTGCCGCGAACGAGGGCGAGGGCCAGACGATGGCCGGCGATCCCGAGTCAACCGAGCAACCCCCGAAGGTCGAAGCGGCCGCCGAGGGCGACGAGAAGAAGGAGCCCGTTGCCGCCAACGCGAGGGCCTCGGCGAAGACGGCCGCGGCGCCCCCGAAGGTCGCAGCGGCTGCGCCTTCGACGGCACCCGACACCTCGGTCGTGAAGGTTGCAGCCGCGGCCGTTCGTCAGATCGAGGACGCGCAGCGCGATCACCTCATCGCGACCCAGGGCGAGCGGCTCGACCCTTCGATCCGCCGATGGGCAAGCGCGCAACCGCTCGCGATCGTCAAGGGGCTGCTCGATGCCGCGCCTGCAAAGACGCAGACGGTCAAGACCGGTTCGCCGACGCGCGGAGCAGCGCAGGGCACGCGCACCGCGCAGCTTCCGGCGGAAGAGAAGGCCGATCTCGACCGTCGGATGGGACTTACGCGAGTCGCCGCTTCGGTGCAGCGCGAAGGCAATCGAATCACGTTCGGCGCAATGACCGCCGACGACGCAAAGCGAGTGATCGCTTCGCGTGGAAAGGAGGCGTGAGGCAATGGCACTCACGAAAGGCGTCGGCAAGCGCACCGAGATGTGGCGCTATCGGCAATTCACGCTCGCGTCGGGCAAGAAGGCCTTCCGCAACGGGCTCGCCGTCTACGACCAGTCCGTCGGGAAGATGATCCCGGCCGAGACCGGCGCGTCGCAGACGGATCTGTTCTGCCTCGGTCTCTTCGCCGAGGACGTCGACGCGACGAGTGCAGACAAGCTCTGCAACGTCCGTCTCAAGCGCGAAGTCGAGGTTACGTGGCTCAAGAACGACGTCACGAATCCCGTCACCGCCAACGATATCGGCAAGGACGTCTACGGCGTCGACGACGAGACCGCCTCGATCTCGTCCGCGACGAGCACCCGATCGGTGATCGGGAAGGCGTGGGCAATCGATGCGACCCGAGGCGTCGCGGTGGAGCTGAGCTGACATGGGCGCCCTGACTCCCTCATTCCTCTACGACTTCGAGAGCAATATCTCGACGATCGCAGAAAACGAATACGCCAACCTCAGCGCGAACCTTTGGTGGTCGCGTTTCATGAAGGTGCGGCCGAGCTCCAGCCGCCGCGAGGTGATCGCCTGGCTGCTCTCGACCGCGCAGATCGAGTCTCGCGGCAAGGGCGGTCAGATCGCGTTCGAGGATCTGATCAGCAAGTACACCGAGTACGAGAACCTCGACGCCGGCGCTGGCTTCAAGATCCGAAAGCAGGAGCTCGAAGACAAGGACGGCAAGGGTCTCGAGACGGCGTCGCAATGGGCCTCGGACATCGGCGCCTATATGGCGTATTGGCCGCAGAAGCAGCTCGTCAATCTGCTCAAGAATGGCGAGACGTCCGGGAATAACTCGTACGACGGCGTCACGTACTTCAACAAGGCGCACCTCTATCGAGACGATGCGACTTCGACCTTCGCGAACGTCTTTTCGGGCGCCGCGGCGTCGACGCCGGCAACCGACTTGAACGATGCGGGGTACCCGGGCGCCATCGTCCTCGACGATTCGGTCACGGTCGATGTGGCGCTCCAAAACCTCAGCAAAGCGATCGCTTACATCAAGTCGATCAAGATGCCGAACCTTGTCGACCCGCGCTTCCTGCGCCCGGTCGCCCTGTTCGGTGGGCCGCGCATGCAGAACCGTCTCGTGCAGCTGACGAGCGCGAAGTTCCTCGCGCAAGCAGCGTCGAGCGGCGGCGGCAGCGGTGACGTCGAGGCCGTGATCCGAGCAATGGGTTTCACGACCCCGGTCATCGCCGACGAGTTCGCCGGCTTCGAGAGCGACACGACGACCTTCCTGATCTGCGAGCAGCTGTCGAGTTCGCAGCTCGGACCGTTCGTCTATGTCGAGCGCGAACCGTTTTCGATCTCGCAATACGGTTTGCTCGACGACGCGCAGCTCGGCCGCATGCAAGAGCTCGAGTGGCATTGCACGGGCCGCAACGTCGCCGGCTACGGGCATCCGTTCCTCGCGTTCAAGCTCAAGGCGACCTGAGCGGCTGACGCCAATCGAGGAGAGCCGACGACGGTAGTCGGCGCGCTCCGCCCCGACGTCCGCGGACAACCGCGGGCCCGGGGCTTGGGGCGTTGAAGGGATGGCAATCCTCAACCTCGCAAGCTTCAGGGACATCACGGTCATGCCGGCCGAAGATGTAGACCTGATCGAATCTCGATATCCGGGATTCGTCGAGAAGCGCATTGCTATCCGCGAGAGCTGGATGAATGCGCGTTTGAAGAAGCGCTACGCCGTCCCGTTCTCCAGCGTTAGCCCACCAGGCGCAGCGGTCGGGTGGATCGACGCGATGGTCACCCTCGACTGCTATCTGAAGCGCGGATTCAACCCGTCGAGCGAGCAAGACGCTCTTATCAAAGAGGCCGCAACGACGGCGGCGTCGGAGATCCTCGAGGCCGCCAACAGCCAAACGGGGCTATTCGACCTGCCCCTCCGCGAGGACGCGCCGGGCACCTCCGGTGTCACGCAAGGCGGTCCGCTCGGGTACTCCGAGGCTTCTCCGTACGAGTGGCTTGATGCCCAGTCCGAGGAGGTTTCCTTTGGCTAGCGGCGGCGCGCAGGTGCAGGCCTGGATCAAGGCCTTCCAGAAGCTCCCGCAAGAGGTGCGCGCGGAGAAGATGGCCGACGTCGTCCTCGAGGACGTGAAGCGCACCGCCGCGGCCGGCACGTCGCCGACGGGCGTTGCGTGGCCCGAGAAGAAGGACGGCGGCCGCGCGCTCGCGAACGCCGCTGATCATCTATCGACCGTGGTGTCCGGCTCGACGGTGCACCTTGTCCTGACGGGCCCCGACGCAATCCACAATTACGGCACCGGCAAGGACCCGAAGCGGCAAGTGCTGCCGACGATTCTGCCGCAGACGATGGCCGAGAAGCTAACCGCGCGCGTCTTCAAGCTCTTCCGGGGGGCGCTGGGCATCCGATGATCTTCACCGTCGACCCAACCACCGACGTCGTCACCGCGGCGGGCAACACGCTCAAAGATGGCACGCCCGTACGCGTGAGCTCGAGCGTGAAGCTCCCGGCCCCGCTCGATCCGGCTCGCGTGTACTTCCTCCGCGACCGCGCGGGCGCGACCTTCAAGCTCGCGCTCTTCGACGGAGACGCGGCCCTCGACTTCGCTGACGCAGGCGAAGGCGTGCACGACATTCGGGCGACTCGCATGTCCGCGCTCGATTCGCTGTACACCGACGTCGAGCGCTTCTTCCGGGACAAGGGCCTAAGCGAGTATCTCGGTTGGGGCCGGCGCGAGCTGACGAAGCAGATCAACCAGAAGCCAGGCACCCGAGCGGGCCGCGTGATCTGGATTCCGGGCGACGACACCGGCAAGACCGGCGAGCTCGGCGCGCCGAAGTTCGGCAAGCGGATCCCGCGCACCGTCCTCAGCTGGCGCGAACTCGCGACCGTTCACATCTGGGGACGCGACGCGACGGCGCCGAACGACGAGCGAGCTCACTACCGCGTCGCACGCGACCTGTTCGAGCAGGTCTGTCGGGCAATCGACGGTAGCTCGTCTGGAATGGTGAAGTACTCCAATCCGACGTGGAACGTCGACACGCCCGTCGAGCGCGTCTTCGGTTGCGAGCTCACCTTCGAAGTCACCGTCGACGGCCGCGTCTGCGACGCAGCTCCCGCCGTCGTGAACCCCACAATCCCCTCGTTCACTTCGGCAATGGTCTTCCCCGACGGGGAAGTGCCGGTGCCCTGAGGAGCCAGC
>JABFXY010000171.1 GCA_013361525.1 Polyangiaceae bacterium | reverse complement strand
TTCGCCGACGAGCCCCCGTAGCTCAGTGGATAGAGCAGCGGTTTCCTAAACCGAAGGTCACAGATTCGAGTTCTGTCGGGGGCGCCAACTCTGCTGCATGCACGTTCGTCGCTGACGATCGTGAACGCGTCAGCAGACTTACGCCGCGCGGGTCGAGCCCACCTCGATCGCGCGTTGAGATGTTGACGACCGACGAGCGCTCGGTCGGGGCGAGTCGGACTTTTCCGATGTCATCGGCCCGGCACAAGAACTGCACGCTCGTCCGACAACTATGCGAACAGCTCGAAATCTCGCGCTTTTTGTGCTCCTGGGGGCGGCGACGATACATTGCGGTTCGGATCCGTCCGACGACGGTGCTCCGGGAGGGGCGGCCGACACCGGGGGCGGAGGTTCTTCCTCGGGCGGCGCGAATGCCGGCGGCAATGGCGGAGCGGGCGGTGAGGAGATCGACCCGCGCTTTCAGGAGCTCATCGACACCGTCGAGGCGGAGCGCCAGTCGCTCGGTGCGCCCGGCGTCGCCATTGCCGTCATCGAAAATGGCGAAGTGACATTCGCAAAAGGTTTTGGCAGCAAAGACCCGGAGGCCGAAGACCCGGTATTGCCGACCACGCTCTTTCGCATCGGCTCGGTCAACAAGATGCTGACCACCGTCGCGCTCCTCCGTGAAGTCGCCGATGGCGACGTCGAAGTCGAGGCGCCCGTCACCGACTACGTGCCCGAGTTCGAGTTCGCGGCGGATCCGTCGTGGGCCCCGAGCATCCGCATCGAAGACGCGCTCCGGCACGCGTCCGGCATCTACGACTACCTCGAAATCGAGGTCCCCGACTCCCAGAAGGAGGACAGCGCCCTCGAGAGTTACATGACCGGCGGCTTCGGCAACATGGCCTTCTTGATGAATCCGCCGGGCGTGTTCTTCAATTATTCCAATCCGAACTACTACCTCGCGGGCCTCGTCGCGGAGAAGGTATCGGGCAAACCCTATCGCCAGCTCATGAAGGAAGACGTGTTCGAGCCCCTCGGCATGACCCGCACGTATTTCCTCGGCGACGAGGTGATCGCCGACGGAGATTACGCCCTCGGCAAGGCCGACTACCCGGGAATTCCCGACGTCGTCCACCCGGACACCTACGACAACGCCTGGGCGCGGCCGGCGGGATATGCGAGCTCGTCGGTGCTCGATCTCGCGAAGTTCGTCGGCTTCTTGCTCGACGGCAACGAGGCGGTGCTCCCGAAGGCACTGTCGGACGAAATGCAATCACCGCACATCAACGAGGAGGCCCTGCTCGACTTGGTCCACTACGGCTATGGATTGCAGGTTTGGGAAGGCTCGTTTTTGGGTGGTATCGACTCGCCCGCGGGCTTCTACGACATCGGGGTGGTAGAGCACACCGGCGCAATCCCCGGGTTCTCCGCGCGTGTCAGCTACATCCCGTCATTGCGATTCGGCGTCGTCATCCTCGCGAACGTCGACGACGCGTACTTCAGCGAGAGCCTGAAGACGGCCTATATGACGCTGGCGGATCTTCCCGAGCCGTCGGCGGGGCCCGAGCTCGCCGTCCATCCCGAACAATTCGGGCAATTCGTGGGGACTTATCACGAGGACTTCGGTATTGGCGACATCACCGTTACCCAGGACGGCGACGATCTGGTGGTGGAGATACCCGACCTCGCCGACTTCGGCATCACGTACGATCCCGTGCTCGTCCCGCTCGCGGAGAACAGCTTCTATATCGTCCTCCAAGGCGGCTATTATCTCCCGGTCACGTTCATCAACGACGGTGGGGATCAGGCAAAGTACTTCCGTACCCGCATCTTCGTCGGCATTCGCCCCGAAGCCCCCCAACCGGCCGCGGCGGCGCCGCCCCAAGCGCGCGCGCCCATCTCGGCGGAGCGAAAGGCTGCGTTCGCGGCACGGCTTCGGGCGGCAGCGAAGGAGCCGATGATCGGGTTCTGAATCGCGAAGCGCGATTCGGCTACAGGCTACGGACTACGGACTTCAGGAAAGACCGGCATCTGCCCATACCCTGAAGTCCGGAGCCTGAAGCCATGACCGAGCTTCATGCTCGGTCATTCATGCCGGCCGTCCGAACGTGCTCCAAAACCGGCCGCCGATGCGCGAGCGGTGCGTCGGCGGAGACTACGTACCGGGACATGAACGCAAACACCGAAAAGCGCCGAGCACCCGTGACGGTGCTCGGCCTCGGCGCGATGGGCCAGGCGCTCGCCCGCGCCTTCTTGAATGCCGGCCACCCGACCACCGTGTGGAACCGCTCGCCGGACAAAGGGGCGGACCTCGTGGAAAAGGGCGCCGTCCGCGCGGCGACCGTGAAAGAGGCAGTCCAGGCGAGCGGTCTCGTCGTCGTCTGTGTCGTCGACGCGGCCGCGAGCCAAGCGATTCTCGAGTCGGCGGCGAGCGCCATGAAAGGGCGTGTCGTCGTCGACGTGACGTCGGACACGCCCGAGAAGGCGCGCGCAGCCGCCGCCTGGGCGACTCGCAACGGAATCGAATACATCGACGGGGCGGTGATGGTGCCGACCGTCTCGGTAGGGACGCCCGAAGCGCTGTTTCTGTACAGCGGAAATCGCGGGGTGTTCGACGCGCACCTGCCGACGCTGCGCGTGCTCGGCGGAAATGCCCGATACGTGGGGCCCGAGGCGGGGATGGCCGCGCTCTTCGACCTCGCGCTGCTCGATGTCTTCTACTCGAGCAGCGCGAGCATCGTGCACGCGTTTTCGCTCGTGGGGGCGAACGGCGTCATGGCAAAGGCGCTATTGCCCTATGTCGTGGAGTTCTTCGCCATCATGCCCGGTATCGCGGACATGCTCGCGACCAACATCGACAATGGGAAACATCCGGGCGCCCTCGACAATCTGACAATGGAGGCGACGGGGGTCGATCACATCATCGAAGCGAGCCACGACCGGGGCGTCGATGCGAGCGTGCTCGAAGCCGTGCGCTCGCTGTTCCGGCGCGCGATCGACGCGGGGCACGGCGCAGACAGCCTCTCGAGCCTCGCCGAGGTGATTCGCAAACGGGCGGCGCGCTAGTCCGCCCGAAGGGCGGCCTAGTGACAATGAAGGGGCTGTCCAGGCTTCGGCGCTCGGCTTGGCGTTCGGCCCGGCCTTCGCTTGCGCGCGTTGGCGCGGGCCGGGCCGAACGACGAGCCGAAACTTGGGACAGTCCCTACCCTGCCGTCGCACTGCCGAACAACGCGGTCCGCGCGCGGTCGACCAAGTTGATCGCGCGGTGGGCCTTGCGATCGGCGCGGACGTGGGCGCCGATCCGCCGCATCCACGCGAGCTCGTCGTCGGACATGGGACCACGATCCAGCGCAGCCATCGCTTCGTCCAGCTCGGCGCCGTCTTTGGGCCCGGCGAGCGACGTATGGACATGGGGGTTCGTCAGAACGAATCGATAACAATCGCTCGCCCGCGGCGGCGCCTCGCCCTCTGGCAGCACGCGTGGATCGAGGAGCGAGCCCCAGCGGGTCGCCGTGAATGCGATGACGCCTGGATTGCGCTCGGCGAGCAGGGGAAAGACTTCGCGCTCGGCGCCCGTATGCGCTGCGTTGTAGCGCACCATGATCCCGCCGATGTCGGGGGTATCGATCATTTGGGAAAACGAAGGCCGGTAGTGACACGAGATCACCAAATGGCGGACCTTGCCCTCTTCTTTCAGTGTGCGTGCTGCGTCGAGGATTCGCGCGGGCGGGAGCTCGTCCCACCACCCGAGGCAAAGAATGTCGAGGTAGTCGGTTCGCAACGTTCGCAGGACGCAATCGACCGATGGCCCCACCAGCGACGCCATTCGGCTGTAGCTCTGCGCGGCGATGACCACCCGTTCTCGGTTCCGCGCAGCGATGTTGGCGACGCCTCGTCCAAAGTCGGCCCGACGGCGAAGACCATAGAACATGAAGTCGATGCCGCGTTCGAAGGCTCGCTCGACGTCGGCGCCGCCGAGCCCATAGCTCGATCCGAGGCCGATCGGACTTACCGCGAGCCCCGTCGACCCGAATGCGACCCGCTCCCAGCCGGCGCCCATTACACACCTCCGTGGGCGGGCAGCGCGCGCAGCGGAGGCGTAAAGCGGTCCAGCGCCCATCGGGTCATGGTGGGAAACCAACGGCTGAGCACGCCGGACGACGGATAGATGACGCGGTCCTGCCGGCGCTCGATCGCGACCCGCATGCGACGGGCAAGCTCTTCCTCGGTGCCGCGCGGAAACGCAGAGAGGAGGCGGGAAGGCTCGTACTTCTCCAATGCCGCGCTGGCCATTGCGGTGGAAGCGATGATTCCGGGATAAACGGTCACGACGTGGACGCCGCTTCCGCGCAGCTCCCCGCGCAAGGACTCCGACGCGGCCGCGAGGCCCGCCTTGGCCGCGTTGTAATGGGCCATGCCCGGCGTCGGCGCGAGCGCCGCCATGGAGGCGACGTCGACGATGGTGCCGCTCCGGCGGGCGAGCATCGCCGGCAACACCGCCCGCGTCAGGCGCAGAGGAGCGGCGAGATCGACCGCCAGCAATCGATCCGCTTGTTCCGGATCCACCTCGGCGGTCGGCGCGACGATCTGCACACCGGCGTTGTTCACGAGGACGTCGATGGGCCCGAGGGCGCGCTCGGCCCCCTCGATCCAATCGGTGACGTGTGCGACGTCGCTCAGATCGTGCGGCGCGATATGGGTCTCTGCAGGCGCGAGATCCTTCGCGAGCGCGTGCAGCAAATCCGCGCGGCGCGCGACGAGCGTGAGCCGATAACCGGCGCGCGCGAGCTCCCGCGCGAACGACGCCCCGATCCCCGAAGATGCTCCCGTAACGGCAATGTGCATGGTCCCCTCAGCTCGTTGACTGTTTTAGTTTTCTGGTCACCGTCGGTCGCGTCGAAGCGCGACCGGGCGGGTTGCGCGGTCAAACCTTCTTGGTCTGGTCCCTCGACCGAAGCCCGTTCAAGACGAGATCGAGGCCGACTTGGGCTCGCTTCGCGAGCTCGTCGCCGCGTTTCGGCGAGCCGGCCTGCGCGGTCAGATGAAAGTCCTGGAGCAGACCGGCGACGGTTTCGACGTCGAGATCGCGCCGAAACACGCCTTGTTTGATGCCGATGCGAAGCACCTCCGCCACGTTCGTGCGGCCGACGGAAGCGAGCTCCGCGAAACGATCGGCCCAGGTCGGGAGCGTGCGCGACGTCTCCCCGAGCAGGAGCTCGCGGACGAGCGGCCGCCCATCCAGGTACTCCATCGCGGCGGCGAGGAGGCGACGCAACAGCTCGTCGGCCGAGACGCGCGGATCGATCACGTTCGCACACTCCGCCTGCCAGCTGCGGATCTCGCGGTGAAGAACCTGATAGTAGAGGTCCTCTTTCGACTCGGCGGCGAGGTAGACCGTGCCTTTGCCGACGCCCGCACCGCGCGCGATCTCGTCGATGGAGACCTTCTTGAAGCCGAAGCGGGCGAAGGCCCGCGCAGCCTCGAGGAGGATGCATTCCTTCTTGGCGCTGTCCACGTAGTGACTGTTTTAGTTTTTCGGTCAGCGATGTCAAGAGGCCGCGTTGCACGCAACCCTCCTGAAACGGACGCACGCCTCGCCCGCCCCAACGATCGCGCAGGGTGACGCACCGAGCACGACGGGCGAGGATTCCCCCGATGGGAGGTGACCCCAAGGCCGCGGGCAAGAGCGCAGACCCGAGCGCCGAAGCGCCGTCGTCGCAGGAGCCGGTGACCAGGCCGTTCGCCACCACCTCCGCGCACCCCCTACGCGACAACGAGTTCGACGATCGCTATTCGATGCGGACCTTGCTCGGCCGCGGCGGAATGGCGGACGTGTTCCTCACGATGGACGCGCGCATCGGTCGCGAGGTCGCGCTCAAGGCTGCGCGCTCCGATTCGCCCGACGAGCCCGATAACCGCTTTACGCGCGAATACCGCCTTCAGGGTCGACTCGAGCACCCGGCCATCGTGCCGGTGTACGACGTCGGGACCCTCCCGGACGGCGCGCCCTTTTTCACGATGAAGCGCGTCCGCGGCGACACCCTGGACGACGTGTTGAAGCGCCTCGCCGACAGTGACGAGGCGACCCTCGCGCGGTTCACGCGCTCGCGCCTGTTGTCGATCTTCGTGACCGTCGCACAGAGCGTTCACTATGCCCATGCGCGCGGCGTCGTTCACCGCGATTTGAAACCGGCGAACATCATGGTCGGCGATTTCGGCGAGGTGTACGTCCTCGATTGGGGTATCGCAAAGTCGATCGGCGACGGGTCCGCGAATGACGCCGCGCCAATCTCGACACGAACGCCGCCGGTTTCGAGCGATTCCGATTTACCGGACGGCGCCACCATCGAAGGCGCGCTGCTGGGCACGCCCGGCTACATGGCGCCCGAACAATTGAATGATCCCTCGGACGTCGGGCCGCTCGCCGACATCTACGCGCTCGGCGCGATCTTCTTCGAGCTGCTGACGTACGCGAGGCTTCATCCACAGGAGCGGACCCTCGACGTGATCGAGTCGACCATGCGCGGGTGCGAGGGACGCATTCGCGAGACCTGCAATGCGCGCGGCATTCCGCCGGAGCTCGAGGAGATTTGTCTGCGCGCGACCAAGACGCGCGCGACCGATCGATATGGTGCCTCGCAGGATCTCGTCGTGGCCGTTCAGCGATTCCTCGACGGCGACCGGGACATCGAGGCGCGCGCCAAGCTCGCGAACGAACAAGCCGATGCGGCGCTCGCCGCGCTGGAGAGTATCGCGACGAGCCCCCAACCGTCCGAAGCGCGCGCCCGAGCCCTACGCCACGCGGGCCGCACGCTCGCGCTCGACCCGAGTCACGCGCTCGCGCAGGAGGTCCTCGTCCGATTGCTCGTCGACGCGCCCGAGAGCGAGCCATTGCCGGCCGAGGTCGAGGCGAAGGTCGAGCAAGTCGCCGTTCGCATTTATCGTCGTGGCGCGGCGGCAGGCGCGTTCCTCTTCTCGACCTGGATACCTTTCATTGTCTGGCTGTTTCTCTCTCGCCCGCTCGACCCGCTCGCGCTGGGTGCGTGGGCGGCGCTCACATTGGTCGCGATTGCGGGGTTGTTCTGGAACGCCGTCGGCAAAGAGCGGCACGCGCATCGATACTTCCTCACGCTGGCGGCGTGCCTGGTGTCGACGCTCGTCGCGACGCGCGTCCTCGGCCCCCATGTGTCCATTCCGGGCATCCTGACGCTCACGGTGTTGGGGTTCTTGTTGCTCGCCAAGCGCGATTGGCAATACGTAACCGCAATCGCCGGCGCCGCAGCCGTCGTCGTCCCCATCGTTCTCGAGGTCTTCGGCGTGGTGTCTCCGACCACGGTCTTCGACGCCGAGGGAATGCACGTTCGGTCGGACGTCGTGCGCCTCGGACCGACCGCAACGCAGGTGACACTCGCGCTCGGCAATCTCTCGATGTTCGTTCTCGTGTGTTTCGCCGGCCGCTATATCCACAACGAGCTCGTCGGAAACGCCAGGCGCAATGCATTGCAGAGCTGGAAGCTCGCGTCGCTCGTCCCGGGGGATCGCATCATCGTGCCGAGTCCGCCGTCGTCCTCGCTTTGGAGGAAGTCGTAGGGAAGTGGCTGGCGGGGGCGGCGCGGACGGGGCCAAGGCGGGGGCGGGCGCGACGGGGCGAAAGAACTGGCTACCATTTCGATTGAGGTCGCCCGTTCTTTCGCATCGAGGCCGTAGCGGCGGGCGACGGCGTTGGCCGCGCCGAATCGTATCGGCCCGGGCGCCCGCGCGGCGCGAAAGAACTGCCTACCATTTCGAGTAGGGTCACCTGTTCTTTCGCGTCGACGCGGCCGTCGAACGGCAGCTGCGCGTGCCGCGCGAAAGAACTGGCTACCATGGCGACTGAGGTGACCTGTTCTTTCGCGTCGAAGCGACCGTAGCGCATAGCGGCGTCGCATCGATCGGGTCGAAGCGCGCCGCGAGCTCGAGGTGCGAACCGCCACGCGGCCGCGCGAATGAATGGCGGATGGTTGCAGTCTCGTCCCCCGATTCATTCGCGAAGCGGCTCCCCCGTCCGCGCCGCCGCACCGAAATGTAGGTGCCCGCACGCCAAAAGCGGGCCCGTCTGGGAGCGGCCGCCGCGCCGGGCTCGACGAACAGCGAATGAATCGCCCGGTGTTACTGCAACCTTCCCCGATTCGTTCGCCCCTCCGGCTCGCCTCTCCAATTGCCTCTCGAATTGCCTCTCCAATTCCCTCTCGAGTTACCTCTCCGATTCCTCTCGAATTACCTCTCCAAGGGCCCGGTCCAAAGGCCGCTCCGCGCGGCCGTCGCGC
>JABFXY010000162.1 GCA_013361525.1 Polyangiaceae bacterium | reverse complement strand
CCCGGTGGTAGACTGGTGGACTCGACCTCGCGTCGATCCACGAGCGATATGAAGGAGAGCGCCCAAGCCGACTCGAACGAGCGGATGCTTCACCGCATGCTGGTCGAGGGCTTTTTGAGCTCTCAGATGCACGAGGCGGCCCTGGCCTACGTGCGCCTTCAGGGCGGACGAATCGAGGACGCGCTGGTGGAGAGCCGAATTTTGACCGAAGCGGCCATGCTCAAGTACCTGGCCACCCATCACAAAACCCACTTCGTCTCGACGCAGAAGCTCTACGAAAAGAAGGTGGATCAGTCGATTCTCGACCTCGTTCCACGAAGGCTCGCGACCCTTCGCTGCGTTCTGCCGGTTCTCTACGACGCCGAGCGCCACACGCTCAGCATCGTGACGGCCGACCCCGACGATCTGGCGATGATCAACGAGGTGAAGGTCGCCGCGGGCGTCCGAGACGTCGTTCCCATCGTGGCGCGTCCGGCGGCCGTTCGCGCGGCGGTTGCTCGCGCGTACGACAACGACACGAGCCGCTTCTACGGCCTCGTTCAGACCGACCAGAGAAGCAGCCTCTTCGAGATCGATCGCTCGAGCTCGCCCGGTGCCCAACAAGCGGCGGCCCAAGCGGCCCCCATTCCCCTCCAGGCTCCGGCACAAGGTCCAAAGCCGTTGCCGAAGGCGCTGCAGCGCGCATCTTTGCACGGCGCGGAGACGCCTATCGCCGACGAGGACATGGAAGTGATGGCGGCCCCAGCGCCGCCGCCTCGCCCTCGTCCCGCGCCGCCGCCTCCGATTACGATTCCGACGTATCTCGAGACATTGCGCGTTCTCGTCGGCGTCATCGACGAGAGCCGCAGCTTGCCGGGTCACGCGGCAGCCTGCGCCGATCTCATGATGAGAATGTGCCAGCGCATGGCGTTGGAAAACGTCCGGACGACGCACTACGTCTTCGCGGCCTACCTGCACGACATCGGCAAAACCGCGACGCACCACCTCACGGCGGTCAACGTCGTGGAAGACGAGGGTTGCAAGGCTGCTGCCCGAGAGCTCTACGATGCGCCGGAGAGACTTCTGAAGAAAGCGGGGCTCCCTGCCGATGTGCTCGTGACGGTGAGTGCCATGTACGAGCGCTACGACGGCAAAGGCTTCCCGCAGGCGCTCGCAGGCGACCATATCCCGCTAGGCGCGCGCATCCTCGCCGTCGTCGACAGCTATGTTGACCTGGCGCCGAGTCGGCACCATTCAGCGATCGAGGTGCTCGCGCGCTATCGCAAGTTGCTGTTCGATCCGTCCGTGCTCGAGGTCCTGAGCGCCGAGGTCGCGAAAAAGTGATGCGCGCGCCATCGCGGCGCGCGCGCACGGGGCTCGCGGCAGCTGCAAAGCGAATGGGAGGCTGCGACATAGTCTATGTGCCGCCCTTTCGTGCGGGGCCGCGGCCACGGCGCGACCGGCACGGCGCGCGCAGCGGCGCACCCGCGCGACGCGTGCCTAAAAAGGCTACTCCGCGATGACGGGCCCCAACACCGGCGTCAAATCCGGATCCGCCTTCCGCATGGCCCGACGGTAGGCCGGCCGAGCGCCGATTCGTTCCAAATAGGCCAATAGGTTCGGCCAGGGCGAAAGATCATAGGGCTTGAACAACCGCATCGTCGTCAATGAGAACACGGTCATGATGTCGGCTGCCGTCAATTCACTTCCGGCCAGGTAGGGTGCCTCCCCGCGCGGATCCGATCGGATGAAGTGCCTTGTATTCCGGCGGGGCCAGTCGGTTGTCGGCTCGGCGCTCGTAGCGCTGGAGCTCGTAATCGAGCTCGAGCTCTTCACACAGCCAGACGATCCGCTCGGATTGCGAACGTCCGAGATGATGCACCGTCAGCATGGGAGCTCCCTCCCGAGATGGCACGCTCGAAGCGTTGTCTTGGTCATCCGCGGACCGTAAGCTGCGAACGTCAGCTGGAAAAGACGTGCCCGCATACTGGTATGGCGACTACCACTCTTCCCGAATTTCTGCGCGCGCGCCGCGAGCGGCTTCAGCCGGCATCCACCGAGCGGCGTCGCACGCCCGGTCTTCGTCGCGAAGAGGTCGCGGCGCGCGCCGATGTCACGCCGGCGCTGCAGCGCGTGCTCGACAACCTACGTGTGCCGGCGTTGGTGAAGACGCCCACGTTTCAGATCGTTGCGTGGAACCGTGCTGCGGTCGCGGTGATTGGGGACTACGCTGCAATCCCGGAGCGCGAGCGCAACATGCTACGCCGGGTGTTTCATCCCGAAGCGGCCGCGTTCCTTCCGCATGCCGACGACATGCGGCGCACGTGCCTCGCCGCGTTTCGCGTCGACGTCGCGCGCGCGGGAGCAACCGAGGAAGCCGCCGCGCTCGTCGACGAGCTGATGGAGACGAGCGAGGACTTTCGCCGGCTATGGGCGGAAAACGAGCTGCACACGCACGGCGTCAGGCACAGGCGACTCTTCAAGCCGACCGTAGGCGAGCTGGTGTTCGAGGCGTCGACGTTCTCCGTGGACGACAGCGACGGCCTCAGCATGGTCGTCCTGTCGCCGGTCGACGACGATTCGGCGCGCGGGGTCGAGCAGCTGATTCGTGAGCTCGCGGAGTAGCGATCTCATCGATTGCCGACGGGCGTTCGTCGACTGCGCCATTTCCAACGCTTACGAGGTAATCGAGTCCTCGGTCGCCACTGATCGCTATTGACGAACGCGACGACGCAGAGGGACGAAAAGACGGCAGTGAAAAACGGGATGAGCTCTTCCATTGCGCGCGTCCTTTCTTCGCCCTCTGCGCCTTTTCGCGATTTCGTCGGCGGGTCAGTAGCGTTCCTTCTTCACCGGGACGCCCGTCGCGGCCACCGGTCCACCGGTGCCCGTCGCCGCATACGCGGGCGCTCCGGCGAGGTCGGGCGTGACCCAAATGTCCTCGAGACCGGTGTTCTTGAGCACGTCCTCTGCGCGGCCGATCTCCCGCAGGCTCTCGGTGTGGACCGAGACGAGGATGTGGCCCTTCTTCATCCGGCTCTCGTACCGCTTCGCCTCGATCTCCGGGATGCCGAGGCCGACGAGCGCGCCCGCGATGCCTCCGACCGCTGCACCCGCAGCTGCGCCGCTCAGCGCGGCCAGGATCGGACCGGCCGCGATGAGCGGACCAATGCCCGGAATCGCGATCGCGCCGAGCCCTGCAAGGAGGCCCAGCGTGCCCCCGATCGCGCCGCCCGCGCCGACACCCGCGATGGCACCTTCGGGCGCTTTGGTGTGCTTTTCGTGGACGAACTGCTGCGTTTGAGACTCGTCGGGGAAGAGCACCGAGATGTCGTTCAAAGCGAACCCGCCCGCTTGCAGGTTCGCCACGACGCGCTCTGCGTGCGCGCGGTCGTTCGCGATTCCGTACACTGCTTTGTGCGCCATTTTTATACCTTCCTTGATGGGTCTCCCCGACCTTGGCAGGAAGCAGGCCACCTCGCGCCGCGCGTCGTCGAACGACCATTTCGCCACGGCCAGCGAAACCTCGCGTACTGTCGGCCGCTCCCACAAGCTGCTAAGGCTCGGGCCGCGTGAAGGTTTTCCGCGAGCTCGTTCACAGCTACTTCAGCGACTTACGAACCACGCTCGATGCGCAGAGCGCGGCATATCGATCGAAAGAATCGCCGGACCTCGTGACGAAGCGCATGGCGATCGTCTTCTTCGGCGCCGCGCTGTGCCTGCTCATCGTCAAATTCTGCGGCAACACCGACGACCCGCGCTGGCTCGGGAAGATTCTCGAGCCGATCGGTCTCGGTCATGTGAGCGATGCGTTCGAATATGCCGTCACGAAGGCGCCCGAACGGCGGATCAACGCGCGCATCTGGTGGGCGAGCGTCCGCATCGTCGGCTACCTGCTCCTGCCGATGTTGATCGTGAAGGGGTTCCTACGAACGCCGCTCGGCGAAACGGGCCTTTCTCTTCGCGGCAAGTCGCAATGGAAGGTGTACGCGACGCTTCTCGTCGTCGTGATGCCGTTCGTCGTCGCCGCTTCGTTCGGCTCGGGCTTCCAGAAAAAGTATCCCTACTATCAGCCGCAGATCGGCGAGTCGCTCTTTCCCAACTTCGTCGCGTGGGAGCTGCTGTACGCGACCCAGTTCATCGGTATCGAGTATTTCTTTCGCGGCTTCTTCGTGCACGGCCTACGTCGAGAGCTCGGCTACGCGGCAATCTTCGCCCCGGCGGTGCCTTACATGATGATCCACTACGGAAAGCCGCTGCCCGAGGCGCTGGGATCGCTCGTTACCGGCTTCGTGCTCTCGACCTTGAGCCTGCGTACCCGGTCCATTTGGGGGGGAGCCCTCCTCCACGGCATCGTCGCCTGCTCGATGGATACGCTGAGCTTGTGGCATCGAGGGCTGCTGTAGTGGTGTACAGTAAGGGTCCGCACGGGCGTGGGTGGCACGTGCGAAGCTCCGCCAGCACCCCTGCAGACGGGACGCGCGCCTTCGAGCGAACGCGCATCCGGAAACCCGAATGAGCGACGGCGACATCACGACGGGCACCCTCGTCCACGGCAGATACCGACTGCTCGAGCGCGTCGGTGGCGGTGGCATGGGTCACGTGTTCCGCGCGGACGACACGAAGACCGGGCGCACCGTCGCGATCAAGCTCTTGCATCGCGAGCTGTGGAGCAGCCCCGACGTCACGGCCCGCCTCTTCCAAGAGGCGAAGGTGCTGAGCTCGATCCGGCACCCGAACATCGTCGAGATCCTCGACGCCGACACCAGCGAGCACGGCCCCTTCATCGCGATGGAGCACCTCGACGGCAGCTCCGCCGGCGTGCTTCTCGCGATCATGGGCCGCTTCGACGAGACGACGACGATCGCGATCGCGATCCCGGTCCTCGCCGCGCTCGAGGCAGCGCACCGCAGCGGCGTCGTGCACCGCGATCTGAAACCGGAGAACGTCTTCGTTTGCCGCGAGCGCAAGGGAAGGGGCGAGCGCGGCAGCGTGCACCTGCTCGACTTCGGCATCGCGAAGATCGACGAGACGAACGCGAAAGAGGGCCCGCGAACGCGCACGGGTGTGGTGTTCGGTACGCCCGACTACTTGTCTCCCGAGCAGGCAACGGGGGAGGGGCCGCTCGACGGTCGCAGCGATCTGTTCTCGCTCGGCATCGTGATGTTCGAGCTCCTCACAGGGCGCCGGCCGTTCACGGCCAGCACCGCCGTCGCGACCGCCTTCCGCATCGTCCACGCGAGCCCCCCTTCGTTCGAATCGCTCGGCGTCGCCGTGAGCGCCGAGGTGAGCGCCGTCATTCGCAACCTCCTCGCGAAGTCTCCTCAAGATCGTCCTTCGTCGGCGACCGAGGTGCTGCGGGTCCTCACGAGTCTCGAGCCGGACGACGACGTGCTCGAGGAGAGGCTCCTCAACCTTCTCTCGGAGGCGGAGACGCGACGCCGAAAGACGACCCGCCCGCCGCCGCCGTCCTCGCGCGGCGCGACGCCTCCTGCGATAGGTCTCGATCTCGGCGCGGTCTCGACGCGCGCCGCACAGCTTCCGCCCCGCGCGCTCGGCCGATGTGCGCGCGGCATCGTTCTTCGGAGCGTCGACGGAATGATCGAGTCCGTCTACGGCGACAATGAGCGAGAGCGCGTCGTCGCGCTCTTGTCGGATACCCACGCAGAAGAGCTGCGTCGCGGCCGGCCGAGCGCGCTCGACGCGCACGATGTCGAGGTCGTGCGCCGGTACGTGGATCTCGCCTCGCGTGTGCTCGGCGTCGACGCCGCCGGTTTCTTCGATCTCGGCCGCAAGTCGGTCGACAAAGAGCTCGGGGCTTTTGTTGGGACGCTCGTTCGCCCGGCCGAGTTCAGCGACGTGATTCGCCGTTCGGTTGCGATCCTTCGCTGCTTCTTCGACTTCGGCTCGTGGACGATCGTCGCGGAGGGGCCGCGGCGCGCGACCTTGCGCATCGAAGAGTTCGAGCTCGTCGCGCCACTCTTGCGCTCTTGGTTGCTCGGCGTCATCCAACGAATTTTTGAGCGGGCTGTTTGTGACGAATCCCGCGTCATGGATGCGACGCCAGCGATGAGCCCCGTCTCGTTGTTCGTGGTAGAGGTGCTTGCGCCGGCTTCCGTTTCGGGTCGCGCAAGGGATTCCTCGACGTGACAGGCATCGCTTCGACCTTCCCCGTCACCCTGCGGGGTCAGCTAAAAGACAAGTTGGGTTGGTACGCTGGTGGCGGCGTTTTGCTCCTCGTCCAGCAGTACTTGATGGCGCGTCGCGACTTCTACGTGCGCGACGCCGTCGACGCGGCAAACCAGCTTCGCGCACAAGATGCGAAGACCGCCGCCATCGCGATGATCGTGGTGAGCATCATCGCCGCGGGAGCGCGGGTGCTCTCGCGCGTGGCGATCTTCTCCGCGGGTCGCAACGTCGAGTACGAGCTGCGCGCCGTTTTGCTCGACCGGTTGCAGCGCCTCGGTCCGTCGTTCTTCCGGACGATGCCGACGGGCGAAATCATGAGCCGCGCCACGAGCGACCTCACCCAAGTGCGGCTGCTCCTCGGCTTCGGCATTCTCAACGTCATCTCGAGCGTCTTCGGCTTCGCCAGCGCCGTGTACGTCATGATGACGATCTCCGTCAGGCTGACGCTGGTCAGCTTCACGACGATGCCGGTCTTGTGGCTCGTCACGCGCAGCTTCTCGTCGCGAATGTTCCGCCGCACGAGGGAAAACCAAGAGGCGATCGGCAAAATGAGCGATCGCGTCCTCGCGAGCCTTTCGGGTGCGCGCGTGGTCCGCAGCTTCGGCCTTTTGAAGAGCGAGCTCGCCTCGTTCGAGGAGAACAACGCGAGCTACCTGGAAAAGAGCCTCGGTCTGGCGCGCGTGCGCGGCTCGATGGGGCCGGTGATGGGCACGATCGCCGCCGCCGGCATTCTCATCGTGTTTTGGTACGGCGGCTCGTTGATGGAGGCCGGCGCCATCTCCCCCGGCGATTTCGTCTCGTTCTGGCTCGCGCTCCTGCGCCTGACGTGGCCGCTTCTCGCGCTCGGCTTCGTCGCCGCGATCGTGGCGCGCGGTCGTGCGGGGTACGCGCGCCTCGCCGTGATTTTCGACGCCGAGCCCGAGATCAAGAGCGGGGACGTCGGCGCGACCGACACCGTCAAAGGCGCGATCGCCGTGCGGCACCTCTCGTTTTCGCACGGCACCAAACCGGTGCTTCGCGACGTGAGCTTCGAGGTGCCTTCCGGCCGGTCGCTCGCGATCGTCGGTCGAACAGGCAGCGGTAAGAGCACGCTCGCGACCCTGTTGCCGCGTCTGCTACCGACGCCGGCCGGGAGCATCTTCCTCGACGGGCACGACATCTGTTCGCTCTCGCTCGAGCGCGTAAGAGGAAGCATCGGTTACGCGCAGCAAGACGCCTTTTTGTTCTCCACGACGGTGTCGAAGAACATCGGCTATTCGCTCGACGAGACCGATTCACCCGAGGCGGACCGCTCGATCCGCGACGCCGCGCGCGAGGCCGAGGTCCTCACCGAGGTCGAGTCGCTGCCCGAAGGCTTCGATACGGTGGTCGGCGAGCGTGGCGTGCAGCTCTCGGGTGGCCAGCGCCAGCGCGTCGCGCTCGCGCGTGCGCTGCTTCGCCGTCCGCCGGTTCTGGTCCTCGACGACCCGCTGTCGGCGGTCGATGCAAAGACCGAGGCATCGATTTTGGAGGCCATCGAGCGGCAAAAGAAGGACCGCACGGTTCTTCTCATCACGCACCGAATCGCCGCAGCGAAGCGCTGTGATCGGATCGTCGTCCTCGACGAGGGCCGCGTGATCGAAGAGGGTACGCACGACGAGCTGATCGAGCTCGACGGCCTCTACGCCGCGTTCGCGAGCGAGCAAGATCTCGAAGCCGATCTCGACGCGCTCGACGCCGAAGAGGGGAGCACGGCCGCTTGACGACCCAGGCACCCGCCGTTCAAAAACAGGCGAAAGCACCTCCGAAGCGCGCGGAGCAGGCCCTCGCGCGCTTCCACGAAGAGGGGGCTCTCCAAGCCTACGACGCGAAGAACCTCGTTCGGCTGTGGCCATTCGTTCGGCCGTACAAGGCGCAATTCATCGCCTCGCTCGCGTTGCTCCTCGCGGCGTCGAGCCTCGCGCTGCTGCGTCCGCTCATCATGAAAGCGGGGCTCGACGGTATCGGCAAAGATCCGCACGCGATCACACGCGCCGGCCTCTTGCTCACGCTCGTCATCGTCGGCGAGCAGGCCATCGCGTTCCCGCAGATGTATTTGATGCAGAAGGTCGGCGCGACGGCGATGGCCACGCTCCGCCGTACGGTTTTCGAGTTCCTGCACACGCGCAGCCTCTCGTTCTTCGACCGCACGCCGGTCGGCCGGCTCGTCACACGGGTCACGAACGACGTCGACGCGATCGGCGAAATGTTCGCGTCGGGCGCCTTCAACGCGATTGGCGATCTGCTCCGGCTCGTCGTCATCGTCGCCGTGATGATGTCGATGGACTGGCAGATGTCGCTCATCGCTTTCGCGGCGCTGCCGGTCGTCATGATCGGCGTCAATTACACACGAAAGCGCATCCGCGAGGCCTTCAGCGAGGTCCGGCTCAAGACGGCCCGTATGAACGCGTACCTCAACGAGCAGGTGAGCGGCATGTCGGTCGTGCAGGCGTACGCCCGCGAAGAAGAGGGCGCGCGCGAGTTCGACGCGATCAACGAGGCGTACCGGCAGGCGAACAACCGCTCCATCGTTTGGGACGCGACGATGGACGCCGCCATCGAGCTCATCTCGAGCTTGTGCATCGCGTCTGCTCTGTGGGCCGCGGGCATCCACGCGCACAGCGAGCGGGTCTCCTTCGGGACGCTGTTCGCGTTCGTCGCGTACATCGACATGTTCTTCTTGCCGATCCGCGATCTGTCGGCTCGGTACACGCTCGTGCAGTCGGCGATGACCGGTGCGGAGCGCGTGTTCGATCTCCTCGACAACAAGGAAGAAGACGCGCCGGTCAAGCCCGATCAAAAGCCCGAAACGGTCTCACCCGATGCTCCCGCAGTGGAGCTTCAGGACGTCACGTTCGGCTACAAGCCCAACGTGCTCGCGCTGAAGGACGTGTCGTTGCACGTCGCCCGGGGCGAGCGCGTGGCCCTGGTCGGTGCGACCGGCGCCGGCAAGAGCACGGTGCTCTCGCTCGTGTTGCGTCTCTACGAAATCTCCAGCGGCAGTGTGAAGGTGTTCGGTCGCGACGTGCGCGCGTGGGACCGCGACGAGCTCCGCACGAATTTCGCCGTGGTCCCGCAGGACGTCTTCCTGTTTCCCGGGACGGTCGCCACCAACATCGCCGCCGGCGACAAAGAGCCGGACATGGCGCGCGTGCGCCGCGCACTGGAGCGCATCGACGCCCTCGATCTCTTCGAGCGGCGTGAAGATGGCCTCCTCGCACCCGTTCGTGAACGGGGCTCCAACTTCTCCGCCGGTGAGCGCCAGCTCATCGCATTCGCGCGCGCCCTCTACAAAGATCCGGACATTCTCGTCCTCGACGAAGCGACGGCGAACGTCGACAGCGACACCGAGGCGCGGCTCCAGCGCGCCGTCGAGGGTGCGCTCAAGGGCCGCACCGCGCTCGTCATCGCGCACCGCCTCTCCACGATCCGCGCCGCGGATCGCATCATCGTGTTCCACAAGGGTAAGGTCGTGGAGCACGGCACCCACGCTGAGCTCCTCGTCGCGAACGGCGTCTACGCGCGCCTGCACGCCTTGCAGTTCGCCCGCGAGCACATCGCCGAAATCGGCTCGCACTCTTCGAAGGCGCCGGCCGTGACCGAGTCCGTCCAAGTCGAAGCAGCAGCCGGCGAAGAATAGACCTCTTCCTCTTCTCCCTCGTTCTGCTCTTGGCGCGCTTGGCGTCCCCTCTCGCTTTTCAGGCCTCGTTATCGGGCTCGACGAAGCACCACCGAATCTCCGGGTGACGCTCTTGGAGCGCTTGCTCGAAGGCGTTGATCGCGTCGCACGTTTCGTCGCCGGATAGACCGCCCTTCATCTTCACCTTCATCGCGAGCATGACCTCGCCCGGGCCCTGCTGAATGGTGAGGATGCGAAGCACCGATTCGAGGTTCGCGTCTTTGTCGGCGACCTCGTGGACGGCGCGCTCGATCGTCGGATCCGCGGCTTCGCCGACGAGCAGGCTCTTCACCTCGATGGCGAGGAAGACCGCGACGCCGATCAGAACGAGGCCGACGAGGAGGCTTCCGATACCGTCCCACATTCCGTTGCCCGTGACGTACGCCATCACCAGCGTGCAGAGCGCGAACGTGAGGCCGATCGTCGCGGCCGAGTTCTCGCCGAACACGACGATGAGGTCCGAGTCTTTCGTGTCCTGCAGGTATCGAACGAAGGGCGCGGATTTGCGGCGCTTGTTGAGCTCGCGGATGTTCGAGAACGTCGACGCACCCTCGAGAAGGAGCGAGATGCCGAGCACGAGGACACCGGCGAGGAGGTTCTCGACCGGCTCCGGATGCAGGATTTTGTGGATGCCTTCGTAGACGGAGAAAACGCCGCCGCCCGTGAACAGCAACATCGCCACCATGAACGACCAGAAGTAGACCTCGCGGCCGTAGCCCATCGGGTGCGACGGATCCGGCGCGCGCCTCGCGAGCTTCACCCCGAGCAACAGAAGAAGCTGGTTTGCGCAGTCGGCGGACGAGTGGATCGCCTCGGCCAGCATCGCCCCGGACTTCGTAAAGAATGCGGCGACGAACTTCGACACCGCGATGAAGAGGTTCACCACCAGGGACTGGATGATGTGCGAGGTCGAGTGGGATTCGTCGGACACGGTTTTGCGCCGAAGATACCCGAGGCGGCCTTCGTCTTGCCGAGAGAAATTGGCGCGTCAGCGCAGGCCGAGCCTGCGTCGTAGATCGCGCGCCACTTGTCTCGATACTTCCACGACATGGCCGGTGCGTGTGTGCGCCAGGTAGCCGCCGGTCGGAAGCGGCTCGAGGCGAACGAGGTGGGCCAGGTTGAGGATCGCCTTGCGGTGCACGCGCTCGAACGTGGACGGCGGCAGGCGGGTATGGAGATCGCCGAGCGGATCGGTGCTCAAGTACTCGCCGTCGAGCGTCACGATCGTCACGAGCTCGCCGTTCAGCACCGCGTGGCTCACCCGCGACGGATCGACGAGCTCGATGCCGTTCTTCGTCACGATCGCCAGGCGGTTCAGCGCGGGCGTTTCGAGCGCGACGGCCGTCGAGCGCGCCCGGTGCATGGCGATACGCTCGCGAGCGCGCTCGATCGCCTTCTTCAATCGCAGGGCTTCGACGGGCTTCAACAGATAGTCGACGGCATCACGCTCGAATGCTCCGACCGCGTGCTCCACGTGCGCCGTGCAGAACACGACGAACGGGCGGTCGTCCGGCATGAGATCGAGCGCCTCGAGGCCGTCGTATCCGGGCATTTGAATGTCGAGCAGCACCACGTCGACACCGCCCTCCTTCACGCGCGCGACCACCGACGGCCCATCCTCACACTCGCCGCAGACGGTCACGTCATCCATCGCGGAGAGCAGCCGCAAGAGGCGCTTTCGCGCGAGGAGCTCGTCGTCGGCGACGAGGATACGCAACGGTTCGCTCACGCAGCGATCTCCACACCGGTCGATCGAATGGGCAAGACCAGACGGACACGCGTTCGCGCGCCTGCTGGGCCGATGTGGAACGAGGCAAGATCGCCGTAAGCGATGCGGAGCCTGCGCTCGACGGTGGGCAGGCCGTCGCTGCCTTCACGGGGACCCGCGTACGGACCTGGGCTCTCGATCGCGATCTCGATCGTATCGCCGTGACGGGTCGCTTCCACGCTCACGACGCCGCGATATCCCTTCGCGGGACCATGTTTGATGGCGTTCTCTGCGAGCGGTAGGACGATCATCGGCGGCACGGCGGCGCGCCTCGTGTCGGACGCGACGTTCCATTGGAGCTCGAACAGGTTCGGGTCACGCAGCGCGTGCAGCGCAAAGAGATCCTTCACGAGCTTCAGCTCCTCTTCGAGCGGCCACGTCGCAGCTCGCACACCGGCGAGGATCGCGCGCAGAATGCCTGCGAGCTGAAGGACACTTCGCTCCGCCGTCTCGCCGTCCTCGCGGCACCACTCGGCGATCGCGTTGAGCGTGTTGAAGAGAAAATGCGGATCGAGATGTGAGCGCAGAGCGAGCAGCTGCGCGTGCTCCGCTTCCGCGGCGAGGCGCTCCGCACGGGCTCGCTCCCGCGCGAGCGACTGCTCGAACAAGATGTCACGGCCGAGCCCCCACCCGCCGACGAGGAAGAGCGTCACGCAGACGAGGAGGCTCGAGCGCATCGTGAGCAGCGTCGGCCCCATCTCGAGCAGGATCGGCAGCGCGCCGCCGACGCCGAGCACGACGCCGAGGCCGATCACGCAATAGAGCAGCAGCCGAATCGCGCCGTGGGACAGCTCGAGCCCGTCCGGGAAGAGCACGCGAAAGGAGACGGGCGCGACGAGCACGAAGCTGATGCACATCAGCACACCAATCGGCGCGGCGAGTCGGTCGCGGCTGAGCCTCCACTGGAGGAAAATGAGCGGCAAGCTCACCACCAGGATCGGCACCAGACGCCGCGTCGCGAGCAGCGCACGAAGCGTGCTCCGCACGACGGAGCCTTCTTGCCACGGCTCGATGACCCGCTCGATCGACATCTCGGGGCAGCGTAGCAGCGGGAAACCGCGCGCCGCGTGGATCGGGGTGCTCGCCTCTCCGTGCCTGCGTCCGCTCGGGAGCGGGATGCGACCGTTCGCCCCCCTCTAGGAGCCGCTCGGCAAGTCCGGTCGAAACCTCCGGCCGATTCGACGGCACAGTCGGATCAAGAACACGGAGGAAACGAATGGAGTCTGCCAAGGTCTGTCCCGTCGTCGAAGAGATCGCAACCGATCCGTCGGCCCCCGCACCGAGCACCCGACGAGCGCGTCGGGTGCTCGCAGCGAGCCTCGCCGCCGGCACGGTGGTTCAGGCGCTCTTCTGGGATACCGGCGTCGGGCTGAACTGGTTCCTCGCGATCGCGGGCGCGGTCGTCGCGAGCTTCGTCCTCTTCACCGAACGACCCATCCGCGGGCCGGCGATGGTCGCGGCCGTCTCGTCGATCGCGCTGGCTGCCGCCCCGGTGCTGCGCGCCGGGGCGTTCAATCAGGTCGTGGCGGTCCCGCTGTCGTTCGTCGCGGCGGCGCTCGTGCCGGTGCTGCTTCGATCGCGAGCCGGGTTCGGCGACCTACCGATGTTCGTGCGCGAGCTGGATCGGACCTTCCTCGGCTCGCTCGGTGCGATTCGATCCACCGTGCAGCTTCCCAAGGACGCGTTCGAAGGTCACGGAAAGCAGACCTTCGGGTCCGTCGCGCGAGGTTGCGCGATCGGATTGCCGATCGCGGGCCTCTTCGCGGTGCTGCTCGGTGCCGATCCGAAGTTCTCCGCCCTCGTCGAGCGAAGCTTCGGACAATCCGTCGAATGGGTCTATTTCGCCGGCGCCAGCATTGCGACGGCGTGCGCCATTGCGATTGGCTATGCGATGAATGCGCGAGACAAGAAGCTCGCCGTCGAGGGGCCGAGCTCTCCTTATCGTGTCAGCGCGCGCGCCGCCGAAGCACTGCGTGGGCCGGTGAAGCCGCTCACCTGGTCGCTCATCATCGCGCAGGTGGTGGCGGTGTTCGTGGTCTTCGTCGTCGCCAATGCGCGGGATCTCTTCGGCGGACACGACGTCGTGCGCGCGGCCGACGGACCGACCTATGCATCGTATCTCCACGCCGGGTTCGCCTCGCTCCTCGTTGCCAGCGTGCTTTCGATCGGTCTCGTGCTCGCCGGCCACGCGTTTCTCTCGCCGCCCGGCGCGCGAACGCCCGCCGGCGGTCCCGTGCTGCGCGCGCTCGAGTGCAGCCTGCTCCTCCTGAGCGGCGTCACCGTCGCCTCGTGTTGGCAGCGACTGTCGGTTTACGTCGACGCGTACGGCGCCACGGAGCTCCGGCTCGGGGTCGCGTTCGTCGAAATCGCCGTGGTGATCATGCTGGTCCTCACCGCGACCAAATCGATAGCGCGCAGCTGGCAGGGATACGGCGGCGCCGCGCTCACCTCCGTGTGCGTTTTGGGAACGGCCGCCGCGATGTTCAATGCGGACGGATATATCGCGCATACCAACCTCGAGCGCGCTGCGAACGGGAAGGGTCTCGACGAGCGCTACCTAGCGTCGCTCTCGCCCGACGCTTGCGCAGCGTTGTCCCATCCCCTCGTCAGGGGGGATGCCACGCTGCGAAGGCCGCTCGAACGCCGCTTCGAGGCCTACTTCGCGGGGCGCGACGTTCGCAGCATGCGTGGTGTCCTGCCGCGCGCGAGCTGCCCGCGCGACAGCGGTCGCTGAGGGATCGAGCGCGTGTAGAATGACGTTGCGGAGGGCACCATGACACGCGCTTGGATCTTTGCGATGGGGCTTGCGGGCGTCGCGCTCACGTTCGGCTGCGGCGACGACACGGAGACGGGGGGCGGAGGCAACGGAGGCCAGGGCGGCACGCCGAGCACCGGTGGCAACGGCGGCGAGACATCCAATGGTGGGCAAAACCCGGGTGGAGCGCCCGGCGTGGGCGGCAATGGTGGTCAGCCGGGTACGGGCGGCGAGCCGGGTACCGGTGGAATGGGCGGGGCACCCGAATGCCTCGACGAGCCCAACGACACGGCGTGCGTCAGCTGCGCCAAAGACTCTTGTTGCGGCCAATACAACGATTGCGTCGCCGACCCCTCGTGCACGCAATGCCTCGCGTGTACCCAGACCAATCCGGACCCGCTCGCGTGCGTCGGCAACGAATGCGACCTCGGTAATCCGGCGACGTCGGCGATGTTCGCGTGTGCCAACGACAACTGCAATGCGCAATGCTTCATGGGACAGTCGGCCTGTGATGCGTCGGCGAACGACACCCCATGCACGACTTGTGTGAAGGACGCGAACGCCAATGGCGGATGTTGCGACGAGCTCGAGACGTGCTCTGCCGACGCGGAATGCATCGCGTGCCTCGGTTGCGTGCAAACTTCGCAGAACCCGCAGGCCGAGTGTTTGGGATCTGCTTGCCAATTGGCCGACCAAGAGACGAGCGCATTCTTGATTTGCGCGCAGCAAAACTGCGGCGCCGAATGCCGCTGAGCTGATTTCGCACGGCCTGCTCCGCCGCCCGCACGAAGGCACGTCCGTTGCCGCGTAACGGGCGGCGGAGGCCCGTTTTGAGCGAACCCCTGACGTTGCCGCATGGCACGCTCCTCCTTCGTGCGAAGCGTTGGCTCGATATGGAGCTGCGGCCGGAGCGCATCAACGTGGCGCTCGCGGTGTGCGGCGTCGCCGTCGCGTGGGTGCCCATCGTCGCTTTGACCGGGATCGGCTGGCTCGTCTCCGGGAAGTGGGATCCGCTGGTGCTTCGCAGCGAGATCCACGTGCGCCTCGTCGTTGCGTTGAGCCTCGTGTTCTTCGCGTGGAAGTCGCTCGAATCGCGCACCCTCGGTGTATGCAAGAGCCTCGAAGCCGGCGACGTGTTGCCCGACTCGAGCCGCGCCGCGTGGGACGGTTTGGTCGAGCACCACCGTCGACGAGTGCACACCCGCTGGCCGGAGATCACCCTTGCCGTCGGCATCTACCTCGTGACGCTGATCGCATATCTCGGCGCGCTGCCGTCGGGCGTTCTTCGATGGGTCGCGCCGACGCTGCACGACGCGGAGCCTTTCTGGCGCGGGCATACCGCCGCGTGGTGGTGGTACATGCTCGTCGGTCAGCCGATCTTCTTGTTCGCGATCGGCCGGTGGCTCCATCACTGGATCGTATGGGCGAGGGTTCTCTGGAAGCTTCCATCGCTGTCACCTCGCATCCAGCCGGCCCACGCCGACCGCGCCGGCGGCCTCGGATTCTTGAGCGGGCCGCTCGGCGCGACGCGCGTGTTCGTGGCCGCGCTCGCCGCTGCGCTCGCGTCGGTCTGGTTCGACGAAATCAAGCTCGGCCGCGCGCTGCCCGCAACATTCGCGTTCGACTTCCTCGTGTTCTTCCTGCTGTCGTCGGCGCTCGCGTTCGTGCCGTTCGCGAGGTTCGTCCCCGTCTTGTTCGATGCCAAGGACGATGGCGAGCGCCAGTTTTCCGCCATCGTGCGGCGTTACGTCGACCAATTCGAGAACCGTTGGGCAGCCGCCGAAGACCCGAATCGCGAGCCGATGCTCGGGAGCTCCGACTTTCAGAGCCTCGCCGACGTCGGCAACAGTTATTGCGTCGCGCGCGACATGCGAATCATCATTCCGGGCTGGGACCAAATCCGGAATCACCTGCTCGCGACCGTATTGCCCATTGCGTTCATCGTGTTCGCGCGAAGTGAATCGGCGGCGGAGGTCGTGCTGAGGTTGTTCAGCAGGATTGTGGGCGGTTGAGGTTTTGGACGCGGCGAGTAGGCGCGCAGATGCCGTGCGCTCGACTGGCGCCGGCGGAGCTGTCTCGACCCCGGCCGCGAACAATCTCGCTGGGGTTGCAATATCCCCCTCCCCGATTCGTTCGCCCCCGGGCGGCCGCGGTCACGTCGCGTTGGTTGCTGCGCGTCGCCGCGCACCCGTCACCCCTCCCAAGCATCGTCTCCGTGCTTGGCAGACTGCGCGGCCCGCCGGCCGAGCAGCAGATACAGCACATAATCCGTCACGCCGACGACGGCCCCCACCGCAACGGCCAGTCGACTATCACCCAATCCGGCGGCACATCCCAGCGCAGCAGATACCCATATCGACGCCGCCGCCGTAATGCCTCGGACGTATCGTTGACTCTTCAACACTGCCGCCGCGCCGATGAAGCCGACGCCGGATGCCACACCTTGCACCGCGCGCCCGGTATCGCCCGGGTCGGCGTGCATCATCGTCATGGCGAAGACGGCGCCCCCAACGGCGGTAATGAGGTGGGTCCGCAGACCGCCTGGGCGCTCACGAAGCTCGTAGTGAAACCCGAGAAACATTCCAGCAGTCGCGGCTGCCACGAGCCGCCAGATCTCCTCCCCGGTCATATGTGGAGGTTTCGCATCCGACGTGCCACCCGATGAGGACGGCCGTTCGAACGACGACTATTCGACCGCGGACATTGCAACCATGACGATGAAGAAGTCGACGCAGGTCGCGTTGCGAACGGTGACGGCTTCGTCGTCGATGTCCACCAGCTCGGCCTCGCTGCCCGTCGCGAGTACGAGGTTGGAGCCGTCTCCCTCCCGGGCGGTCGCGACGTACGCCTGCCAGGCGCGCGGCTCTTCACCGAGCTTGTGCTCGAAGCGCACGGCGATTCCCGGCGGGAAATCGATCCACTCCGACGAAGACCACGACGACGACCTGTAAATCCCGCCCTCCGCCGTTCCGTCGGAATACTCGACAGGCCCCACGTCCTCGAGCTCGTCGCCACACCCGCCGGTGAGCACGTCGCACGCCGTCGACGTCAGCGCACAGGCTACCGCGCCCGCGGCCACCGCCGCGAGCCCGCGCCGAGCGATCAGGCGCCGAGCCATCGCGCAGCGTCGATCGCGTGATACGTGAGGATGAAGTCCGCCCCGGCCCGCCGAATCGACAGCAGCGCTTCGAGCGTCGCACGCTTTTCGTCCAACATCCCGGCTTGCGCGGCGGCTTTGATCATCGCGTACTCACCGCTCACGTTGTACGCCCCAACGGGCAGGTTCGTCTTTTCGCGCACCTTTGCGACGATATCGAGGTACGGCAACGCCGGCTTCACCATCACCATGTCGGCGCCCTCACGCTCGTCGAGCTCGAGCTCGCGCAAAGCTTCGCGCGCATTCGCCGGATCCATCTGGTACCCCGACCGATCGCCGAACTTCGGCGCGCAGTCGGCGGCGTCGCGGACCGGGCCGTAAAACGACGACGCATACTTCACGGCATAGGAGAGGATCGCGATGTCCTCGAGCCCATTTTGATCGAGCGCCGTGCGAATCGCGCCGACGCGCCCATCCATCATGTCGCTCGGCGCGACCACGTCGGCTCCTGCCTTCGCCTGCACCAGCGCGGACCGCGCGAGGACGTCGAGCGTCGCGTCGTTGTCGACAACCATCTCGCCGCGTGAATCCTTCTTCAGAATCCCGCAATGGCCGTGGTCGGTGTACTCGTCGACGCACGTATCGGTGATGACGCAAAGCTCCGGCGCCGCGTCTTTCATCGCGGCGACGGCGCGCGGGACGGGGCCGTTCGGGTCGCAAGCCGCTTCGCCGTGCGCGTCTTTCACCTTGGGCAGGCCGAAGAGGATCACGCCGCCGAGGCCGAGGTCGCGGGCGAGCTTCGCCTGCTCCGCGGCCGCACGTACCGGCAGCTGTGACACGCCGGGCATCGTCGCGACCGGACGCGCCTCGTCGAGGGCCTCGCTGAAGAACAGCGGGAGGATGAAGTCGGACGGCTCGACGTGGGCTTCACGTACGAGGCGCCGCAACGACGCCGTTCTGCGGAGCCTGCGCGGTCGAATGGTCGGAAACATCGCGCGGCATCCTAGTTCACCGAAGGCCCCTCGGCCACACGGGGCGCGCGGCTCAGTGTGCGGCGGGGCGGGGGCGCGGCGCCGCTCGTGGAGGCGTCGGGCGCCGGCCCACGGCGTCCGCAAACCCCCATCTTCCGGGGAGCGAGCGGATCTCCACCCACTCGATATCGGGCGGCAGACACGCATCCACCGACAGGCGATTGCCTCGTGGCTCGAGCCCCAACATCGTGCGCAGGAACATGAGTGGCGCGCCCGCGGCCCACGCCTGCGGGCTGCACGCCGTCGGATATTCGACCGGGAAGTTCGTCCGATCCCGTCGATACCCGGCGAACGCTTCCGGCAGGCGATGCTCGAAATACCGCGCAGCCTCGAGGAGCCCCCACGCGACCTGCGCCGCCTCCTCGCGATAACCATATCGATTCAATCCCAGCGCTATGAGGGAGTTGTCGTGCGGCCAGACCGTCCCGACATGGTAGCCGATAGGGTTGTATGCTCCTTCGCCCTGGGCCATCGTTCGGATACCCCAACCGGAATACAGCCCTTCGCCGAGGAGATGCCGCACCACGGCGGCGGCCTTTTCGTCGTCGACGATTCCGCTCCAAAGGAGGTGCCCGATGTTGGACGTGATGGAATCGACGCGCCGGCCGTCGCCGTCGATAGCGAGCGCAAAACAATCCCGATCCGCCATCCAGAAGTCCCGATTGAATCGCTCCTTGAGCTCCGCCGCCTCCTTCTCGAGGCGAGCGGCGAGCTCCTGGTCACCCCAAAAGGTTCTCGCGAGCCGGGCGCAGCGCATCTTGGCGTCGTACGCGTATCCCTGAATCTCGCAACACGCGCGCGGTAGCTTCGCCAGCGAGCCGTCGCGAAACACGATCGAGTTCCACGAGTCTTTCCAGCATTGGTTCTCGAGCCCCGTCTCCTCGTTGCGTCGCTTGTACGAGATATAGCCGTTGCCCATTCGGTCGCCGTCTCGGTCGAGCCAGTCGAGCGCCTCGCGTGCGTGGAGCTCCACGGCGCGAACGAGGTCCGCGTCGCCGGTCCATCGCTCGTATTCGTCGAGCAGAACGAGGAAGAGCGGCGTCGAATCGGCACTCCCGAAATAGGGTGAATGTGGTCTCTCGCCGAACGCGGTGAGCTCGCCCATCCGCAGCTCGTGCAGGATCTTCCCTTGTTCCTCGTCTCGGAATGTATCGAGGCGTTTTCCCTGGCGTAGCGCCAGCACCTGGAGCGTCGTTCGCGCGAGCTCCGGCTGAAACGGCAATGCTTGAAGGCTCGTGAGAATGCTGTCGCGGCCGAAGACGGCCATGAACCAGGGTAGCCCCGCGGCAGGCATCGACGCTTGGGGGAGCAACGCCGGGTGGTGCCGAAGCGCCGCAATATCGATCATGCTGCGCTGATAGATGTTCACGAGCGGAAGCCAATCGGTTCGCACCTCCGGGGCTTCCCCGAGGAGCTCGTCGATGCAATCGCGACGGCTGTCGGCCGATAGCGGCGGCGCCGGCGTCCGTCGCATGACGGTCTCGCGCGCCGTCCACACGCGCACCTCGATCGTCGTCGCCCATTCGGCATGAGGCGGCAGAACGGCCTTGTACCGAAGGGTCTTCGCGTCGATGACCGCGTCCGGCGCTTCGATCCATGTTTCGCGAACATAGGTGTCCCGCCGATACCCGAGGACCAAGCGGCCCGGCTCGAGTCGATGGTAGTGCTCGCCCTTCTTGACCAGGACGTCTTTGACCTCGAACAAGTCCGCATAGTCGGCGGCCGCTTCGATGGCGACGTCGAGCGTCACCGGCTTCGCCGCGTGGTTGATGATCGAGATGCTCTCGCAGAAGCCGCGCCCGACGGTGCGTTTTCGCATGACCGACAGATCGGAGTCGACATAGATGGTGCCGCTCGAGGGCGTGAGAAAGAATTGCGCCTCGAAGTATTGGACATTGTCTGTCGACAGGATCGCGGGGCGCGCGCCATTGACGGTCAGGACCCACCGCGAAAGAAAACGCGTGTCGTCGACGAACAGCCCTTGCGGGTCGGAGGCGACCGTCTCGACGTCCCCGCGCCGGTCGCTCACCATGAACATGTTCCCCTCGAGGATGGCGATCGTCTTGGTGCTCATGCGGCTCGGCTCCAGCGTTCGGGCATCGGGACAATGGTCATCAGATTGGCGGCGAACCGCAGCTCACCCTCGAAGAAGACCGCGCCGCGCAAGAGCGCGGTCGTGAGGTTGTCGTGCCCGTCCCCCCGCGCGAGGCGCACGAAGACGTGTGCCGGCATCGTCAGCTTGCACGTCGGCTGATCGACGGCCCCCTGCGAGACGGACAGCGTCCCGTCTTCGACGTGCAGCGACCAGACGCCGTCGTCGCCCAGATCGAAGACGCAGGTGCCGTGCGCCCCGGCGAGGCGGGGCTCGCGCGGGTTCGCGACGACGGCTGCGAAGTAATCGCGCGGCGAATGGACTTCCATACCGATAGGGGTGCATTTGCCGTGCCCCTATGTCGATAGCTCGAAGGCTCCACCGTGCTCGTGGCGCCCTTCTTGCGACGCACTCCACAGATACAGGGAGAAGCTCTTCATGCTCCACGTCGCCCACAGAGCAGGTGTCTTCGCGCATGATTCCGAGCGGCTGCCGCGGGTCGCGAACCTCTCCACGGAAGAGACGTCCACCGAGCTCTCCGCGCGGCGAACCGGTATGTCGTTCCAGCGGTCTCGGATGAGCGCGGATCGGACGATGATGTCGATCATTCGAACATCCCTGTCGCTGATCGGATTCGGTTTTACCATTTATCAATTCTTCGGACGCCTTCAGACCGACAAAATTCTCTCCAGCGCGCGGCACGCACCGCGCAACTTCGGCCTCGCGCTCGTCAGCCTCGGCCTCGCGCTGTTGACCCTCGGCATCGTGTACCACCTCCGGTACATGGGCGAGCTGCGGGCCGAGCGGACGATGATGACCCGTCAGGGGCTCATTCACGGTGAAACCAGCTATCCGATCTCGCTCACCGTCGTGACGGCGGCGCTCTTGTGGATCATCGGCGCGCTGGCCATCGTCAGCATGGTGTTCAGGAGCGGGCCGTTCAACTGACGGTCTCACTTCAGGTGCCGGGCGTCGAAAACATGATTCGAAAGTCCTTTTTCATGTCTGCGATCAGCCAGCCGCGCGAGCGTGCTTCGTCGAGCGCTGCGCCGAGGCGTCCGATCGGGGACCGACGATCGTAGGCGTACTCTCGCTCGGCGTCGGTGTGATGCACGAGGAGGAGGAGCCGAGGTCCGGCGCCGGCAGCGGTGTATTCGAGCATCTGCTTGTCGCCGTCGGAGTTCCCGAAGGCTGCGATCGGCCTGCGACCGATGAACTTCTCGATACCGACCGGTTTGCCCGATTTGTCGTCTATGAAGTCGACCTCCGGAAGCCGAACGAGAACCGGTGTGCCTTCGTGCATCTCGAACCTCAGCTTGCCGCTCGACCCGACGACTTGCTCCGGCGGAACGCCATATACGGCCTCGGTCCAAGGACGCATGAACTCGACGCCGCCGCCGGAGACGATGAACGTCTTGAACCCGTTGTCGCGGAGATACCCGAGGAGCTCCACCATCGGTGCGTACGCGAGCTCGGTATAAGGCCGCCCGTACCTCGGGTGGCGTGCCGTCTTCAGCCAATCCGAGACGATGCGCGCGAACTCGTCCGGCGTCATGCCCGCGTGCGTCTCCTTCAGTAGATCGGCCAGGGCCTTTTCGCCCTGCTGGGCAACCAACGACATGTTCCCGGCGAGCACGGATTTGAACGGCTCCTTGTCTTTCCATTCGGGGTGATCGGGGGACAATGTCTTCACGCGGTCCACCATGAAGGCGGCCTGCACGTAAATTGGCTGTTCGCACCAGAGTGTTCCGTCATTGTCGAAGACCGCAATGCGCTCCGGCACCGAAACATACTCCGGTGACCCTTCGCGCGTGACCCGTTCGACGAACGATACGATGGCCCTTTTGGTCTCACCGTCGTTCCAAGAGGACAGAGGGTCGCGAGGTCGTTCGTCCGCTGGGGCTGCAGTTTGTCGGTCTTCGAGCGTCGGCGAGGGGCGCTGACAGCCCAATGCGAAAAGGAGCGCGAATGCTGCACAGCCACCCCACCGCCTCGAGGCGCCCTCGTACCGACCACGCGACGAACGCTCCGACTGACGCATAGCCATGTGCCTCCCTCGCTTGCCGATGCGGCAAGACGCGCGCCGCCGAAACCGGACCGACGCGCTTCGCGCCGTGTCCGTGGCGTTCCCCTCCGAGCGACTGCCTCGTAATGCCTCAACCCGTGCGGGGGCCGCGAATGGATGCGATTGGTGATTCTTTTCGAAAGGTTCGACCTGACGAGAGCCGATAGCGCCGGTGATTCGTGCACGTGGCGCAGGCGATGCAGCCGGTGCAAATGAGCGCCGAGCGTTCGGTGTGCTCGAGAAGGGTGGAGAAAAAACATGCGTCTGCACGAACGTGCTTGGACCCATAAGGCCCATCCGATCGTCTTGTGCGCTTCGGCGCTGATCGGACTGGCGGCGTGTAGCAAGACCCCGACGCCCGCGGCGGCGAAGACCACGACCGCTCCCCAATCGGACTATGGCCAGTCGGCGCAAGTCTCGAAGTCAGGAAAGGAAAGGCCGGAAGAACCGGCGATCGATCCAAAGGCGACCGCCGCGCTCGACAGGATGGGAGCCTTCCTTCGCGCCCAGAAGGAATTCGTCGTCAAGGCGGACACGACCACCGACGAGGTCCTCGAAAACGGCCAAAAGCTGCAATACACGCAAAAGGTCGAGATGTTCGTGAAGCGGCCGAACAAGGTTCGCGCGAAGATGGTCTCCGACCGGAAAGAGCGCGAGCTCTACTACGACGGTAAGAACATGACCGTCTACGGGCCGCGGAACGACTACTATTCGACGGTCGATGCGCCCGACACCATTGAAAAGGTCGTCAATGTAGGCGAGCGCAAATACGGTCTCGAGCTGCCGCTCGCGGACATGTTCTATTGGGGCACTGACAAGAGCGGCGTCGACGCCATCAAAGGCGCGATCGACACCGGACCGGCGACCGTCGACGGTGTGAAGACCGACAGCTACGCGTTTCGGCAAGACGACGTCGACTGGCAGATCTGGATCGAACAGGGGGCGCGGCCCCTTCCGCGCAAGTACGTGATCGTGACGAAGAGCGAACCTTCCAAGCCGCAGTTCGAGTCGACGCTTACTTGGACGCTCAAGCCGGGTTTGAAGGACGCGATGTTTACGTTCGTCGCGCCGAAGACGGCGCACAAGATCCCTATCGTGGAGATGCCGGGTAACGACGTCGATTCGCCGAAGAAATGACGGGCGCGCCCGCCCGAGGAGGAGTGCCATGCAATCAAGCTTCGTCCGCCGCGCGAGCCTCCTCTTCGGGGTGTTCGTCGCAGCCACCGTCGTCATCCCGGACGTCGCCGAGGCCCGGCCGGTGCGCGGAACGACGCGCACGAGCGTCAACCGCAGCACCAACGTTACTCGCAGCACGAACGTCGACCGCAGCACGAATGTCAGTCGCAGCACGAATGTCAGTCGCAGCACGAATGTCAGTCGCAGCACGGACGTCAGTCGCAGCACGAGCGTCAATCGGAACGTCGACGTCAGTCGCGACGTCCACCGGGATGTCGACGTGGATGTCGACCGTCACTATTACGGCTACGGCGGCGTCGGCTACGGCTGGCGCGCCCCCGTCGCGACCGCGGTGGGCGTCACAGCGGCCGCGACCGCAACGGCGGTCGCCGTCGGGTCGATCGTAAACACGCTACCGTCGTCGTGCGCGACGACGGAGATCGACGGCACGACCTACTCCCGCTGCGGCACCACCTGGTACATGCCGCAATATTCCGGGACGCAGGTGAACTACGTCGTCGTCGAGCCGCCTCAGTGAGGCCGAGAACGGAGCGTTCACCACGGAGCCGCCGAACATGGCTGCTCCGTGGCAAATCCCACCATCAAATCAGGCTCGCCGCGATATTGATGGTGAGCGCGAGCACGGTCGCGTTGAAGAAGAACGCGAGCACGCAGTGGACGGTGCCGACCCTTCGCATGTTGCGCGACGTGAAGGAGACGTCCGCCGTCTGGCCGGACGTCCCGATGATGCACGAAAAGTAGAGAAAGTCGGAATAGTCCGGCTCCGGTTCTTGCGGGAACTCGAGGCCGCCCGGCTTACCCGCACACGCGGCTGCGTAATAGTCGTGGGCATAATGAATCGCGAACGTCAAATGGGTGAAGGCCCACGCGGAGACGATCGTGAGCCCCGCGAGCGCGAGCCGCGCGCCCCGCTCGTATCCATGTAGCTCTTTCACGGCGGCGAGCTCGCCGACGATGGCGGCGAGGCACGTGAACGCCGCCGCGGCAACGAGCCCGAGGACGACGGTCTTGCCCTCGTCTTCGAGCTCGGCGCGCCGCGCCATCTCTTCACTGTCGGCCTTGGCCATCATCGCGGCGACGAGACCAATGAACGACAGAACGCCGACGTTCCAGCCGATGATGGCCCGTGTCAGCGGCAGGGGCGCTACCGAATGGGGAAACCCGACACCGGCGGCGATTCCCACGGCGAGCGCGACGAACAGGCGAGGGCGCGCGCGAAGCTGGCGAAGCAGCGGAGCAGACCTCCAACCGCTCGCGCGACCTCCGCGCGTCGACTCGCGGGATTCGCTCATTGATGAGCCATCACCGCCTTCATGGCAGCTTCGGTATCGACGATGAGCTCGCCGGACACGTCGATCGCAACCTGTGACAGACCACCGGTGAACGCGAAGGGTGCAACGTAGTCGTCCGTTACGGTCGAGCCGTCGTCTCGCCCGCAGGTCAACCCTTCCGTAATACCGATGTCGAGCGGGATGCTGACGGGCATATCCATCTCGGCCGCGAGCGTCCCGTCGATGTACAGCTGCGCGCGGCCCGGAGCGCCCTTTCCGTGGGCCAAATCGGGAGCCCCGGTCGGCTCGAACTCGAAGCGGAGCTCGTGTTTACCCGGGGGGACGTCGGCCGCCGTGGCCACGTGGAACCGCTGCACGCCGAAGTAATTGTACGCGTAATGCAGCTTGTGACCTTTGACGTATAACGAGTATCCGCCGGAGGCCCCTCCTTGGGCGAGGAGGACCCCTTCTGCGCCGTCTTGGATGTCGACCGAAGCCGTGATGCTGTGCGGCCGATTGAGGATCCGAGGAGCGATCTTGTTCCCGATTGCCGACGTGCCGGGGTAGAAGACGTACCGTTTGCGATCCTTCGACAGCTGCGGCCGCTCTTCGGCGAGGCGTGCGGTACCGCGGCTGTCGATCGGCAGGACGTCGTGTTTACCGGCTTCGACATACCAGAGCGCGATCATCTCGATGAGCTTCGGCCGATTCTGGGCCGCGACGTTCCGCGTCTCCGAGAAATCCTTCGCCACGTGGTAGAGCTCCCAACCCGTCGCGTCGAGCTCTCGCAGCTTCTCTTCCGTCACGACGAGCTCGCCGAACCCTTTGCCAGCCTCCGTGAAGGACGGGCCGGGGACGGGGCAGACGGCACGCCACCCGTCGTGATAAATCGACCGATGTCCCATCATTTCGAAATACTGTGTTTGACGATGGCTCTCTGACGTAGGGTCGTCGAACGTGTGCGCGAACGAGACTCCCTGGATGGGTGATTGGGAAACGCCCCGAATGTGCGTCGGCGCCTCGACCTCGAGGACGTCGAGGACGGTCGGCAACATGTCGATGATGTGGGCGTATTGGGTTCGGATTTCGCCCTTCGCGGAGATCCCGTTGGGATAGTGGACGATGAACGGGTCGGCGCTGCCGCCTCTGTATGTCTCCCTCTTCCACCGTCGGAACGGCGTATTGCCGGCCCAGGCCCAGCCCCACGGGTAGTGATTGAAGTATTTCGGCCCGCCGAGATCGGCGATGGCAGGCAGGTTGTCTTTCAACGTCTCGGGGACGTTGTTGAAGAAGAGGTTTTCGTTCACCGATCCGTGCGGCCCCCCTTCGGCGCTCGCGCCATTGTCGCTGATGACCATGATCAGCGTGTTGTCGAGCTGCCCCGATTCCTCGAGATAGTCGAGCAGCCGACCGATCTGATGGTCCGTGTGCTCGAGGTATCCGGCGAACACTTCCATCATCCGCGCGTAGAGGCGTCGCTCGTCCGCACCGAGTGAATCCCACGGCGCGACGTCGGGATCGTGGGCCGAAAGCGCGGTATTCGGAGGCAGGACGCCGAGCTCGAGCTGCCGCTTGTGCACTTTGTCGCGGTAGGCGTCCCAGCCGTCGTCGAACGCGCCCTTGTAGCGGTCGATGAACTCCTTCGGCGCATGATGGGGCGCGTGCATCGCGCCCGGGCAGAAGTAGAGGAAAAACGGCTTCTCCGGAGCGACTTGCTTCGCATCGGCGATGAACAACTTCGCGTGGTCGACGAGGTCTTCCGTCAGGTGATAGCCCTGCTCCGGCGTCTTCGGCGGCGCGACCTGATGATTGTCGTAGACGAGGTCCGGATAATATTGGTGAGTGTCACCGCCCAGAAAACCGTAGAAGCGCTCGAACCCGCGTCCGAGCGGCCAACGGTCGTAGGGCCCCGCCGCGCTCACCTCTTCGGCGGGCGTCAAATGCCACTTCCCGATGGCGAACGTGCTGTACCCGCGCGGAAGCAGGATCTCCGAGAGGAAGCCGTTCTCGAAGGGGATACGGCCGTTCGAGCCCGGGTAACCGGTCGCGCCCTCGGTGATGCACGACATCGCATTCGAATGGTGGTTGCGCCCGGTCAACATGCACGAGCGGCTCGGCGAGCAAAGAGCCGTCGTGTGCATGTTGGTATAGAGCAGACCCCCACGCGCGAGGCGATCGAGGTTCGGGGTTCGAATCGGCGAGCCGTAGCAGCCGAGCTGCCCGAAGCCGGTATCGTCCAAGACGATGAACAGCACGTTCGGCGCATCCGGTTTTGCGCGCAGAGGTCGCGGCCATGCGGGCTCTGATTCCTCGAACGTCCTCCCGATGACACCGGTGAATGCGGTCCCGGGGGTGTACTCCTTGAGTGACATCGTTGCCTCCCTCCGACGCTGACGGCGGCGCGGCGACGCGGGGCAGGCCGCGCAGCGCGCGCGCTCGAACCGAGATTGGACGACTCGGTCATGTAGAGTGTCGCAACGATTGGGCCGTAGCGCCGCGTGCGCCGTCGCGCGGAGCCACGCCGCGCAAGGCCACGCTTCCTGGTCCTTCGATTGCTTGGTTGGGGGCTCCGAGCTCGGCGCCGCACGCCCCGGACCGGACCAGCGAAGGAGTCGTCATGGTGTCGCAGATATCGACGAACGGACAATCGGAGCTTCACCACAGCTTCCCGACGCGTGCCGCGGCCGCGAACATTCACGACGCGCAGGACTTCCTCCACGCGGTCGAGGCCTATCGGTTCTTCTACCCGACCGTATCGGCCGAGGCGCTCTTCAGCGGGGCGAGGGACGCGGGCATCGAAGACGGCAAGGGGATGATGCTGCTCGCGGCCGGCCCGCAGCACCTGATCTTCACCGCGAACTCCGACACTCCGTACGGCTGTGCGACCATCGATCTGCGGGCGACCGGACCGCTGGTCATCGAGATACCCGCCGGGCCCTATATCGGGCTCGTCGACGACCACCATCAACGGTGGATTCTCGATATGGGTATTCCCGGGGCCGATGGCGGCAAAGGCGGGAAGTATTTGGTATTGCCGCCGGACGCTCCGCAGGTGCCGCCGGCCGGCTACCACATCGGCCGGTCGACGACCTACAAGATCCTCGTCGCCGTGCGGGCGATGCCGGTCGACGGCGGACAGGCTGGGGCCCTCGACGCGCTCCGTCGGGTGAAGCTGTACCCGATGTCCAATCCGAATGCGGTCATTCCCGCCGTCGACGCCTCCAATCGGCCCATCGATACCACCCCGCTGCGCCGGGAGGACAACCTCGAATATTGGAAGCGGCTGCACCTCGTCATCGAAGCGGAGCCGGCGATCGAGGAGTTTCGACCGATGTACGGCGTGCTCGCGGCGCTGGGCCTGGAGAAAGGTCGGCCGTTCACGCCGGATGCGCGAATGCAGCGCATCCTCGTCGGCGCCGCGAGGGCGGCGCTCGAGCAGATGCGGGTCGAGGGGTTCGCGAGCGAGCGCCCCGATCGCATCGTCTGGGAAGACCGGCAATGGGAGTGGATCGGGCTCGTGCCGGACGACCCCAATTTCGAGACCAGGGACTACCTCGATCTCCAAGCACGCGATCGATGGTTTTTCCAGGCGATCGTGGCCTCTCCGGCGATGTTCCGGCGCAAGGTCGGCGTTGGCTCGGTGTATTTCCTGGCGGCTCGCGACCGTCAGGGCGCATACCTGGACGGCGGTAACAACTACAAGCTCACAATCCCTCATCCGGTGCCAGCCAAGCTCTTTTGGTCGGTGACGGCTTACGACGCAAAGACCCGCTCACAAGTGAAGACCGAGCAGAACCGCGCCGTTTTGGGTTCTCTCCAGGATCGCTTCGTCCCGAACGTGGACGGGACGATCGATGTCTACTTCGGGCCGAAGCCGCCGCCCGGCCGCGAGAAGCAGTGGATTCAGACGGCACCCGGACGCGGCTTCTTTCTCTATTTTCGAATCTACGGTCCGGAGGCGGCGAGCCTCGACGGCGGGTGGAGGCTCGGCGATTTGACCGAAGTCACCAGGCGAGCCGACCAGGCGCCGGCGATACCCAAACAGATCCTCACGTCCATCTCCACGCCGGACCACGTGGAGAGCCGACTCGGGCCGCTCTCGTTCGTCGACGGTATGCCGTCGATCGAAACTGCAGCGAAGCTGTTCGACCATCTCGACTTCACCCACGCAGTTCAGACGTTCATGAATGCGTTTCAGGCGGTCTCGACCTTCGCGATACGAAGGGGTCTGCTGGACGTCGGCCTGCGCGATCACGACGTCTTGCTGTTTTCAGGCTTGATGGATTCGAGCTCGCTGTTTCTGACGGCCAACTGCGACACGGTCTATTTCATCACCTTTCTCGACGTCGAAAGAGGGCCGGTCGTCATGGAAGTGCCGCCGAACGTCCTCGGCGTGGTCGACGATATGTGGTTTCGGTGGGTGACCGACGTCGGCGTGCCCGGTCCGGATCGCGGGCAAGGGGGTCGATATCTCTTCTTGCCGTCCGAGTACGACGGGCCTCTGCCGGAAGGTGGTTATTTCGTGAGCCGCTCGCGCACGAATCGACTGCTGGTTCTCGGCCGCGCGTTTCTGCAGAACGATGATCCCGCACCGGCGGTCACTGCCATCAAGCGGGGATTGCGCATTTATCCATATCGGCCCGGAGCGACGGGGTCGAGCGTCGCGTCTTTCCTGCAGGGAAGGGGGACGTTCGCGAGGCTCGCGCCGCCGGCGCCGCCGATGAAGTTCGCCGAAGGAACGGGACTCTCGATCAACACGATACCGCCGAACGACGCCACGTTCTTCACGATGCTCGACGCCGCCGTTCAGGCCGAGCCGGCGGATGCCCTCGACGAGGAGCTGGCGGGACCGCTCGCCGCGATCGGCATCGTAAAGGGCAAACGATTCCACCCGGACGCGCGGATGACGAAGATCCTCACGGAAGCCGTCGCGCTCGGGAACGCGACCAGCCGCACGCTGGGCCTACGGGCGCGCGACGAAGAGGGATTTCGGTATTACGACCGCACCTCGGCGTGGATGAATCCGCTGATGCCGGGCGGCTACGAGTTCTTGCGACCGCCCCCGCGCGTCGGCAAGACCGGGGTCGAGCTCGCGCCGAACCCTGGTGCGCGGCTGCTCAATGCCCGTACGCAGTTCTTCTATGTCGCGACGGGGGTCACGCCTGCAATGGCGATGACGATGGCCGGAATCGGTTCGCAATACCTCGGCGCCTTCACGGATTCGCAGGGGCGACCGTTCGACGGTGCCAAATATTATAGGGTCGTTTTGCCACGAAACATTCCAGCGGCGCAGTTCTGGTCGCTCACGCTATATGACAATCAGACCCGCTCGATGCTGCAAACCGATCAGCGATTCCCCCGCGCCGGGAGTCAGGGATACCCGTCACCCGCGGCGACCCCCCACGCCGACGGCTCGACCGCGATCTATTTCGGCCCGGCCCGCCCGACGGGAGTGCCCGAAGGCAATTGGATCCAGACGCTACCGGGCAAAGGGTGGTTCGTCGCGCTGCGGCTCTATAGCCCGCTAGAGCCGTTCTTCGACAAGTCGTGGAGGCCGAGCGAGGTCGACGAAATGACCTGAAACGTCAAGCGGGCCGGGAGTCGGAGGCGAGGTTACGACCAGCCGCCGGCTTCCGCCTTCTTGACGAAGGCCTTCACGATCTCTTCGGCGCGCAGGAGCTCGCGCATGTCGAATCGCCGATCTTTGCCGAGCTCCACCATGCCGAGCAGCCTGCCGCGCGGGCGAATCGGAAACATCGCTGCCCCCTCGATATCGATGCCCGACTTGCGCAAGCGCTGGCATGTCGCTTCGCCCGCGGGGCCGGGCGCAGGCTCCGCGACGACGATGCTGCCGCCCGCCGCTGCCACGACCGCCGGGTCGAGGAGGCGTGTCCGCGCGCCGAGCCAATCGATCATGTTGGGGCCCTGCGCACAGACCGCGGTCGCGCCGTCGTCGGCCATCCGGTGCAGCAGCGCGACCTGCGCGCCCGTCTTTCGGATGAGCGCGCCGACGAGCAAGTGCATCGCCTCCGAAAAATCGGTGGCGCCCTGAAGATGATCCTCTGCGACCGACACCGGAGCGCTCGGCGCCGGCGGTGGGCTCACGCTTGGTGTACGTGCCGTTTGGCCAGGCACCGACGCGACCGTCGCCGCCGCTGCCGCCGCTGCGCTCGACCGAGCGCCCACCGTCGGAGCACCAGCCGAGGGAGCACCGGCGGACGGAGCTCGAGCCGATGGGGCGCCAGCAGAGGGTGCGCCGGCGGAAGGCACCCGTTGCGAGGATGCAGAGCTCGCGTTCGCAGACGAGGTGCTGGGCGTATGCGGGCGCTTGCCGGCGGCGATCGTCTCTTCGTCGTCGTCGAGATAGGAAGCGAGCGTCGGCCGGTCACCACCGAGCAAATCTCGCGAGACCTGCGTCGGAACCTCCGATTGGTCGAGCGTCGACGGTGAAACCGTCGAGACGGCGACCGACATCACCTCGATCGTCGGTCTATCGGAAATTTCACTCGATTTTTCATCGATCAGAAGATCGGGGTCGGCCGACAGGTCCTCCGCGTCTTCCTCGAGCAGGGCGAGAAGCGACGACGCAGGGGGCGGGCTGCCGAGGACGGCGCCGATCTGGGACGGCACGGCGCGCTCGTCCGCCTCGGTGAAGTCGGTGAGGGGACGCCAGACTTTCCAACCTTCGTGGCGAATGAAGGTATCGAGCGGAACCTTGCCCGCCGCGACGCCACGGACCAGGAGATCGCGTCGAACCGGGCCGACCGCGTTCATTCCGTCGGTTACGTACCAACGGTCAGCACCCTGAACACGCAGGGAGTCCCCTTTTAACCTAGCCGCCATGGATAACACGAACCCCCCAGCCCCCTTCCAGCGCGGAGCCGCTTATGGCGGGGCACGAGAGGATTGTCAACTAGCGAGATGCCTGCAACATTGCCCCGCCCTCACGGCCCGATCAAGGATTGCATGACCGAAGATGCTCGTTGCGTGAGGTCCCGAAGCCTCAGATCGGTCGGCCGGGGCGCGCGACCCGGAACTGTGTATCTGGTCGGTGCCGGCCCCGGTGATCCGGACTTGCTCACACTGCGAGGGTTGGAGCTGCTCGAGTCGGCGGACTTCGTTCTCCACGACGAGCTCGTTGCGCCGTCATTGCTGCGCCGCGCGAGGAAAGACGCGATCATCGAATACGTCGGCAAGCGCGGCGATCGACCGACCGAGAAGCAACAGCGGCAGTCCGAAATCGATGCCCGGCTCGTCGAGCTCGCGGGTTTGGGGCGTAGCGTGGTTCGGCTCAAGGGTGGTGATCCATTCCTCTTCGGCCGCGGATCGGAGGAGGCGGAGACGCTCGTGCGCGCGGGCATTCCGTTCGAGGTCGTCCCCGGCGTCACGTCGCCGATCGCGGCTGCGGCGTACGCCGGGATCAGCCTGACGCACCGGGATTTCGCCTCGAGCGTCCTGTTTCTGAGTGGGACCACGCGCCACGGGGAAGCGTTCGATTTCAACGAAATTCAGGGCCACCGCGGGACCGTCTGCATTCTGATGGGACTCCGCCGGCTCGACGCAATCGCGACCGCGCTCGTTCGCGACGCGGGTCGCGAGCCTTCGACCCCCGCGGCGGTCATTTCCGCGGGCACACGCGCCGATCAGCGCGTCGTGACCGGCACACTCGCGAATATCGCCGAGCGCGTTGCCGAAGCGCAGCTCCCGACACCGGCGCTCGTCGTGGTCGGCAACGTGGTTCGACTTCGTGACGAGCTGCGTTGGTTCGACGATACGCCGCTATTCGGCAAACGGGTGATGGTCACCCGCGCGGAGCACCAGGCAAGCTGCACGATCGACCTGTTGCGCAGACGCGGCGCGATTCCGATCGAAGCCCCGCTCATCGCGATCGAGGACGTGGAAGACGTCGAGCGCATAACTGCCGCCGCAGCAAAGCTCGAAGGCTACGATTGCGTCGCCTTCACCAGCACCAATGCCGTGGATCGCTTCTTCGCGGTCTTGGGCGCGCTGGGTCGCGATGCGCGTGCGTTCGGCCGATCTCGTATCGCGTGTGTCGGAAGCGGGACGGCCGCAGCACTCACACGTTGCGGTCTCGTCGCCGACATCGTGCCCACGACCTATCGAGGTGAAGCCCTCGCGGATGCGATCCTTCGTGATCTCGAGACGACGCGTGGTGAGGCGGCGGGCGCTCGCGTGCTGTTGCCTCGTGCCGAGGTGGCGCGCGAGGTGTTGCCAGAGCGCCTGCGCGAGCGAGGCATTCAGGTGGACGTCGTGCCGGTCTATCGAACGGTTCGGCCCGATGCCGATCACCTCGCGTCGATCGTTCGACGATTCGCCGACCGAACGGTCGACGTGGTGCTCCTGACGTCCGGCTCCGCGGCGGAAGCGCTCTGCGATCTCCTGGGCGCGGAGCTGCCACGCCTGACGCGTGACGTGGTGATTGCGAGCATCAGCGACGTGACGACCTCCGCCGCGAAGGCGCGCGGAGCGCGAGTCGACGTCACGGCGACTCGGAGCACGATCGAAGATTTGATCGACGCGGTCGAGCAGCACTTCGCGGCTTCGGCAGACGGCGCCGAGCGGGGCTGACACGCAGCGGCGCCCCGCCTGCGGCACACTCTTACGCGCCAATCCCCCGGCCGTCGATCGCGCTCGTCGCGATTGCGAATTGGCCCTGCGATTGCTCACTCGCTCGCAGGGGACGAATGGTAGTTTCAATCGCAGCGAGGACGCCGTGTAACGAGTCTCGTCTCGCGCTCGAGAGGTGCGAATGACCGCTGCACAGTGGCTGATGCTCGCGCTCAAGGCGAGCATCGTTCTCATCGTCGTGCCCGTCGGATTGATGGGCACTCTGCAGGATGCGACATCGCTGTTGCGACGGCCCGGGGCGCTCCTTCGCTCGATGGTGGCGATGAATGTCCTCATGCCGGTGCTCGCCGTCCTCCTGGCGCTGTCGTTCGCCCTCGATCCGGTCGTGAAGGTTGCGCTGATCGCTTTGTCGGTGTCGCCGATGCCGCCGTTTCTGCCGAAAAAGGCCGCGAAGGCCGGCGGCGAAGGTGGTTATACCGTCGGTCTACTCGTCGCGGCGTCGGTCCTGTCCTTGGTGCTCGTGCCGGTCGCGATGAGCCTGATCGGGCGAATCTTCCACATCGAGGTGTCCGTCCCTATCGGCAAGATCGTCGGTATCGTCGTCACCACGGTCCTCGCGCCGCTCGCCTTCGGATTGGTGGTGCGTCGACTGGCTCCGAACCTCGCCGAGCGCGCCGCCCATCCGGTTTCGGTCGCGGCGGGAGTCTTGCTCGTGGGAAGCGCACTTCCGCTCTTGGTCGTCTCATGGCCCGCAATGAAGACGCTGATCGGCAACGGCACGCTGGCGGCCATGGTGGTGTTCGCCGTTGCCGGCGTCGTTGCCGGGCACTTTCTGGGCGGCCCGCGTGAAGACGAGCGCGTCGTCCTCGCGATGGCGACGGGATCCCGCCACCCCGCCGTCGCAATCGCGCTCGGAACTGCATACTTCGCGGATAGCAAACAGTTGATCGCCGCCGTCCTTCTCTACCTCGTCGTCTGCACCATTGCAGTCGCTCCGTATCTGGGATGGCGACGGCGGCATCTCGCTGACACACGGAAACTGATCGAGGAAAGGCATCATGAACAGGCTCGCGCGTGATATCGAACCCGCATCGAAGCGACGGTCGACCCAGGGCGGCGCTCCGTTTTCGGACATGATTTGGGTGCCCGGTGGGACGTTTCGAATGGGCTCCGACCATCATTATTCCGAGGAAGCTCCCGCGCACCGAGTCACGGTAACCGGCGTTTGGATGGACCGATATCCGGTCACGAATCGTGAGTTTCGCCGATTCGTCGACGCGACCCACTACCTGACGACCGCCGAAAAGCCGGCCAATCTCGCGGACTACCCGGGCGCCAAGCCGGAGATGCTCGTTCCGTCATCGGTCGTCTTCCAACGACCGCCGGGCCTCGTCGATATGCGCAATCACTACAACTGGTGGGCGTACATCCCAGGAGCGTGCTGGCACCATCCGTGGGGGCCGAGTAGCTCACTCAAAGGCCTCGCGGACCATCCGGTCGTCCACGTCACGTACGAAGACGCAGCGGCGTACGCCGCTTGGGCCGGAAAAGAGCTGCCGTCCGAGGCGGAATGGGAGTTTGCCGCGCGTGGCGGGCTCGACGGCGCGGAATTCGCCTGGGGTGCCGAGTTCATGCCCGGCGGCAGGCCGATGGCCAACACCTGGCACGGTCAGTTCCCGATTCAAAAGAAGAAGAATCCCAAATACGACTGGACCTCTCCGGTCGGGGCCTTTCCCGCGAACGGATATGGTCTCTACGACATGATCGGTAATGTTTGGGAGTGGACGGCCGACTATTACCAACCACACGTGATGAAGCCGACTGGCTGCTGCGCCTCGGTCGATCCGCGGGGCGCTCCACGCGACGGCAGCTTCGACCCGTGCCATCCGACGGATCGTATCCCTCGTAGGGTCATGAAGGGCGGCTCGTTCCTCTGCGCGCCGAACTACTGTAAACGCTACCGTCCGTCGGCGCGGATGGCGCAGCCCATCGACACCTCGACCTGTCATTTGGGGTTCCGGTGCGTGGTCCGGGCGCCGGGGCCGAAGCCGTGACCCTGCAGCCTGCCCTCGAGATCCTCGCGGAGTACGTTGCGCTCGTCATCGAAATCGTAGCCGTCGCGACGGTCGGGTACGGCTCGCTCGAGGCCGTTTTCAGGGCGGGCAGGCACATGTTCGGCAGCACCGCGCGCGAATGGAAGCTCGAAGTCTGGCGCGGATTCGGCGTTTGGCTCGTGCTGGGCCTCGAGTTCGCGCTCGCCGCGGACATCGTGCGGACGGTCATTGCACCGACGTGGCGAGACATCGGCCAGCTCGCCGCCATCGCGGCCATCCGTACGGTGCTCAATTACTTCCTGGCGAAGGATCTCGCGACCGAGCGCGTGGAGGAGCAGCTCGGTGCCGCACCGGTCACTGTGCCCGTCACCGCTGCGTCGCGACGCGCGCCGGCCTGAAGGCTCGCCGCCGCAAGCACTACTCGGCGATCGCCTTGAACCCCTGAGGAAGGGTGACACGCATCAGGTCGAGCCAACCGCTCTCCCAATGTTTTGCGCCCTCCATGTGCAGGTCCTCGACGAAGTAGCCCTTCACGACGACGCCCGAGCCGTCGGTGACGACGCGGAGCTTCTGCTTGTGCTCCCCGCTGCAATTCGGCTCGTCGGTCTCGAAGAGCAGGCTTCCCGCGCCCGCCGGGCGTGGTTTTTGGGGTTGGCTCGCGCACTCCGTCTGCTCGATAGGCGTCTCTTTCACGGTGCCGCTCGCGTCACGCAGCCGAAGCACCCAGAGATGGCCCCACATCCCTTTTCGTGACACGAGTGACACCTGAATGGGAGAGCGCAGCGCGGTCCCGTCGATCTCCTTCGTCTTGACGGTCGTGTCGTCGTTCCACCCCTTCGAGCTGCTCACCATTTCTTCGGCGATGATGGGATAGGCGCCGGTTGCACCGGCGCGAAGGCGGATCCGCTTCGGACCGTGGTCGGCGACCGGCCCGCTCTGCCAGCGCTGGATGAACTTGAGCTCGACTTCCCCTGACGGGAGCTTACCGTCGTGCCACGTCTGGACTTCGACCTTGTCGGCGGCGACGCGCTGGGGCTTCTCGAACATCGGCTTTCGGTCGGCTTGCCATTCCGAAAGGGTCAACTTGCGCTCGACACCGCTCGCTGTTCTGCGAATACCTGCGAACGCGTCTGGGTCGTAGAGCTTGCCGTACTCGGCGAAGTTGCCTTCGTTCTGGGTGCGCAACCACTGGCCGAGGACGTCGTTCGCCTGTCGTTCCGCCTCTTCGCGGGTCGCTTGGGTGGGGGCGGGTGCCGAAGCGCTCGACGCCGAGGTCGTCGCCGTCGCGGTCGACGCCGCCGCCGCATGCGCCGAGGACGAGCCGGGCGCCGTGCTCTGTGATTGGCATGCAGAACAGAGCAAAACCGCGAGCACGGCGAGCTTACGAAAAGCCATTGTTTCCCCCGTCAACGCTTCGGCCGCCCGCGACAATCCGGGTGCCCGAGACGCGTAGAGACATGTGCGTGAACGAGTCGATCGCAGGCATTGAGCCAGAAAACCGCGTACGCCGACAATGGTGAAAACGCGCCACGAGCGCGATAGGCTCGTGCACCAAATGAAGAAACTTACCGCGGAGCTCATCGGCACGTTCATCTTGGTCTTTGGCGGTTGTGGAAGCGCCGTGTTCGCTGCGGCGTTTCCGGGCGTCGGGATCGGGTTGCACGGCGTCTCGCTCGCCTTCGGCCTGACCGTGCTCGGGTGTGCCTTTGCCTTCGGGCACATATCCGGTTGTCACCTCAACCCGGCAGTGTCCTTCGGGCTCGCGGCCTCCGGGCGGTTTTCATGGAAGGAGCTGCCCGGGTATGTCGCGGCTCAGCTCGTCGGCGCGATCCTCGCCGCCGCTCTCCTGCTTTTCTTGTTGAAGGGACAGCCCGGCGGTTACGACGCCGCGACGGGCGGGCTCGCCGCGAACGGCTTCGGCGACCATTCCCCCGGACATTACGGTTTGAACGCGGCGCTCGTCGCCGAGATCGTCCTCACGTTCATCTTCCTGACCGTCATCCTCGGCGCGACGAGCCCCCGGGCGCCTCAAGGTTTTGCGGGCATTCCGATCGGGCTCACCCTCACGCTCGTACACCTCATCGGCATTCCGATCACCAACCTGTCCGTGAATCCCGCGCGCAGCACCGGCCCCGCGATCTTCGTCGGAGGCTGGGCCCTGTCGCAGCTCTGGCTGTTTTGGATTGCTCCGATCGCCGGTGCCGTCGCTGCCGGCGGGCTCGCGCGTTGGTTGCAAGCCGACGACGCGAAGCGCTGAGGTTTCGAGCCGCGATCCTCTTGGCGACGCGCCCGATTCGAGCGATCGTCGCGTCGTGGATTGGCTGCAGAGCTCGCCGTGGATCGCGGGTGGCTTGCGTATCACCCGAGCGGCGATCGTCGACCTCGAGCACAAAGCGATTGCCGGATACGTCGCCGACGAAGAGGCCTGCGGTTACCTCGCAGGCCCCACGGCCGAGCCGCTTCTCTGTGATCGCGTGGCGACCATCGAGAACCTCGCGAAGGTCTTGCACGAGCGCGATCCCGTTGCCTTCTTTCACACGGCGCGAACCTTCTTCGCATTCCATGCGCGAACGCTCGAGCGCGCCATCGCCGACGGAATTCGTGAGGGCACCCCGGTCAAGGTGCTGTACCACTCGCACCTCGACGCGAGCGCCGAGCTCAGCGGGACGGACGCCGCGGTGCTGTCGGGCGGCATCGCTCCTGCATTTGCAGGTGGAGCGGCGACCCTCGGCGCCGGCCCGTCGTGGCCGCTCGCCTTTTTGGTGACGAGTGTGTTGGCAGGAGAGAACGGCCCCTACGTCGCCGAACACCGACTGTACATCTGGCGCACCGGGCGTTTCGAGGCGACGACCTTCGACGTCGTTTGACCCGCTGTCATGCGCAAGATGCGCAATCGATTGCGCTCGAAGCGAAGGCCGGCCTCGTTAGGCCTGCGTTCGCGGCGTCGGTGAAGCAGGGTTTCCCGGGCCTCGGCTTTGCAGACGGGGCGGGGCCCGCTGCAACGAGGCAGTGGGGGAAAGCCGACGGGGAGCGAGAAGATGACCGGCGACAACCAGGTTCGAGTCCAGGTCGCGAGCGGAGACGACCTCGACGTGCGCAGCTTCGCCATCACGCAGCGCATGAGCGAGCTCTTTTCGATTCGGCTTCGCGTGGTTTCGGAGAACCTCGGCGTCGCGCTCGACGAGGTCATCGGGCAGGAGGCGAGCTTCGTCATCGAGACGGCGTTCTCGAGCCAGACGTACACCGGCATCTGCATCGAGATGGAGCAGGTGCGTGTCGACGCCGAGGGCCTCGCCACGTACGCGCTCGTCATCGCGCCGCGTGCGTGGCTCCTCACGCAGCGCAAGAACTATCGCGTCTTCCAGTTCATGTCGGAGATCGACATCGTCAAACAGATCCTGGAAGAGTGGGGCGTCTCGCACGACGCAATGGTCGCGCAGGGCTCGCACAAACCGCGGAAGTTCCGCGTCCAATACGGCGAGTCCGACTTCACCTTCATTCGGCGCATGCTCGAAGACGCCGGCATTTCGTTCTTCTTCGAGCCCTCACCCGACGGCACGGTGATGGTGCTCGACGACGAGCCGCAGGCTCGCGACGTCGCTCATCCGGCGATCCGTTTTCACGACAAACCGGAAGTCGTGGACGGGTCGTTCGTCACGAAGGTCGCCGTCAAGCAAGGCGTGAAGCCCGCGAAGATGACGATTGGTGACCTCGACTACCGCCGGCAGAGCACGGCGCAGCCCATCCTGAGCGCGACGGGCGGGCTGCCTCAAGAGCAGGCGCTCGAGCAGTTCGACTACGAGCCCGGCGCGTTTCTTTATCAAGGCTCGGGAAGGGGCAATACGCCCACGGCCGACGATCGCGGCGCTTCGCGAACCGACGAGCACGCCGGTGCTCGCAAAGCCCACAATCGACTCATGGCGAAACGGAGCAGCGGAAAGCGCGTGAAGCTCGAGTCGAACGTCCTCGAGCTCGCGCCCGGCTCGGTCCTCGGTGTGGCCGACCACCCTCATCGTTTGCTTTCTTCGACGCTGCTCGTGCTGTCGAGCAAGATCGCCGGCGAGCACAACGAGACGTGGCGTGTCGAGCTCGAGACGGCTCCGACGGAGGTTCCGTATCGCCCAGAGCCCGTCACGCCGAAGCCCAAGGCGTTGCTCGAGAGCGCGACGGTCGTCGGCCCGTCCAGCGAAGAAATCCACACGGACGAATACGGGCGCGTCCGCGTCCATTTCCATTGGGACCGCGAAAGCCGGCGTAATCAAAACAGCTCGTGTTGGCTCCCGACGTGCCAACCGTGGGCGGGCGCCGGATTCGGGGGCGTCAATCTGCCGCGCATCGGTCAAGAGGTGTTGGTCGACTTCCTAGGCGGCGATCCGGATCGACCCATCGTCGTCGGGCGCGTCTTCACCGAGACGAATCCACCCCCGGACAAGCTGCCGCAATACAAAGAGGTGTCCGGCATCATCAGCGAGTCGACACCCAGAATCGTGATGGGCGCGGCCGACGGCGGAACGGCGGGCGCTCCCTCGAGCCTCCTCGGTGACGGGACACCCATGTCACCGAGCGACATCAACACAGCCGTCACGAGCGGCCCCTTCCAGGCGATTTCCCCCGCGGGCGGCGACCACAGCTGGAATGGCAGCGGGATGAAATTCCAAGACTTCGCCTACCGCGAGACCTTTTATATCCAGGCTCAAAAAGACCTCAATCTCGTGGTGAAGAACACGTGGCGTACCGTCGTCCGCAACCAGCGCGGCACGCTCGTCGGCACCGACGATCAACTCGAGGTCGGCCACCGACAGAGCACCTACATCCAACAGAGCCAGGGCATTCGGATCAAGAACAACCAATACCTGACCGTCAAAGGTGCACGCGCGGAGGAGGTGCAAGGCACGTCCTATCTCGAAGTGGGTGACGAAGGGCTCGAGGTGACGAGCGACAAGGTCGTCTTGCTTCAGACCCGCAGCGCGACCAAAACGGTGGGGATCAAGAGCGACGAACGCATCGAGCTCGTGGTCAAAGACAGCTCGATCGTCATCGAGCCCGGTTCGATCACCGTCAAATCGGCGAGGGTGAGCCTCGATCCCAAACAGGCTGGTGGATAGTCGGTCGCCTCATCGGCCTCCGATAGGAAGATGCGCGCATGAGACTCCGATCGTTCTCCTTCATGGGTATTCGCGGCCTCGATGGTCTGAGGCAGGACCTCCCGAAGTCCAACAACACCGACCTCGTGGTGGTGCGCGGTGGTTACACGCGCGGCAAGACCACGTTCCTCGATACGATCGCCGCCTCGAAAGAGAATATCGGAGCCTACGGCACGCCGGACGGACGATGGGATTCCCTCGTCGGCAGTCCGACCGGGGCTGCCAAGGTACGGCTCGATTGGGAGGTAAGCGACAACGAGCAGGTCCGCGCAGCTCTGCCCGAGGCATTTCTTTCGAGCGAATCGATTCTGGGCAAATCGCTCGCCCCGCCCGAGCCGCCCCGGGTCCTCAAGGCGCTGCTCACGCAGCCCCCCGCCCCGGACGCCGGATCCATCCACTACTTCCACGACACGCGGGATCTGTCGGGGCCGGTGAGCTTCGGCGCTGCGGAGACGGCCTTCGCCGAGCGACTTTCGACACGAAACTCGAAGTTCGCCGACCTCTACGATCTTCTCGACCAACCCGAGAAGCGCGCCGCCCGCGAGCTCGGCGCCGCCCGCTACTCGGAGCTCTTCCCGCACCTCGAGATCGTCGGGCTTCGCCGTACGGGCGTCTCCTTCGTCCCCGTCATTCGCAACCGCGACACCAACACCGAGCGCAGCTACGCCCAGCTCAGCTCCTCCGAGCGTCACGCATTCATCATGGCGCTCTACACCGCCAAGGCGCCCATCGTCGATTCGATCGTCATGGTGGACGCGCCGGAGATCGGCTTTGGGGACGAGGGCGCGATCGATTTGGTCCGCGCGCTCTGCCGTTGGACGAACCGCACGCAGATCATCGTGGCGACCGCGTCGCGCGCCGTCGCGGCGATGCCCGAAGTGGGCAACCTCGTGGTGCTCCCGTGAGCTCGTTTTCCACGAACGCCTTCCGCTTCACCCTGCCCGGCGACGAATGGGCGGAGCGGACGATTCACCTGTTTCGGCGCAAGAACGACCCCGACTCCGCGTTCGTGATCTCTCGAAGCCCCGCACGGGCCGAAGATATGAGCATCGAGCAGCTGGTGATGTCGGTGCCGGCTCCGGCCGATACCGAAAAGCAGATTCTGCGGAGCGAGGTCCGGTACTTCGGCTCTGCCGACGCGGAGGACGTGAGCATCCTCGCCCGGCAGGGCACCAAGGCGCTCTATCACCGAATCGTGTGTGTCCCCTACTACGGGCAAGTCCTCAGCTTTCAATGGTCCGGCCCGTTTCCCGCGCGGGCGGACATCGATGCTCGCGTCGAGCGGACCCTCCACAGCCTTCGCTTTTGGGAACGATGACCGCCATCCGCACCTGCACCGAATGTGTCTTCGAGGTCGACGACGATTGGGTCGACGAGACGGGATACGTCTACGAAAACGGGGACGTCCACGTCGTCATCGGTCCCATGTGCGCCGTCGAGGCATTCACCGGTAAGGTCGACAAGGCGATCGAGACGTTCCGCCTCGGCGCGCCCGAATACGAAGTCGTGGAGCGGCGGTCGCTGGATCGCCCGGCGCCTGGTGCCCAGTTTCTCGCCCATCGCGTCGGCGGCTCGGTCAATCGCTTCGAGCTGAGCGTCTTTTGGCCGATCGCCGGGACCATGTGGGTATTCCGGGTGCGGTCCCCCCGCGCGTCCGAGCAGATCGCCTGGACCGTCGCCGAGTCGTTCCTCGCGTCGTACCAACCCAACCAACCGATCGAGGCCCTACATGGCTGAGCTCATCAAAGCCGCGCGGAAGGAAGACCTCATTACCCACGACGCCAGCCAATTGCTGCGCATCCTCGGGGCGGTCGGGACCGAGGTCGCCTTCATCTGGCGCGGGACGCAAATCGTCAGAGCCGTCCTCTTCTTCACGACGCCGGCCGGCATAGGGCTGTTCGTCGCGAGCATCGTCATCGAATATGCGGTCGGACAGATCGTCGACATCGCGGCCGATCAACTCGGTCAGGCCATGACGGGCTCGCCGATCCCCGCGATCGACAAGGGCTCGAACAACGTGGGCATCAATCGGAAGCCGGCGGCACGCGGCGGCCCGCACGACCCGACTCGCTGCCACAACGACAAGGTGAAGCACGGCAGCAAGTGGGTATCCTTCAATCAGAAGCCTGCCGCACGCGTCGGCGACACGACCGAGAGCTGCTCCGGAAAGATCGCGACCGGGTCGGACGATGTCTTCATCGGCGGGCCGCTGGCGACGCGTAGCGAGCGCTCTCACGCGCTTCAGGACGTCGTGAAATACGCATTCATCGGTATCAACCTCGGGAACGAAGCCCGCAACGGCTTGAGCTCTTTCTTCGAGGAGGTCGGCAAGACGACCGGGGACGCCGCCCTCGACAAGCTGTGGTCTTCCGTCTTCGAATGACAATGAGGTGAGCCGTGGCAATGACGAATCAGGCAACAGCGAGCATCGCGAGCGGTGACCCTCTGGATGTGCGGCGCTTTCGCGTCGAAGACCGGATGAGCCGACTCTTCGTCGTCCAGCTCCAAGTCGTATCCTCCAATCTGGATATCGAATTCGACGACGTCATCGGAAACGACGCGAGCTTTTCGCTCGGTACGCTCCTATCGACGAAGACGTGGCGCGGTGTCTGCATCGAGATGGATCAGGTCCGTGTCGACAGCGATGGGCTCGCGACCTACACCCTGACGCTCGCGCCGCGCGCGTACCTGATGACGCTGCGGAAGAACTACCGAGTCTTTCAATACAAGCCGGAGATCGACATCGTGGCGCAGATCCTCGGCGAGTGGGGCATCGCCCACCGGGTGGAGGTCGATCGCGCGCTGCACAAGCCGCGCAAATACCGAGTCCAATACGGCGAGAGCGACTTCACGTTCGTTTGCCGAATGCTCGAAGATGCGGGCATCAGCTTCTTTTTCGAGGACGCCGAGGGGGAGTCGACGATGGTCCTGTCGGACCACCCCGAGCAAGGCGACGTCGAGCACGCCGCTCTACGCTTTCACGATCATCCCGGGGTCACCGACGGAAACTTCGTCACGAAGCTCGCCGTCGGCCAGCGAGTCCGGCCGGGGAAGATGACGATTGGGGATCTCGACTACCGCAAGCCGAGCGTCTCGCAGCCCCGGCTGTCCGCGACCGGCGGCCTCGCTCCGGAGGGGCTGCTCGAGCAATTCGATTACGAGCCCGGCGCGTTCCTCTATGAGGGCGGTAGCGGCGGGAGCACGCCGAGCGCCGACGATCGTGGCGTGACGCGGACCGATGAAGGCGCCGGACAACAGAAGACACAGAATCGACTCCACGGAAAGCGCCAGGACGCGAAGACGGTACGCTTCGACTCGAACGTCCTCGTCCTGGGGCCCGGCTCGATCCTCAGCATTGCGAGCCACCCACACCCCCTCGTCGGACAAGGCACGCTCCTCGCGACGTCGGCGGTCCTCGAAGGGGAGCACAATCAGGATTGGCGCGTCGCCGTCGAGTCGGTTTCGACCGAGCTTCCGTTTCGCCCGCAAACCGTCACGCCGAAGCCGCGTGCCCCGGGCATCGAGAGCGCAACCGTCGTCGGCGGCTCCGTCGACGAGATCCACACCGACGAGTACGCCCGCGTTCGCGTCCACTTCCACTGGGATCGCGAGAGCGGTCGAAACGAGAGCAGCTCTTGTTGGGTGCCGACCAACCAGCCTTGGGCCGGCGCCGGGTTCGGCGGTGTCGTGTTGCCGCGCGTCGGGCAAGAGGTCCTCGTGGAGTTCCTCGGCGGCGATCCGGATCGGCCGGTCGTCGTGGGCCGCGTCTTCACCGAGTCGCAGCCACCGCCCTATCGCCTGCCCGAAGGCAAACGCCTGACAGCCCTCATCGGCAAGTCGTCTCCGCACTTGGTCGCCGGCGCCTCCGATGGATATCCGTCGCACAGCTTCGAGGACGTCTTCCGGAGAAGCTGGTCGGACCCCGCGTTCGCCGCGAACCCGCCGGAGAGCTACCGAGACGCGTTCCTCCAGCAAAACGCCTTCGTCGTAGGCGACAGCCAGGGGCAGGAGATTACCTATCTCGAGGCGCGCAAGGACCTGAACATCCTCGTCAAGAACAAGTGGACCGCCGTCATCGGCAACTACCGCGGCTGCTTCGTCGGCGGCGACGACCTGCTCCATATCAAGAACAAGCAGAAGATCGAGGTGAAGGAGTCGCAGTACCTCCGCGTCTTCCGAGACCAACAAATCGTTGTCGGCAAGCTACGCGAGGAGCGCGTCGACAAGAACATCGCATTGACGGTCCTGTCGGATCATCAAATCAAGTGCGAAGGGACGATCGACTACAAGGCGAAGGAAGGCATCTCGATCAAGAGCGAGGAAGCGGTGCGGTTCGAGGTGGGCGAGTCCTCGATTACCGTCACCCGCAGCACCATCGTGATCGATTCCCCCGTCGTACACTTCAATCCCTGAGGAGCTGCAAGCATGAGCGCCACGAGCTTTTTCCAGCCCGGCGACGCCCGCGCGACCATCGCGACGGGGGACGGGATCGACGTGCGGCATTTCTCCGTGCGAGACGCCGTCAGCGAGCTCTTCGAGATCGAGCTGACGGTCGTCTCGACCAACCTCGATATCGACTTCGACGAGGTCATCGGCAACCCGGCGAGCTTCGCGCTCTTCTCGAAGGGGCCGGCACAAGCGTGGTCGGGCCTCTGCAAAGAGATGGAGCAGATCCGCGTCGACGACCAAGGGCTCGCCACGTATCGCGTCACCATCGTGCCGCGGGCATGGCTCCTCACCCAGCGGAAGAACTACCGCATCTTCCAGTACCAGTCGGAGCTCGAGATCGTGAAGGTGCTCCTCGGCGAGTGGGGTGTCGAGCACGAGGCCAAGGTCGACGCAGCTCGCCACGTCGCGCGCAAGTTCCGTGTCCAATATGGGGAGACGGATTTCGCCTTCGTCAGCCGGATGCTCGAGGACGCCGGGATTAGTTACTATTTCGAGGCAGCCGGGGAAACTACCAAGTTGGTGCTCGACGACGCGCCCGACATGGGCGAGGTCGGGCACCCGCTCGTGCGCTTCCATGACCGACCCGACGTCACCGACGGCCGGTTCGTGACCCATTTGGCGGTCCATTCTCGGCTTCGGCCAGGGACCATGACGATTCACGATATCGATTACCGGCGCCCGAGCCTGCAACAGCCCAAACAGAGCGCTTCCGCGGGTCTTCCTCAAGAGAGCAGGCTGGAGCAGCTCGACTACGAGCCCGGAGCGTTCCTCTACACCGCCGAGTCCGGCGGCAAGACGCCGTTCGCGGACGATCGCGGGACGGCGCGCACGAATGAATCCATCGGTCGGACGAAGACGACGAATCGCCTCCACGGCAAGCGAAACGATGCCAAGGTCGTGGAGTTCGATTCCGACATCCTCGGCTTGCGGCCGGGGCAGCTGTTGAGCATTGCAAATCATCCGCACCGCACGGTCCAAGGGGCCGCGGGCCTATTGGTCACGCGCGCGACGATCGAAGCGGATTACAACGCCGAGTGGCGCGTGCGCGTCGAGAGCGTGCCTTCCAGCGTCCCCTATCGTCCCGCGCCCAAGACGCCGAAGCCGCTCGTCACGGGGCTCGAGAGCGCGACGGTCGTCGGCCCCGGTGGGGAGGAGATTCACACCGACGAATACGGTCGCGTGCGTCTGCATTTTCATTGGGACCGAGAGAGCGGTCGCGACGAGAAGAGCTCGTGCTGGGTGCCGACGAATCAACCGTGGGCGGGGCAGGGCTACGGCGCAGTGAACCTTCCACGCGTCGGGCAGGAGGTCGTCGTGGAGTTCATGGGTGGTGATCCGGATCGGCCCATCATCATCGGGCGCGTCTACACCGAGCCGAACCCGCCCCCCGATCCGTTGCCCAGGTACAAGAACGTGACCGGCATCTTCAGCGAGTCGTCCCCGCGCCTGGTAATGGGCGCGAGCGGTACCGCCGGTGCCGGCGCCAACCAGAGCCCGTTCGGCGGCACGCCGATGTCACCTCAACAGATCAACGACACCGTCACCCAGGCAGGGCCGTTTCAGGCTCAGTCCCCCACAGGGGTCAATCACGCCTGGAACGGCAGCGGCATGAAGATCGACGACACCGCCGGGAGCGAAAACCTCTATATCCAGGCGAACCGCGATCTTCATATGATCATCCGCAACAACTGGACGACCGTGATTGGAAATCATCGGGCCACGAAGATCGGCACCGACGACATCCTCCAGGTGCGGGAGAATCAGGGCATCATCATCGACAACGAGCAGACGACCGAGGTGCGACAAGACAGCAACACCCAGATCCAAGGGAAGCGGGTCGACAAGGTCGGAAAGCGGATGAAGCAGCAGACGAAGGAGAACTACACCCACGAATCGCAGGTCGGCAAGGTCATGATCACGGCCAAAAAGGCCATCAAGTTCGACGCCGAGAATCCGATTCAAATCATGGTGGGGAAGTCCATCGTTCAAGTGTCCGCGAATGAAATCATGTTTCAATCGGCGGAGAACAAGCTCGCCGTCAACCCCGACCGCGACCAGTCGCCGTCAACCACCGTGCAGGGTATTCCCGAGGCGCAGGCCGACGTCGACCGACGAAACGCCGCCGAGGCCGCGACCATGCAAAAGGGGGCCGATACGCTCGCAGGCCTTCCGCAGAACATGCAACCTCGATATGGAGGCGGCGAAAATGCCTACGCGCGCCAAGCGCTGAGCGACGCTGGAATCACCGATCGCGCGACCCAAGACCAAGTTCTCGACAACTACTTCCGTCGAAATTCGCTCGATATGCAATGAGCCGCGGAGCCGTTGCGTCGCGCGACGCGCGACCGGGACGAGCGCAGGAACGGACGTAGGGGCCGAGCCGAACGCCGAAGTCTGGCCGGCCCCTTCATTGTCACTTGGCCGCCCTTCGGGCGGACGTAGCCTCCGGTATTTGCGTGTCGTAGGGCCTTGTCGGGCCTACGACACGCTGCCGCAGCGACCTACGACGGCAGTGCGATCGGATCTGTCACGCACGGCTTAAACCTTCGTTCGAATTCCGAAATTGGGTTGCGCGATCGGGGATTCGCAGCCGCATCGGTGCTGTAATTCCCGCCCGAAACATTTTGCGGGGTCGAGGCGCAACATCGAAATAGAGCGAAAAGTCTTGAGGAGTCGTGGCCTCAGGCGAGTGGTCTCATGCGTTCAAAGCTCTACGAGGCTCCCACTCATTTTGCGTGCATCCCCGCAACACCACTTACAAAACGGTGGGGCGCGATTACGGTACAAAAACGGGGCATTTAGACCCAGCGTCGCGAGCGCACTTTCTTCAACCGGTAAGTCGGGGGCGAGAAGAACATGAAACAGGCAGGTCCAAATCAAGGCAAGAACGTTGGGCGGCGCGGCATGCTGGCTGCGATGGCCGCCGCCGCCGTCGTCGTGGGCTTCAACCCGACCACCCGCCGCTGGGTGACCGAGGCTCGCGCCGACGAGCCGGGTTGTGACCCGATTCCGGAGCTCGATGGAACGCTCGCGATGGACGAGGCCTCGAGAGAGGAAGCCTCGAGCGACGTCGGAAACATCGTTCACCAAACCCCCTGGGCCGTCCTGCTCCCCGAGTCGGTCGACGACGTCGCGGCGATGGTCGCCTACTGTAACCAGCACCTGATTCCGATCGCCATGCGCGGACAAGGGCACTCCTTGTTCGGTCAATCGCAGGCCGCCGGGGGCATGGTCATCGACACTTCGACCCTCGATCGGATCCACGAGATCGCAGACGACTATGCCGATGTCGGCGCAGGGGTGACCTGGAAAGCGTTGTTCGGTTTGACCAATCCGATGGGGCTCACCCCGCCCGCGCTCACCGCCTATATCAACCTCGCCATCGGCGGAACCCTCTCGATGGGGGGTATCAGCACGAATGGCAAGACGCAGGTGGACAATGTCCGTTCGATTCAAGTCGTGACGGGCGACGGCAACGTGGAATGGTGCTCGGACGAGCTCAACTCGGACCTGTTCGAGGCCGTGCTCACCGGTGTCGGCCAATATGCGATCATCACGCGTGTGATCGTCGAGCTCGTGCCGGCTCCGGAGCGGACGTACCAGATGGTGTTGCAATACACCGATCCGACGAAATTCTTCCGCGACCTGAAGATCCTGCTCGACCGAAACGAGATCGAGAACGTGTTCGGGATCATGACCCCGCCCGGCGTGCAGATCCTTCCGGACCCCTCTTTGTTGAGCCCGCTCATCGGCGGCGTGCTCCAACCGATCGGCAATGTGACGTCACCCGTCACCAGCTTGCTCGGCAACCTTCTCGGCGGTCTACCCGGTCTCCCCGTCCCGAATCTCGTGTACTTCTACCAGATCCATATCGGGAAGAACTTCACGGGGGCGGTTCCGGATATGGCGCACCTGCTGCGTGACATGTCGGACAACAAGTTGCTTCGCCAGGCGGCCAATCGGTCATTTGCCGACTTCATCTTGCGAATCGACTTCTTCGTCGATCTGTTGCGCGCAGCCGGCCTATGGGAAAACGTCCCTCACCTGTGGATCGACAACTTCCTACCCGGTGAAACGGTCAAGACCTTCGTGACCTCCGAGCTGTCCAGGCTCGCCTTCGACGACATCGGCGTCGCGGGATTGATCCTGCTGTTGCCGATACGCCGCGCGCAAATGACTCGGAGGTACTTCCCCGCGCCCGAAACGAACACGGACTACGTCTACCTCTTCTCGATCATGACATCGGCCCCGATACCAGGGCCCAACACGACCTTCGTGCAACAGAAGCTCGCCAGAAATCGCCAGATCTACGAGCGGGCGCGCGCCGCGGGTGGAAAGCTCTATCCCATCAGCGCGGTCGCCATCGACTCGTCGGATTGGGCGGACCAGCACGGCGACAACTACGAAGAGCTCTTGGTGCTCAAAGAGATGTACGATCCGAACTTCCTATTGACGCCCAATGTTCACATGTTCGCAGACTGAGCTAATCGGTCAGCTGCTGCGTCATGTCCTGCACGATGTCTTCGACCTTTTTACGCGTCGGTCCTTCGACCGATAGAAAGGAGTACGCGGCCGAGATCTCCCTGTTCGTGAACATTTTGATGTCCGGGTTGAACAGAGCCATCGTCGAAATGATGAAGCGCATCTTGATGCTGTCGGACACGATTGCCGTGCGCAGCGCTCTTCCGGCGAGGGTCTCCTCCAACATCTTTCGCTGATTCGGTGTCGGGCCGCCCCCGGTCGTGATGACCAACAAGCGGAGCTCGGTCGCACCGTGAACGTTCCCGCGTACGACATCCCAGCAAGCAGCGAACTCGGCGTCGGGAGCGGTGTTCTTGTTTTGGCAGCAGATAACGAGAGTGCCCAGCGTTCGGATGGTGATGTTTCTGTCTTTCTGCATGACCACCCGTCGGAGGTGTATTGTATCTTCTGCGCGAGGTCGCCCGGGCCGGGCCCAACAGGGCTGCGGCCACGGCGTGAGGGCGACAGGCGCGGCCGGTGCGGGATCGACGCCGCGGCGCCGCCGCGGGCACCTCAGCTCCGCTGAAGCATCGAGTGATATCCAAGCATTGCGGCCCGAAGGCGTCAACCGCGATCGGCGCCGAGTGATGACCACCATCCCCTAACTATCCGCGCAGGGATCGACCAGATCGCCCCTCGAGCGTCTCGCCGGCATCTGCCTCGCTCGCGGTGCGTGAACGGGTTCACGAGACCTACCAATCGCTGATTCTAATTAACCATACTGGAGAGTGTGTCGACGTGGCACTTCCCCTACGCAATCTACTTCCGAGCACACAGACTTTATTGGAACGTGGGCTGCCGCAGCTCGGTGCGCTGTGCGGCGCGCTCGAGTTCGGCCCTAATCAGTCGGACGTGTACGCGATCTTTCGTGCCCTGCTTTCCGGGTGGGGAGATCGAGTCGTCGGGCAACGTCCACCGTTCGCGTCCGATATCGGTGACGACCATTCACCGTTCGAGTTCTCCGTCGCGTTCGGCGGCCGTATGCCGGAGCTCCGAATTCTGGCCGAGGCGCAGGGCGACCCACCGGGCCTGCGCACGAACCAAACCGAAGCGCGCGATCTGACGCACGAACTCGCGTCATGGTACGACCTCTCTCTCGAGCGGTTCGAGCGCCTCTCCGACCTGTTCCTGCCGACTGAGCCGCAGGGAGCATTCTCCTTGTGGCACGCGGTATGTTGCTATCCGGACGCGCCGACGGCGGTCAAAATATATTTCAATCCTGCGGTGCAGGGGCGCGCGCGCTCCCCCGAGATCGTCCGCGAGGCGATGTCTCGGCTCGGGTTTCGGAGGGCTTGGAAGACCATCGAAGAAATTGCCGGTCACAGGGGTTTCGAACGAGATGTGCTCGCGTTCCTCTCCCTCGATTTGAACTCGGGGCCGTCGGCGCGGTTGAAGATTTACTTCCGACATTACGACGTGGGTGTCGACGAGTTGGAGCGGAGCTTCTCTGCTGCGCGAAACCACCGCCCGGGCGACATCCGCGACTTCTGCGACGCGATTGCGCGTGGTCGCGGCCCGTTCAGGTCAAAGCCCGTCGGGTCGTGCTTTTCGTTCCTCGAAGGTGACGAAGACTCCCCATCTCGCGTCACGCTTCATTTCCCAGTTGCGAGCTATGTCGACAACGACGGGCTCGTGCGCGAGCGGGTCACGTCGTGGTTGCCGACCCTCGGTCTCGACCCCGAGCCGTACCGTCGAGTCATTCGTGCCTTCGCCCACCGCACACTCGAGTCCGGCGCAGGCATGCAGAGCTATGTGTCGTTCCGGCGCGAGGCAGCGGGCCCGAGGGTGACCGTGTACCTCTCGCCGGAGCTGTACAGCGGTCCGGCCGGACACCGGCCATCTACCCGACCGCCCGCCCCGAAGGAGGCGCCGTGATCGACCATGCGCGCGAGCTGTTCGAGAGTTTGATCGCCGAGCCGTACCGCACGAAGGTGGTCGAACGATTGCGGCTGCCGGAGCGGGCCGAGCGAGAGCGGATTCTACGAGAGGCGTTCTATTCTCCGGCTTACGTCGACGCGCGTGATGTCTACGTCGACTTCGCGACCGACAGCGGAACCGGCGCGATGAGCGACGACCAGTGGTCCGCGCTGATGAAAGGCGACGAGGCCTATGTGCGCTCTCGAAGCTTCGCCGCCTTCGAAGGAGCCGTCCGCGAGGTGTTCGGATTGCAGCACGTCATCCCCACGCATCAGGGACGTGCGGCCGAGAACATCGTGATGGAGCTTCTGGTCAAGAAGGGCGACGTCGTCCTCAGCAATACGCATTTCGACACGACGAAGGCCCACGTCGAGCATCGAGGCGGGCTCCCGATCGACGTCATCGGCGACACACTATGGGATTTCGCGACGCCGGATCCATTCAAAGGAAACTTCGATATTGCTCGGCTCGAGCTCGCGCTGGAGAAATACCGGGGCCGCGTCGCCCTCGTCATCGTCACGGTGCTGAACAACCTCGCCGGCTCTTCCCCGGTTTCGATGGCCAACATTCGGGACGTCCGTCGTGCCGCGGACCGACACGGCGTCAAGGTCATGTTCGATGCGGCGCGCTTCGCCGAAAATGCATACTTCATCAAAACGCGCGAAGAGGGGTATGGCGACAAACCCATTCCCGAGATCGTGCGCGAAATGATGTCGTACGGACACGGCCTCTGGATGAGCGCCAAGAAGGACGCCATCGTCAATACCGGAGGCTTCATCGCGACCGACGACGAGGCGTTCGCCCGCCGCTGCCAGGAGAAGCTCGTATTGTACGAAGGCTTCTACACCTATGGCGGCCTCGCGCGGAGGGATCTCGAGGCGGTCGCCGTCGGCCTGCGCGAAGGGCTCGACGAAGAATATCTGCGTCACCGGGTGGGCTTGGTCGCTTACCTCGGCGAAGCGATGGAGCGCGCTGGCATCGTGGTGAGCAAACCTTTCGGCGGCTCGGGTATCTTCGTGGATGTCGCGGCGCTCTACCCCCATTTGAAGCCCGAGCAGCTACCGAACGTCGCGCTGTTTTGCGACCTGTATCGAGAGGGCGGCGTCAGGGCCGGCGCCGGTAATTTTACGATGCATACGGTCGGCCCCGACGGGTCGATCGTCGACAAGGTCTTCCAGGTTGCGCGGTTCGCGGTGCCGCGCAGGGTGTATAGCCGCGCGCACATGGAATACGTGGGCGGCGTGATGGCGAGGGTCCGAGAGGTCGCCGCGCAAAGCCGCGGCTACCGCGTTACCTATATGCCGGACGTGCTGGGTCACTTCTTCGCGAAGTTCGCGCCGCTCGACGCTTGAGCTAAAACCCCCCCCGGTTCGGCGATTCACGACTGCAGCGTCGTGAATCGCCGTTCTTCATTGGTGCGCGCTGCTGAGCGACGTCTCCATCTTCTCCATCGCTTGGTCGATGGTGAAGCTCGCCGGTTTTTGTCGGGGTGGGAAGTCCTCGAAGGTCTTCAAGAACCTCGCGACGATCGCCTGCGCCGCCATGATCATGTATCCCTTGCTGATGTACCAATCCCAATACGTGTTCGACGTCACGTCGGCGCGTTCGAACGGATCGGTTCGGAGATTGTAGAGCTTCGGGATTCGTAGGGGGACGAACGGCTCGCCCCACACTTGCAGTGTGCCCTTGCACCGCTGCTCCATGAAGACGATCTTCCAGTTGTCGTAACGGACGGCGACCAAGTCCCCGTCGTCGTTGAAGTAGAAGAAGCCCTTACGCGGATTCTCCTTCTCCTTTCCGGTCAGGAGAGGCAAGAGGTTGTACCCGTCGATGTGGAGTCGGAACGTCTTGCCGTTGGCCTCGTGGCCTCGCAGGAGCTTCGCCGTGATGTTGGGCTCCCCCGCGGCTGCGAGGATGGTCGGCAGCCAGTCGTGGTGGCTGACGATATCGTTGTTTACCGAGCCGGCCGGGATGTGTCCGGGCCAACGCAGGATACACGGCACCCGGAAGGCGCCCTCCCAGTTGGTGTCCTTTTCGCTGCGGAAGGGCGTCATCGCGCCGTCCGGCCACGTGTTCATGTGCGGGCCGTTGTCGGTCGAGTAAAGGACGATGGTGTCGTCGGCGATGCCCAGCTCGTCGAGCAGCGCGAGGATCTCCCCCACGTGTTTGTCGTGGTCGATCATCGTATCGTGATAGGTGGATTGCCAGCGACCTGCCTGGCCGACACTCTCCGGCTTCGTGTGCGTCCGAAGATGCATGTGCGTGGTGTTGAGCCAACAGAACCACGATTTTCCGGCTTTGTGTTGCCGCTTGATCCAATCCTTCGCGGCGCCGACGAATTCGTCGTCGCATGTCTCCATGCGCTTGCGTGTCAATGGACCGGTGTCTTCGATCCGTTGTTTGCCGACGCGACCCCACCGCGGCTCGACGGTCGGGTCGTCCTTGTCGGTCGCCCACGAATGGAGCACGCCGCGTGGCCCGAACCGCTTCTTGAACTCGGGCGCCTCGCTCTCCGATGGATAGTCGGGATCCTCGGGGTCCTCCTCGGCGTTCAAGTGATAGAGGTTGCCGAAGAACTCGTCGAAGCCGTGCGCCGTCGGGAGAAACTCGTTTCGGTCGCCGAAGTGGTTCTTGCCGAATTGTCCGGTAGCGTAGCCCAACGGCTTGAGAAGCTCCGCGATGGTGGCGTCTTGTGCTTGAATGCCCACGGCAGCGCCGGGAATGCCGACCTTCGTCAATCCCGTACGCAAGCCCGATTGTCCCGTAATGAACGAAGCGCGACCTGCGGTGCAGCTTTGCTCGCCATAACAATCGGTGAATCGCATCCCCTCGGCGGCGAGTCGATCGATGTTGGGCGTCTGATAGCCCATCATCCCGCCGCTATAACAGGAGAGATTCCAGATTCCGATGTCGTCGCCGAAGATGACGAGGACATTGGGCTTCTTCGCTCGGCCCATCGGTGCCTCCTTACCAGTCGCCGCCCCGAGAGCAGGCGCTATCCGTGTTCGTTCGTTCGAGCCTGCTGCGCACGTCTCGTTCGTTCAATCCCGGCGGGTTTGATCCCACGACCAAACTAGTGGGCAATGTCTGCGCCGCCATGCGCCCACACCTCTGTCGCTTCCCATGGAGTGTCGTGGACGATCGTTACGGGGCGGTGGTGGACGAGGTGGGGCCGGCGCCGCTCGCTCGTGCGCTCAAATGGATCGGGCCGTTGTTGCCACGAGCGGCCGTGTTGCCATCGCGCCCCCGAGCATTGGCGAGCGGGCGAAGGTCAAAATCGCGCGCGATAGAGGACGAACTTGTTGTTTTGCTCCGGCGTGGTCAGCCGTGTCAGCTCTTTCGTCGCGCCCAGCTCGCTCTCCAGCGAACGGATGCGCCCCGGGAGCGCCAGCACGTAGAACGTCCTTTGCCCGTCTTTCTTCATCTTGTTGAGCCAAGAGCGGAAGGTGTCGCCCGTCTCTTTGAAGTTCGCGACGCGATTGCCCGTGTAGAAGTTCTCGCCCTTCCAATTCATTTGATAGGCGACGAGCGGTCCGGGTGCTGCTTCGGACTCGGTCATGTATCGAAGGACGAGCTCGCGCTGCCCCCAGTGAGGCGCGGCGGTGGGCATGTAAACGGTGAGGCCCCACAGCGCGCACGCGGCAGCGCTCGCGGCGAACGCCGCGACGGCGCCTCTTCGGAGCTTGTCGATCCCGAGCGCCACGAGCGGGATCGCGCTCAGGATCGCGAGCGCCCAGATCCAGCCGGAAAATGACACGTTCGCCGGCCAAGTGCGCTCGTACAGATACGTGAAGAGCTGAATCAGCCGCGCATCCGAGGGCTGATCCTCGCGGGCGACGGCCATATCGCGCGCGACGAGCAGAACCAAAAGCGCACCAGCGATGCCGAGCACCGTCGTCACACGGCGCTCATGCGTATCGGCGCCCGTCGCCGCGCGCGCTGCGAGCGCTCGATCTGCGGCGATGCCGACGAGCATGCCGAGCGCGGGGACGACGGGAAAGATGTAATGGTGGAACTTCGTCTGCATGTACGAAAACAGCGCAAACGAGCCCACGAACCACACGACGAGGAGCGCGAGCACACCTCTTCGATCGGCGTCTTGCTCGGAGGTGTCGTCGGCGGCATCGTCCGCTCGCAATGGGAACGCGAGCGCGGGCGGTATCCACGCGACCCACGGGAACGTGGCGTAGCCGAGCTGCCAAACGTAATAGCGAAAGCTCACGTCGTCCGACTTGTTGGTGTCGTGGACGTGGTCGAACGCACGCTTGTACATGTCATAGAAGATGAGCCGGTCGACGAACGGCCACCCGTGCCGAATCCACATTGCGGAGAACCACGGCAGCGCGATCGCCGCGAACGCCGTCGAGCCGGCCGCGATCTCGAGATCGAGAAGCAGGCGGTATCGGCCCGTCACGACGAGGTATCCGACGACCGCCATTGCGGGCAATACGATCCCCGCGGGGCCTTTGCCCATCGTCGCAATGGCTGCGCAGACGAACGCCGACAAGAAGTAGAGCCGGCGCGTCCTGCGCTCACCCCATTCGAGGTACAGGACGACGACGAGCGCGAAGAGCCATACGGCGGCCTGCAGGATCGGCTGCACCTTCGGGTACACGGCTGCGTAGCGAACGCACGGCTTGTTGCCCGGAACGACGCCGCAGTTGTCCGCCGATCCGAACATGAATGTATCGGTGGTCCATGCGATCGGCGGGACGCGAACGCCGAAGACGGGATCGACGTTGACCGCGAAGTTGCGCGTCAGAAGATAGAGGACCTGCGGGACGACGATGACGCAGATTGCGCCGAGCACGAGCTGGTGTGCAGACACTGACAAGCGGCGCGAGCCGACCGATACGACGCGCGGAACGATACGATCCTCGCCGGGGGTGTGGGCGCCGAGAAGAAAAAAGCCGAGGGCAGCGCTCAACCCGGCGACGAACGGCATGTCGGTCATCGTCTGCTGCGAGAGCAGGAACCATTGCGGCATCGTCGTCAGCGCGACGCCCGCGAGCAGGCCGGCGCGGCGGCCGAAGGTTCGCGCGACAGCCTTGTAGAGGACGTAGGTCGCGCCCACCGTCACGAGGAAAAACGGGAAGCGAACGGCCCACTCCGGCCAAGGGACGAGCCCGCTTCGCGCTGCCTCGAGCATGCCGCCGGCTTCGTAGCGGACCCCGAGCGTGGCCATGCCGAGCGCCTGCATCCAAAACGTCAGGATGGGCTTCGACCAAAACCACTCCTCGTTGACCCACCAGAGCGAGATCCAATCTTTGCGAGCGAGGACCTCGCGGGCGACTTCGCCGTAATGCGTCTCCCAAGGATCGACGAGCGAATGCGACCCGAGCGAGGGGAGCAGGACGATGGTCGCAATGGCAATCAGCCAAAAGCCTTCACGGCGATAAAACGGCCGATCGTCGGCGAATACGCCCAGCGTGCCGAGCGTCATGCCGACGCCGCTCACCGTGCCCAAGAAGCCGAGCGGCATCAGCGCGCCGGCGGTGTAAGGGCCGAGGTACCCGGCGACGGCGAGGCGAAGCGTGAAGAACGTGGCGAGCGCGGCGACGACGGTCGTGGCAATGCCCGGCAGGAGCTGACGCAATGGCAACGGCGGCGCGTCGCTCTCATCGTGAAAGCTGCCCAACGTCCACAACACGCCGAACGTGACGACCGCGGTCGCGAGCAGACCGACCGCGACGCCGGTGCGCGACCCGTACGTGGCGACGAGGTTCGCGAAGCCGAGGAGCAGGCCGCCGGCCACGATCGCGAGGCCGGCGCGCCATCGCGGAGGATTCCCACGAGGGACGAGGGGCTCTTGTTCTACCGCGCTCGCCTCGGTCGAATCCTCCACGCTTCAGCTCTTCTTCTTCTTCAGCAGCTCGAGCGATTGACGGTTCGCGGCGAGGCGCCGCTGCTTGGCGCCGAGCTCCTCGAGCGTTTGCTCGACGACCTCTTTGGGTGCCTTGTCCTTGAACGACGGCAACGCGAGCTTCTTCTCGAGCGCGACGACGTCCTTCTCGTCGCCTTTGATGGTTCGGTCGAGACGCTCGAGCTCCTTGTCGATGTCCTCGATCGGCAAGAAGACCTCGACGTCTTCCACGTAGTCGCGTGATTGATACCGGGTGTCGCCGTCGATACCGGCGACGATGGTTCCCTCGTCGCCGCCTGCCGCGCCCGCGAGGATGCGCGGGAAGCCGGCGCTCGTCTTGGCGAGGACCTCGATGGCGACGCGCTCGCGCTCGAGGAGCGCGCGTCGCTGATCCACCGAGCTTCGCAGGCGCAGATCCACCTGCAGCGCCGGCTTGATTTGATGTTCGGTCCGCATCGAGCGCGCCTGGCTGATCACGGCCTGCAAAATGGCCATTTCGCGCTCGGCCTCTTCGTCGCGGCGACCGCTCTTTTCATTCGGGTAGGGCGCAATCGACAGGGACGCGCCGGAGCCATCCGGCCGCGGCACTTTGTGCCAGAGCTCTTCGGTGATGAACGGGATGAACGGATGCAGGAGTCGGAGGCTCGCCTCGAGCACGTAGGCGAGCACGGTGCGCCACTCGGTTTTTGCGGCCTCGTCGGTGCCTGCAAAGACGGGCTTCGAGAGCTCGAGGTACCAATCGCAGAGCTCGTTCCACACGAAGCGGTAGGCGGCTTGTGTGGAGTCGTCGAGGCGGAACTCGTCGATACCCTTTTGGACGGTTTCAATCGTGGCGGCGAGCCTCGAGAGAATCCATCGAGTCCCCAGGTGTGTCGCCTTCGGCGGCTCGTTGCCGATCTTCGCGCCGTCGAGATAGGGCAGGGCGAACCGCGTCGCGTTCCACAGCTTGTTGCAGAAGTGCCGATAACCCTCGATCTTCTTCGGGGAGAGCGGGATGCGCTTCGCCTGGGGCGAATAGCTCGCGAGCGTGAAGCGCATGGCATCGGTGCCGTACGCGGGGAAACCGGATCCCATTTGCGCGGCGGACGGATAGGCCTTCTTGAACTTCTTCAGCGCCTCTTCGATGGGTGCGCCGGGCAATGCCTTTTGCACCACTTCGTCGAAGCTCGCGCCATAGATGAGATCGAGCGGGTCGATCACGTTGCCCTTCACCTTGCTCATCTTGTCGCCGGTCTCGTCGACCACGAGACCGTGCAGCAAGATCCGCTTGAAGGGCGGGGCACCCATGAAATGAATGCCCATCATCATCATGCGCGCGACCCAGAAGAACAGGATGTCGTACCCCGTCTCGAGGTCGCTCGCCGGATAGAACTTCTTGAGGAGATTCGTCTCCTCCGGCCAGCCGAGCGTGGAGAACGGCCATAGCGCGGACGAAAACCACGTATCGAGCACGTCCTCGTCCTGGCGAAGTTCTTTGTTGCCGCAGGCCTCGCAGGCCTCGAGCTTCTCTTCGCGCGTGACGGTGATGTGGTTGCACTTGTCGCAGTAGTAGGCGGGGATTCGGTGGCCCCACCAGAGCTGCCGCGAGATGCACCAATCGAGGATGTTCGAGAGGAAGTGGTCGTAGGTCTTCGCCCATTCCTCCGGAATGATGACCGTCTCGCCTTTGCGCACCGCCTCGAGCGCGGGGTCGGCGAGCGGCTTCATCTTCACGAACCATTGCGTGCTGATCATCGGCTCCACGATGGAGCCGCTGCGCTCGCTTCGCGGGAGCATGAGCTCGTGCGGCTTCGAACCGCGCGCGAGGCCCTTTTCGTCGAGCGCCTTCTTCACCGCTTTGCGTGCGACGAATCGATCCATACCGGCGAATTGGCCGCCGTTCTCGTTCATCTTGCCGTCGAGCGTGAGGATGTTGATCTCCTCGAGCTTGTGACGTTTGCCCGTCGCGAAATCGTTCCAATCGTGGGCGGGCGTCACCTTCACGGCGCCGGTGCCGAACGTCATGTCGACGAGCTCGGCGTCGGTGATGATCGGGATTTTCCGATTCACGAACGGGTGGTCGAGGAATTTCCCGTGCAGGTGCTTGTAGCGAGGGTCGTCGGGGTGCACGGCAACCGCGGTATCGCCGAGCATCGTCTCGGGCCGCGTCGTCGCGATGACGAGCTCGTTCTGCGGGTCGTCCCCGGTGGTGCCGGACACCTTGTACGCGAACATGAAGAGCTCGCCTTGCGCCGGCTCGTTCTCCACTTCGAGGTTCGAGAGCACCGTTTGGGCCTCGCAATCCCAATGCACGAGGCGCGTGTCTCGATAGATGAGCTTCTCTTGATAGAGCCGATAAAAGGCTTCGCGCACCGACCGCGATAGATCGGGATCCATCGTGAACTTCGAGCGGTCCCAGTCGGCGCTCACCCCGAGGGCGCGCTGCTGCTCCGCGATGCGGCCGCCGCTCTCCGCCTTCCACTTCCACACGCGCTCGAGAAACTTCTCGCGGCCGAGATCGTGGCGACTGATGCCTTCGCGCTTGAGCTGGCGCTCGACCACCGTCTGCGTCGCGATGCCCGCGTGATCGATGCCCGGCTGCCACAACGTGCAGAACCCGGCCATTCGGTGGTACCGCGTGAGGATGTCCTCGAGCGTGCAGAACAGGGCGTGGCCCATGTGCAGCGAGCCCGTGACGTTGGGCGGCGGCATCGGCAGCACATAACGAGGACGCGGGTCGTTCGGATCGTCGCTCGCCGCGAAAACGCCGAGCTCGATCCAGCGCTTCTCCCAATGTGCTTCGATCGGCTTCGGTTCGTACGCTTTGGCGAGCTCGGTCATATCGTCCTGCCGTTTACCACGGACGCCGAAGCGATGCGGACTCTGCCATGGCGCTGGGTTTAGAACGGCGAAGGGCCGCGACGCAAAATGCGACGCGGCCCTCTGCTGTGAAACTCTGCGCGGTACAGCGCGATGCCGTCGTGTCGACGCTACTTCGTGAGGCGGCCGATCTCTTCGCGGATCAGCGACTCGGCGAGGACGGGGACCACCTCCCAAACGACGCGTTCGATGAGATCGCGCGAGAGGGCGAGGATGGCGTCGGCCTGCTGCGGGGTCAGGCCCATTTCACCGACCTTCGCGGCGAGCTGGCCATTCGCTGCGCTGACGGCTGCGCTCGCGACGGCGACCGCCGGGCGCGCGGGAGGCGTCGCCGCCGGAGCTTGCATGCCCTGCTGGGTCGATTGGCTGCCCGAGCGAGCCTGCGCGACGGGGGCGGGTGCGGGCGCCGGCGCGGGGGCAGCGGGTCGTGCGCCGCCGAGGCCGCCTGCGCCGAAACCTGCCGGCTTCGCCGCGGCGGGAGCAGGGGCGCTCTGAACCGGAGGTGCGCCGTAGGCCATCGTGCGGCTCTTCGCCTGCGCGGACGTGGACGCAGCCGGGGCGGCTGCAACCGGGGCAGGAGCCGGTGCGGCCGCAGCGACGCCGACACCACCGCTCGCGAGCTTGTTCACCCGGTCGATGAGCTGCTGGGTGTCGAAGGGCTTGTCGATGTGGTCGTCGACGCGAGCGCCCGAGCCTTTGGCGGCGTCGTACGGGTTCTGGCGGGACGACAGGAAGAGGATCGGCGTGCTCGGCGCGGCGCCTTTCAGGCCTCTTGCGACCTCATAGCCGTCGCCCTCGAGCGAGTTGTCGCAAATGATGACGCCGACGCCGCCCCCGCGAACTTTGGCATGCGCTTCCTCCGCCGAACCGACCGCAACGAGGTTGAAGTCCGTGCCAGCGAAGGTGATCTCGAGGATCTTTCGCATGGTCACGCTGTCGTCGACGGCGAGGATGGTCGTGGCCACGTTGTTTTCGCTCCTTGGGGGTTTCGCAGGGGAAAGTCTGCGAGCCCACGCATAATCCGGTCCCGGGGCCGTTCCTGTCAACATAAGCGCCAGCCCCGCAACCGGCGCCGCGCCCGACGTATGCGCTCGCGACGACTCGCACCCTACGAGTGCGCAGTACGGCGGCGGTCATGCGGCGTCGCATGTCAGGGCCGCGATTCCCCGGCCGTCACGCCGCGGCTGCGCGGTTGACGCCCAGCCGCCCAGGGCCGATTCCGGAGCCGCCGGGGGGTGCCGGTCTCGCCGCCGCAGAAGAAGAGGTGAAGGGATGCTCGGTCGACGCTTGGGTCTTCCTCTCGCGCAGCTCTTGATTGGCTGCTCCACGATGATTGCGGTGCACGCCGCGCGGGCGCAGGAGGCCGGCGACGAGGTCGCGCCCCCCGCCCGGCCCGTGGTCGCGCCCTCCTCCGGCAAGGCGTTACCGCCGCTCGCCGACTTCGTCGCGGCGGGTCGAGCGAAAGCGCCGGCGAGCGAGGAGGCCGACGCGGTCCTCGAGCTGCGCGAGGTGGAGAAGGAGCAAACGATTCTCTCGGTGCTGCCGACGTTCACCGCGACGGCGTCGTATACGCGTAACCAGCACGAGGCCGTCGTGGAGATCCCCACGAGCGCGACGACGAGTGAGCGCGTCGTCGTTTCGCCGCACGATCAGCTGGATGCGGTGCTTCGGCTCGATATCACGTTGCTCGACATGCGCGCCTTTTATCGAATCGGCGCGGCCGACGCGCGCCTCGAAGCGGCGGCGCTCACCGCGTCGTCGACGAAACGTGACGTCGAGCGCGCGGTGACGGTCGCGTATTGGCAACGTGTGGGCGCGGAAGCCGTCGAGCGCTCCGCGATCAATGCGGTGAGCGTCGCGGAGGAGAACCGCAAGGTCGTCGTCGCCCGCGTCGAAGCGAATGTCGGCTCCGACCTGGACGTCGAGCGCGCGACGGCGTCGGTGGACCGCGCGAAACAGCTGCTCGCGGAGGCCGTGCTCGCCCGGTCGATCGCGGCGCGCAAGCTGAAGAGCCTCACCGGTTTGGACGCGAGCGGTACGGCGCCGCCGCTGACGGCCGATGTCGCCGCGGCGCCCCCGCTCTCGACCTACGACGGCAAAGAAGCCGGGGTTCCGCTCGTTCGGGCCTCGGCGCTCGAGATTCGCGCAGCGGAAATTGCCGAGACCGCGTCGTGGATGACGCTGGTGCCGCGCATCTTCGGCACGGTGCAAGAGCGCTTCTCCAACGCGACCGGCTTCAGCGGTGAGGTCGCGGTATGGTCCGTCGGCGTCACTGCGGAGTGGCGCGTCGACCCCGCGCTCATCGGCGCGGCGCGCGTCGAGGGAGCGTCGCGGAGGGTCACCGAAGCGCGCCACGTGCGCATCACGCAGGACGCGAAGGATGCGATCGAAGACGCGTGGCTCGAGGTGCAAATGCGGCGCGAGGCGGCGGTCGCCGCGCGAAGCGAGCAGGCCGCGGCGGACAAGGCGGCGAGCGTTGCGCGAACGCAATACCTCGCGAACAAAGCCTCGCAGATCGACGTCATCGTCGCCGATCGCGACGCCGTTCAAGCGGAGGTTCGTCGCATCGAGGCGGACGCGAATCTCGAGCTCGCGCGCGCCAACCTGCGCCTCGCGACCACGCCCGCCGAAGAGCCTTGAGAAACGACCTCTTTGCGGTGGCGCGTGTGGTCACGCCGCCGCGAAGAGCGCGTTCGGCCGGCCGACGAAGTACCCTTGGGCGAGCGTGCAGCCGAGCTTTCGGACCATGTCCATCTCGGCGCGCGTCTCGACACCCTCCGCGACGAGCAACAAGCCCATGTCGCGGCAGAGCGACACCAGTGAGGAGACGACCTTCTGCTTCACCACGTCCTCGTCGATCCCTCGGATGAGGGACATGTCGAGCTTCACGATGTCGGGCTCGAGGGTGACGAAGCTCGTGAGCCCGGCATAGCCCTGTCCCAAGTCGTCGATCGCCAGGCGAAAATCCATGAAACGCAGGACGCTCGCGCGGGCGTGCACGTCGTGCACGTTGCCGATGGTCGCGCGCTCCGTCACCTCGAGCACGACCCTCGATGCGAACTTGGTGAGCGGATCCCTGCCTTCGTAGAGATCCGGATCCTGGAGCTCCTCGGGGTGGACGTTGACGAACATGACCACCGCGGGGTCCTGAATCTTCTCGAAGGCTTGGGCTGCGAGCCCGCGCACCCGGGACCCGAGGCGGCGGATCGCACCGAGGCGTTGTGCCGCTTCGAGAACGTCGAGTGGGCCCGGCAGTGAAGGCTCCTTCGATCGCATCAGCGCTTCGTACCCGAAGAGCTCGTTGTTCTTCAGCGACACGATGGGCTGGAACGCGAGCCAAAGGTCTTCGAGCGCGCGGTCGAAGCGCGCGGAGAGTCCCGCCTGGTCGCTCGGCGCCTCGGCGTGTTCCCCCGAGATCGAGAGTGCTTCCCGCTTCAATCGAGCGAGACGATTCAATTGGGAGGCGCGCGTCACCTCGGCTTCCAGGAGCTCTCCGTCGACCGGTTTGACCAAATATTTCGCGGCGCCCAGATTGACCGCTTCAATGGCCGTCTCGACCGAGGGATCCCCCGTCATCAGAATGACGGGTACGTCGAGCGCATAGGTGCGGATCATCCTCAGGATATCGACGCCGCTGACGCCCGGCACGTGGATATCGCTGACGACGACGTCGAACTTCGCGGCCATCAGGTGGCGCATCGCTTCGACACCGTCTGCCGCGGTATCGACGGCGAATCCTCGTCTTTGCAGCACGCGACACAGACCACGGCTCAGCGCCGGATCGTCCTCCACCAAGAGGACGCGCGTCTCCCCCGCCTCGCCGTCATTGCGTGGCGCGCTCGGTCTCACGGTCGTGTTCATGCTCGTTCGAAAATGCCCAAGCGCGCACCATCGAGCAAGGCGCGCCGGCTATGTGGCAGTTTTGTCGACCCTGACTGCATCATCAGGGCTTGGTGAGGTCTGGACGTATCGGACCGACGCTTCGCGCTCTATTTCGCGCTTATCTCTTGTGAAGTCAGTCCCAAATAGAGGACGGCCGGGTCGGTCGGGTGAAAGGACATGACGAGGATGTCGTCATGGTCGCTGTGCGTGACCGCGATTTCGCCCGTTTGATGGTCGTATTCGAATAGGTCCGTCCCATAGCCTTGAAAGTACGTCCCGAATTCGAAGAACAGGATGTCTTCGTCGGTCGGGTGGGGCGCCATGGGCAGGCCATTGGTGAGGTGCACGTCGCCTCCGTCTTCGATCACGCCGGCGAACGTCGCGCCGCCGTCGTCCGACCTCCAAACGCGTCGGATCTCCTGCCCGACCTCGGTCCCGAGATCGTAGCCCTCGAGCCACACGACGAGCGGATTGGCGGGCGAGACGGAAACCGCGAATGCATTGACGGCGCCCTCGCCGAGGCCTTCCGATGCAGTCCACGCGAGACCGCCGTCGAAGGTAAAGAGCGCGCCGTCGCCGATCAGGCCGGCGACGACGTGGTCGATATCGCCCGGATCGAATGCGACGGCGTAGAGGCCCGTGCCCTCCGGCATTCCATCGCCGATCTTGTCCCAGAGCAGGCCCCCGTCGAACGATTCGTGCATCACGCCGAAACCGTCGACCATGCGTAGGTGATCGCCGTCGGTCGGATCGACCCCGAGGCCCATGACGCCGCCCGGCGACTCCAGCGTTTGCACGACGCCGCCGTCGACGCGAACGAGAACCGGCTCGCTCTCATACCACCCGTAAACGCCGCCGGAGGCGCCGGCGGTGAGCCTCATCGTGATCAGGGGCACCTCACCCGCGTCGGTCCAGCTGCAGCCGGCGTCCGTCGAATGCAGCAGTCGGCCGCCGCTCGTCGCGAGGAGCTCATTGGGTGTGCTCGTCGGCACGAGGCCGTACGTATAGGTGACGCCGGTGATTGGCTCGGACGTCGGCGCCATCGTGGCGCCTTTGTCGGTCGTGTACGTGACGGCGCCCGTTCCCTCGATGGTTGTGCACGTCGGGACAATCCACGATTCGCCCCCGCCACTTCCACCTTCTCCGCCGACGTCACCGCCGCCTCCACCTTGGTCGGCGCCGCCAGTGCCTCCTCCGACCCCTCCGGTACCGCCTGCGGGCGCGGACCCACCGCCGCCTTGGATTGCGCCCCCTTCGCCCCCGGGGCCCGTGTCGTCGCCGCACCCTGTCGCAGTCGCGAGGAACGCGACGCAAAAGATAGATAGATAAGCTCGCATCCTCGCGAAGTAGCAGGTGTGCAATGGAGCGCGACTTCGTAATGGCTCAAGAATGGGCGCAGACGCGATGTTTCCGATACGCTTGGAGCGGACGAGCACGCACCATTCGATGATGACGGAAAAGGCCATCCTCCTTGTACGCGAGGCCGCGTGAGCGGGGTCTTCGAGCGCGTCGAATGGCGGCTCGCCGTAGCCCTGGCGATCGGTCTCATCATCGGCGTCGAACGCGAGCGACGACAGCGAGGCAAGCGACGCGGGTCGGCCCCGGGCATCCGCACCTTCGCAATCGCCTCTCTGCTCGGCGGCGTTATGCACGAGCTCCACCAGACCGAGCTCGTCGTCGCGGGCTTCGCGGGCATTCTGTTGCTCGCGCTCGCACGCTACGTAACGACCGACGTGGGTGATCGCGGGCTCACGACGGAGATCGCGCTGCTTCTCACCTACGGGCTCGGAACCCTCGCGCAGATCCACCCGCTTCCTGCCTTGAGCGCGGGCGTGATGGCGACGTTCATCCTGGTCCTGCGCGGGCCGCTCCACCATGTGGCGCGGGAGCTCGTCACGCGTCGCGAGCTGTTCGACGCCATTACGTTCGGCGTCGCGGCGCTCGTCGTTTTACCGCTCGTGCCCAATCGTGCGGTGGACCCGTGGGGGGCAATCAATCCGTTCGTGTTGTGGCGACTCGCGGTCGTCATGATGGCCATTACGAGCGCCGGCTACATCGCGCTTCGATGGGTCGGCCCGAGGTATGGTCTCGTCGTCGTGGGGTTCGCGTCCGGCTTCGTATCGAGCTCGGCAACCATCAACTCGATGGGCACCCACGCGAAAGAGGACGAAACGATGGTCGGGCCCTCCGCGGCGGGAGCGGCGGCGTCGACCATTGCGACCTTCATTCAGCTCGCGATCCTCGTCGGCGCGACGAGCCCGACGCTCTTGCGTGCGACCGCGATTCCGATCACGGCCGGGGGCATCGTCGCGGCAGGGTACGCCGCTTTGATGGCGCGCCACGCCGCGACCTCGCCGGCGAAGGCGCCGCCCGCGGGCCGGCCCTTCCGTTGGGGCTCGACGCTCCTGTTCGTCGGCGTGGTCGGCGTCGTCACCCTCGTCTCGATTTTGCTCCAAAGGGCATTCGGAAAAGCCGGAGCCTTGGCGGGCAGCATCGGCGGCGCGCTCGCCGACGTGCACGCCGCTGCATCGGCGCTCGGCGCGATGACTGCGGAAGGGAGCGTCAGTGTTCGCACGACGGCGCTCGGATTGATGCTCGCCATTTCGACGAACACGATCACCAAAGTCATCATGGCCGTCGGCTCGGGGATGAGAGCCTATTACGCGCGCGTGCTCGTCGGGCTGGCGCTGGTGCTCGCGGCGAGCTGGGGCGGTTATATGGCCGCGTTCGTGCTCGGCTATGCCGCGTAGTCGAGTGCGGTGTGAGTCGGTGCGCGCCTAGTCCGCCCGAAGGGCGGCCAAGTGACAATGAACGGGCTGTCCAGATTTCGGCGTTCGGCTCGGCGTTCGGCCCGGCCTTCACTTGCGCGCGCCAGCGCGGGCCGGGCCGAAGGACGAGCCGAAACTTGGGAAAGCCGCTAGAGCTGCGTGACGCCACCGTCCACAGGGAGCTTCGCGCCGGTCGTGAACGCATCGAACGCGAGAAACAGCGCCTACTGGACACCGCGAGGGCCAACAGCCCAATCGGAACATTGATGAATAAGATTCCTCGATATCCGAGGGCGTCCGTCAGCGCTCCGCCGAGGAGCAGGCCAATCGTTCCGCCGAGGGCGCGCATGATCGAATCGTAGCAGACAGGTTATCTACGGGATAATCCGAGCGCGGGACGTTTTCGCCCGGCCGAAGCGCGACGCGCCGATGGCTGCGCGCCGGGCAATCGCAATCACCGAAGCGCGGGTTAGGATGCGACGCGATGACTCGCAACGTCCTGTGGCTCGCGGTGTTGTTGGTTGGTTGTGGCGGCGGAGACGGCGCCTCCTCGGCATCGGCGAGCGCGTCGGCGGCGCCCCTCACGCCGTTCACCGGGAAGCTCACGAAAGAGCGGATCCTGGAGGCGAAAGACGTCGTCACGCTGCTCGAGACCTGGGAGACCTCGCTCGCGAAGATGGAAGCGCGCCTGGGCAAGCCGACGCGCGTCAAAGGCGAGGAGTTCGGGTGGGCGGTCTCCGAGGGCGATACGTGCACCTACGTGACGATCGAGAAGGGCCCCCGGTCCGAGTACTACAAGGGTGAGCCCGGGTTCATCGTGAACCTCGCGATGACCCCGATGTCGGTGAAGAAGGGCGATGGGCCCGTGATGAATTATCGCGAGTGCCTCGAGATCACCGGGGTCGAAGCCGGCCCGCCGGAAGATCCGAACGCGGCGCCTCCGCCTGCGGACGGCAGCCCGATGCCGGTCGCGTCCTTCACCGATGCCGCAATCAAGGGCCGCTCCAAATGGAAGGGTCAGAGAGTGAAGCTCATCGGCGTCCTCGGCGGTATCCAGACGAATACGACGACGGCGGGAGACACGAAGTTCGTGAGCCACGACGCGCGGCTGTTGCCGATCGACAAGGACGAGCCGACGGTGACGTGCACGCTCACCGAGAAGGGTGATGAGCCGCCGAAGACCCCGGGCCCGCGCGCGCTCGTCGTGGCGGAAGGCAAGGTCAAGGTCAGCGAGTACGTGACGCTGGGCGGCGACGCCGGCTTCAACGCTTCGCTCGAGGAATGCACGCTCGACTTCGAATCCGCGCCTGCGCTCGCGAAGAGCGCCGCCGCAGCGAGCGGGTCTGCTGCGCCGAGCGCGTCCGCCGCTCCGACGGCTGCGCCATCCGCAAAGCCCGCCAAGTAAGCCGACTTTCGCGGTGCTGCGCGGAGTAAGCTCGGCGCACCCATGGTCGTCGGTCCACAGAAAAAGGATGTTCGCCCGCGGTCCAGCCGCGCCGGTCAGGACGCGGTGCCGCTCGATCGCGCCGTGAAGGAGAAGCTCTCGCTCTCGTGGAACGCCGCGCGCGACGCGATCCGGACGGGCAAGGTGTTCGTCGGCAATCCGGGGGTCGTGGTGACCGATCCGACGGCGATGGTGCGCTCGACGGAGAAGATCGAGCTCGTCGCGAACGCGCCGCGGCCGCACATCGCGCATCGCTCGGCGCTCGAGCGCGGAGCGATTCTGCATTTGGATCCGGCGGTGGTCGTCGTGAACAAGCCGGCCGGGATCAGCACGGTGCCCTTCGGTGACGAGACGCCGGAGGAGGCGAAGAAGACGCTCGACTCCCTCGTTCGAGAGATCCTGTCGAAGCGCGTTCCCGGAGGGCGCGGACGCGCGCCGCTCGGCGTAGTGCATCGGCTCGACAAAGAGACGAGCGGCGTGATGCTGTTCACGCGGACGCTCGAGGCGAAGAAGCACCTCGCGCAGCAGTTCCGCGAGCACTCGATCGGCCGAAGGTACACAGCGATCGTGCACGGCAGCTTCATCGGCAAGCGGACGATTCGATCGTTTTTGGTCGAAGATCGCGGCGATGGCCTGCGCGGCAGTGCCAGGCCGGGGCGTCGCGAAGGGCAGCTCGCGATCACCCACGTGAAGGCGCTGCAGCCGCTCGCGGGGGCCACGCTGGTTTCGTGCGAGCTCGAGACGGGGCGCACGCACCAGATTCGAATCCACCTGTCCGAGGCGGGGCACCCGATCGTCGGCGAGAGCGTCTACATCCGAAACTACGCAGGTCCTCGCATCGCAGCCCCGCGCGCGATGTTGCACGCAGCCGAGCTGACCTTCGAACATCCGACGAGCGGCGAAGAGATGAGCTTCTCCGTCGAGCCGCCCGAGGACTTCCGGACGATGATGCTCAAGCTTCGTTGAAGAGGCGATCGCCGAGGCCCGGAACGTCGACGCGGACCGTGCCGTTTTTCTCTTCGGTGGTGTCGACGACGAGCCCCGTCCACTGGCGAATCAAGTCGATGTGCGTCGTCGTGTGCAGCGAGAGCTTCGTGGTGCGGTACGAGCCACCCAGCCCGAGCGCCATCGGAAGCATGAGCTGATCCGCGAGGTGCTCGTCGACCGGGACGTCGTGCGCGAGGTATCGCCGGATCTCGCCTGCGAGCCGGCTCGCGACGACCTCCGCTCGAACACCGCGCTCACCCGTCGCGCTGAACACCAGGTTGATCGCGTCGGACGTGACGTCCGCGAGCAGGGCATTGCCGCCGCCCTTCGCGGTGAGCTGTTCGACGCGACCGACCGCCGGTGCCCACCCGAGGATCTCGCAGACCGTGTGGATCTCGCGCTCGGCGATGTGTGTCGGGATGTTCGCGACGCCCGCCTTGATCGCCGTCGAACGGATCGGTCCGCGCTCGAGGAGCGTGAGGTGGCCGAGCGTGGACGGCTCGATCGTCGCGGCGATGACGCCGCCGCCGACAGGGTAAAAGCCGTGTTGCTCGATCCGAATCGTCGCGGTTCCGCCCATCTTCGCGAGGACGGGCAAGTAGGTGCGTTCGATGAAGTCGAACGACGGCGCGAGCGGGTTGTGTGTGCCGCCGACGATGCGAACCTTGGAGCTCGCGCCCGCGCGCAACATCAGCGGCAACAGGATCGTTTGCAGCACCATCGTGGTGCTGCCCGCGGTCCCGATATCGAACTCGTATACGCCCGCCGACGTCGGGCCGGGCTCGAAGACGAGCTCGCGCGACCCGACCTCGGCACCCTCGACATGCGCGTTGCCGATGCGCGCGGCCGCGCGAACGCAGACCAGGTGTTGAGGTCGGAGGCCGCCCTTTTCGCGCTTCTTCCGGATGTGAACCATCCGGAACGGCCGCTCGAGGGCGAGCGAAAGCGCGAGCGACGACCGCAACATTTGGCCGCCGCCTTCACCCTGGGAGCCGTCGATGAGGAGCATGGCTTCGCGGGACGAGCGGCCATCCCCAATTCGGACAGCGCCGACTGGGACGGCGCCGTAATCGGAGAGATTAGAAGTCGCCGCCGATCCCCGCGCCGAGCGCCGTCGGGGCGAAGCGCCATCGAATCGAGCCGGTCGTGGGCGGCTCCTGTGCGTCGTCGCCCTTCGGCGCGAGGATCACCATCAGGATGCCGCCGGCCGCGAGCACACCGCCGCCGATGAACAATCCCGTCGCGACATCGGCGAACGTCCCCGACTCCGCGACGAGCTCGTTGCCTGTCGCGCTGCAGAAGCCTCGCGGGCACTCGTCTTCTGCTTCGCTGCTCTTCGACAGGGCGAGGCCGCCGAGCGCACCACCTGCCGCGAGCGCCGCGACACCCACGCCGCCGACGATGAACCCGGCCGGAAAGAGCCACGTCGGCTTCGACGCGGGGGCCGTGCCGGGCGCGGTGCCGTTGCCTTCGGGCTCGGCGGTCGCGTTCGGATCGTCTTCCAGCTCGGGGACGTCGACGGCGAGCTGCGCGCCGTCGGCGGGCACCTTCACCTCTTGCTTCCAGGGCTTCTTGCCGGGCGCCTTCACCTCGACGACGTGGCTGCCGACGTCGATCGGAATCGCCTCACCATATTGAGCTGCGCCGACCGCGACGCCCCCGCGGGTCACCGACAGACTCGGCAATTGCTTCACCGCGTCCGGGACCTTGATCGTCAATCGCGCGAGCTTCGGCTTGAGCGCAGCGGCCTTTTCCGTTGCGAGCTGCGCCCGATCCGTTTGACCGGACCGCGCTGCCGCCGTCTGCACGAAGACGTATTGGGTCCACGCGCTCGCCGTCTTTCCCTGCGACTCGTAGCACTCCGCAAGGGTGAGCTTCGCGCCGTTGCCGTCCGGGATGAGGCGCGTGACCTCTTCGAGCTTCGGGCAAGCCTCGTCGAACTTCTTCTCCTGCATCAGCTCGACGGCGCGATCGAACAGCGCTTGCGCCGCAGCTGCGTCGTCGGCGAACGCGAGAGGAGATGCGAGCATGACGCTGCCGAAGCTGGCGGCGACGGCGAGACCACGAAGCGAGCGAACCATCGAGCCCACGGTATCCGAGATGCCGCTCGGATTCACCAGGGTCTCACGTGGGTTTCTGACAAACGTCGACGCTATGTCGTTGTCTGTCCGGTGTGCGCGTTTGCCGTCAATCTTCCACGAGCTGGGCGACGTAGGTCATGCGGACCGACGAGTCGTAGAGCGGATTGGGCAATTGCACCGGCGGACTTGCCTGCCCGACCGCGGTGGAGTTGTCGACGACGACATAATAGAGGCCGCGGCGAAGCTGGAACTTCCGGGTGAACGGCCCGGGCTGCACCACGGATTGCGCGATGGGATTGCCCGGCGGCGTCGAGGCGCCATTGCCGGCTTCGTACGAATTTCTCCAGAGGTCGCCGCGCTGCTTGTCGATGACGACGAAATCGACGGCATTCGGACCGACGAGATTGCCCTTCAGCACGATGAACTGATCGTCGTCGGCGACCTCGAACGGGCCGAGGAAGTCCTGCTGTCGCGCGAAGACGTCCGCCGTCTCGTTGGCGAAGGTGAACTCGTCGTCGGAGTCGACCTGCATCGGCTTGAAGGGGCGTTTGCCCGGTGGAAGGATGCCGAGCGTGAACTCTTTGCCTTCGTCGCTCTCGACGACGGTGAAGCCGCGCGCGACGAACCCGCCGACGACCTGCCCACCGAACAGATTCGCGACGGAGCCTGCCGGCGTGACGATCCCCGCGATGTCGAGGACCTTGTTGTCCGAGTTCTTCATCTTGAAGTCGGGGCCGCCGGCCATCCGGGTCATCTTTCCCCAAATCCAGTTGCCGTCCTCGTGCAGGTAGAAGTCGAAGGCGTATTCGGGCGCCATCGTGAGGGTGAAGCTCGTGCGCTTCGCGGTCGGCAAATACGCATAACCGGAGCCGGAGACATTCACGACGACGGTGCGGTTCTGCTCGTTGATCGAGTAGCTGCAGGCGTCGGGGAAGTAGCGACCGATGGTCGGTGATCGGTCACCCTGTGCTTTCAGCGGGACGCTGGTCTTCAGAATTTCGGGGCAGATTCGATCGGCGCCGTAGGTCTTGAACGCCCACCAGCGAAGGTTCGGATCGCGGTTGATGACCGCCGCGCAGCCGGATGTGAGCGGTAGAGCGGCGAGCAGCATCGCGCCTGCGATGGCTCCTCGGACGGACTTGGTCGCGGTCGGGTGCTGGGGCATTCGGCGGGCCTACGATAGCGGTCGGGCAGGTCGACCGTCGACTCGGCATTGGACGCTGAAAGTCGGCGCGCCCTCCCTCCGGGGCACGATTTCCACTGTGAGCCGTCAGAGGACGAGTCGCCACTTCACATCGGGGCGTATCTCGAGGTGAAAGTGGTTTTCGTGCGCCTTGTCGTAGTTCGGCGAAAGCATCGACGTGAACAGGCGCTGATCGTCGGCGTCGCAAAAGATCGCGCGCAGCTCTTTGGCGTCGTCGCTTCCTGACGCACGTGCTTCCGCGGTGCAGGGCTGCTTGTCGCGAGCGGGTTTCCAATCGCGCAGCACGACGAGGTCCTCCGGCTTCGAGCGCGGTGTGGCCTTCTTCACGAATCGTCGGATGTCGATCGCGAGCGCTCCCGGGTGACGAATCGCGTGTTTGTCGGCGGGCCACGACTTCGGGGGAGGTCGCCACGCGGAGAACATGTGCACCTCCTCGATGTCGCGCTTCACGAGGATCGCGCTGAGATCGTGGAGGGCGAGGACGAGGCGGCAGTCCATCACCTCGTGCGGCGCGCTCGTCCGCTCCGACGAAGGCAGCTCGGTGCGATACGTCACGCCGCCGAGTGGGCCCTTCAAGCGCACGGGCATCGCGACGCCGCGCGCGGTCGAGACCTCTTCGAAGCGGATCTTGCGGCTCTTCAGCTCGGTGACGCAGGCCGTGCGCGAGAGCGCCGCGTACTTCGCGCTCGGCGTCGAGCCCCACGACTCCTCTTGGGTCGTACGGGGCTTTTTGGCCTTTCGCTTCGCGGGCCTCGCATGAACGTCCGTGGCGACGAGCGCACAGGCGACGGCGAGGAGGGGCACGAGAGCGCGGAAAGCCGATTCCATGCGGTCTTGGACGAGAGGCTACCCCCATCCCATTCGATCGGCCGGTTTTTTGCTGCCTTTTGGCGTCAGCGACGTTGACCAGCAGGGTTTTCGCTAGGAAACTTACAGGGACTTGTCGATCGACATGCAGTTGTCGCAGCGCGCGCGCAGAATCCTCTTCGCCGTCGTCACCGAATACATCGAGACGGGCGCGCCGGTGGGGAGCAGGACGCTGTCGAAGCGTCACGGGCTGGATCTCTCGGCTGCATCGATTCGCAACGTCCTCAGCGATCTCGACGAAGCGGGATATCTCTTCCAGCCTCACACGTCCGCAGGTCGCATTCCGACCGATCGCGCGCTCCGGCTCTTCATCGACCGGTTGATGGAAGTGAAGACGGTGACGCCGGAAGAGCGCGCGAGCTTGCGTTCTCAGGTCGCGGACATCTACGCGAGCAGCGCGGATCCGCTCGGCGACAGCGGGAAGCTCCTCGCGCAGCTGAGCGGCAACGCAGGGGTCGTCGCGCGCGCGAGCCGCGGGCGATCGCTCCAGCAGCTGCGCTTCATGCCGACGCGACCCGGGCAGCTCCTCGCGGTGCTCATCTTCCAAGACGGCTCGGTCGAGAACCGATTCGTTTCGATCGAAGGCGCCGTGAGCGAGTCCGAGCTGACGCGCATCCACAACCTGCTCTCGGACGTGATCGAAGGACGCACCCTCGGTGAGATTCGCGAGCTGTTCGCGCGCAGGCTCGCCGACGATCGCATCGCGTACGACGCCCTCAAGCGAAAGGCGTTCGATCTCGCGCATCGCGCGCTCGCGGGCGTCTCGGAGCGAAGCGAGGTTCGCATCGAAGGCCAGCGAAAGCTCCTCGACATGCCGGAGTACGGTGACGTCGAGCGATTGAAGAAGCTCGTCGTGGCGCTCGAGGAGCGCGAAGAGATCATCGGCCTGCTCGATAGAACGCTGGCGGCCGGCGCGGTCACGGTGTTCGTCGGGCGCGAGACCGGCGGTGAGCTCGGTGACGGGCAGCTGAGCCTGGTCGTCGCTCCCTACGCGGAGAACGGCCAGTTCGCGGGAGCCCTGGGCGTGCTCGGACCGACGCGCATGGACTACGCGAAGGTGATGTCGCTGGTCGACGCGGCGGCAGCGGCCGTGACCGATGCAGTGAGCGGGACGCGCCGCTGAGCTAGGGGCTGTCCCAAGCTTCGGCTCGTCGTTCGGCCCGGCCCGCGCTGACGCGCGCAAGTGAAGGCCGGGCCGAACGCCAAGCCCGAGCGCCGAAGCCTGGACAGCCCCTTCATTGTCACTAGTCCGCCCTTCGGGCGGACCTGGGCTCGGCTACGACGCGACGCTGCGCTTCTCTTCGGCCTGGCACTTCGCGCAGACGCCGTACATCTCGTGCTTGTGCGACGTCACGCGGAAGCCGTAACGGGTGGCGACGGCGTCCTGAAGCTTCTCGATCCGCGGCTCCTCGAACTCCGTGATGGAGTTGCAGCGGGTGCAGATGAGGTGATCGTGGTGGTCGTCCTCGCCGTCGGCGAGCTCGTAACGGGAGAGGCCGTCACCGAACCGGCGCTCCGACGCGACCCCACATTCCGCGAGGAGCTTCAGCGTTCGGTAAACGGTGGCGTACCCGATACCGCGGTCGTGCGCTCGGACCTCTTTGAGGAGGTCTTCGATCGTGAGGTGGGCGCCCCCTTCGAAGAAGGTGTCGACGATCAGGCGGCGCTGCGCCGTGGAGCGCAACTTCTTCTTCGCCATGTACGTGTCGAGGCGGTCGCGTAGCCGCTGACGCGCGTCGGTCGTGACGGCGCGTTCCGAGGGCGGGGGCGGAGGTACGACGCGTGCCATGGGGAAGAGTCCATACGCCCATCGGGGCCGCCGTCAAGCGAGCCGAAGCCAGTTTTGGCCTTCTTTACATAGGTTCGTATGGCGGACGCCTCGAACGGCCGGCCGCACGATGGCCGTTCCGAGTCGCTTGCGGTCAGGTAACGTCGCAAGCGCCCTTGAGCTCCGCTCCACATACCGACGCCGCCGCGCCCACGAAGGAAGAGAAAGCCATCGTCTATCTGATGGCGGGCGTTCAGTTTGCGAACGTCCTCGACTTCATGATGGTGAACCCGCTGGGCCCGCAGCTCGCCCAGGACCCGTCGATGCAGGTGCCGACGTCCCAGCTGCCGCTCGTCATCGGCAGCTACACGGCGGCCGCGAGCATCACCGGCGTGTTGGGGTCGTTTTTCCTCGAGCGATTCGACCGAAGAAGCGCGCTCTTCGTGACGCTCCTCGGCTTGGCGGTGGGGACGGCGCTAGGCGGCATGGCGCAAGGCCTCGCCAGCCTGATCCTGGCTCGCATCGTCGCGGGACTGTTCGGCGGCCCGGCGACGAGCCTCGCGTTCGCGATCGTGAGCGACGCGATTCCGTCCAGGCGGCGCGGGTGGGCGATGGGCATCGTGATGGGCGGGTTCTCGGTCGCGTCGGTTCTCGGCGTGCCTGCGGGGCTCAACCTCGCGAAGCTCGGAGGGTGGCGGACGCCGTTTTGGGGCGTTGCCCTCTTGATCGGTTGCGCTGCGATCGCGTCGCTCCGGCTGCTCCCGCCGCTACGGGCTCACCTCGCGCGCGCGTCATCGGAGCAAAGCGCGGCGCTCGCGCTCTTCAACATCATGCGCAAGCCCGTCGTCGCGCTCTCCCTCGCGATGACGACGTTCACGATGTTGGGGGTGTTCATCGTCATCCCGAACATCCCGGCGTTCGTGCAGTTCAACCTCGGCTTCGACGGCAACCGCCTCGACGTGCTCTACCTCCTCGGCGGGGTCGCGAGCTTCGTCACGACGCGGTTCACGGGGCCGCTCGTCGATCGGTTCGGCTCGACGCGCGTCGCGGTCGTCGGCTCGATCCTCGTCGGTGGGCTCGTCTACGTGTGGTTCGTCGCGGGCGTGACCGCAATTCCGGTCCTGGTGGTCTCCACCGCATTTTTCCTGGCGATGGCGATGCGCGGCGTCGCCTACAACACGCTCACCTCGAAGGTCCCCGAGCCACACGAGCGAGCGCGTTTCCAGTCGGTGCAATCCGCGGTGCAACACGGCGCCACCGCCGCCGCCGCGTTCCTCTCCGCGCAGATCCTGTCGGAGCTCCCCGACCACCGCCTCGAGCACCTCGATCGCGTCGGCATCGTCTCGATCGTCATGGTGGCGATCATCCCCATCCTCATGACCATCGTCGAACGCCTCGTGCGGGAGCGGCCCGCCGCCAGCTCGCGCTCCGGCAGATAAGAAGAGAGGGGTCGCCAAGAGCGCCAAGAGAAGAGAGAGGAAGAAGAGGGTTCATTTCGTAGAAAAAGAAACTCTCTTCTCCTCTGCTTTTCTCCTTCTGCCCTTGGCGCCCTTGGCGACCCCTCTCGTGCCTCAGCCGAGAGGTTTGGATCGTTCGAGAGCGCGGCCGTGGACGACGCCGACGACGCCGCCGAGGAAGGCGGCGATGGGGACGAAGACGGGCGGGAGGATGCCGAGGGCGACGACGACGACGCCGAGGACGGGCGGCATGGCGGCGAGGCCGAAGCCGACGCGCGCTTCGACGCGGGTGCGTTTCGCGAGGGCGATCGCGACGGCGGCGTCGCGAAGATCGTCGGACGCGAGGTCGATGTCGTGCTCGCTCGTCGCGGCACCGGCGGCGGCGAGGGCGACGGAGACGTCGGCGGCGGCGAGAGCTGCATCGTCGAGCGGCGTGTGACCGAGGACCGCGACGCTCTCGCCCGACTCCGAGACGCGCTTCACCTCTTCGGCGCGATCTTGCGGGAGGACCTCGGCGCGGACGTGCTCGATGTCGAGCGATCGCGCGATCGCGTCGCAGGTCTCGCGCGAGTCGCCGGACATCAGGACCGGCTCGACCTGCGCGTCGAGCAAGTGCTGCACGGCTGCGCGCGCGCCGGGGCGAATGCCGTCTTGGAGCGCGACGACGCCGACGAGGCGACCGCCGAGCGCGACGAGCACGACGGATCGACCCAGCGCCTCGAGCTCGCCCATGCGCCACTCCGCCGACGCGATGCTGACGCGCTGCTCGACGAGGTGCGCGCGCGATCCGACGCAGAGCTCTTCGCCCGAGCTGGTCACGGCGACGACGCCCAGGCCGAGGGCGACGGTCGGGTTGCGTACGGCGTTCGGCTTGTTTCCGCGCGTCTTCGCGGCGCGGAGGATCGCCTGCGCGGTCGGGCTCGAGTCCGCGCGGGCCGCGCCGGCGGCGAGGCTGAGGATGTCCGCCGCGTCGAGGTTCTTCGACAGCGATTCGATCTCCGCGACCTCGGGCTCACCGAGGAGCAGCGTGCCGCGTGCGCAGAAGATCGCGACCGACGTGTGCGCGGCGCGGTCCCACGCGTCCGCGCTCTTGTACGTGACGCCTCGGCGTTGCGCCGCCATGAGGCCGCGTGCGACGGAGACGCCACCGAGCGTGCCGATGATGCTCGTCGCGAGGCCGGCTTGGACGGCAACGGCCGTCAACGCGGCGTCGATCGCGCTTCCTGTGATCGCGTACGAGAGCGCGCCCGACGCGACGGCTGCGATCGCCGCCCATCGCTCGACGAGCGAACGCGCGGCTTGAGCGACCGGGACGAGCGCGTCGACGCGACGGCGCGGATCGAGCACCAGGCGCGAAAAGACGCGATCCGGCCCGGACCAGGTGCACGTCCCGACCACGCGACCCTTCCAGATATGCGCGCCGGCAACGACGGGATCACCGACGCGACGTCGCACCGGCGTGAGCGCGCCGAGCCAGGGCAACACCTCCGCTTCACCTTCGGAGATCACGATGTCGACCGGAACGTCCTCACCTTCTTCGACGAGGATTCGTTCTCCGGCGCGAATGTCGAACACGCCTTCTTCAGGCGGGCCGCCTTCGTTCGGCAAGCGTCGCCCCGGCACCGTCATCGCGTTTTCGATCCACGCGCGCTCGGCTTCGACGCTTCGGCGCGACGACTCCAGTAGCCACGCGCCCACCGCGGCGACCGTCGCGATCGCGCCCGCGAGCGTGACGGCCTCGCCGCCGAGCGCCGGAGGCCCACGGAAGATCGTCCAGACCGCGACACCGAGCGAAGCGATCGGTCCGGCGATGATCGGCAGCGGGTGAGGATCGGCCGGGTTGCGCGGCGTCGTGAACGCCCGCGCGACGAGCATGCTGGCGCCGACGCCGGCGAGGATGACGCGCGAAAGGAGCACGAGACGCCCGCCCGTCGTCAGCCCGAGGAGAACCGCCAGCGTTCCCGCGACGACACCGAGCAGAAGCAACAGGCCGCCGACGTCGCGCGGCTCGGCCGCATCGGGTCGCGGCGGCTCGTGGCTCGCGATGATTCGCTCGATGGGCTCGACGAGGCCGCGATCGTCGTCGAGACGAAGCGGCTCCGGCAGATCGTCCTCGGGTACGACGGCGCCGTGCGCGTTCGCGATCGGAGCCGATTTCTCGCTCGCGGCGGCGCGCGCCTCGCGCGCTTCGTCGAGCCGCACCGAGATGCGATCGACCGCCGTCTTCGGGCTCGGCGAGGGCTCCGCGACCTTGCCCCAAGGAGACAGGAACGCCGCGCGACAGCTCGTCGCGTTGCAGAAGTAGTGCAGGCGGTTATCGAAGATCGCGACGTGCCCGGCGCGGAGCGGATCGAGCAGCCGGTTGCAACCGGAGCACGGAAGGGGATCGACGACCGGCCCGGCTGCGTGCAAGTCCCCTCCCTCAGCCCGCGCTGATCGACTCGAGTCGAAGCGCGGAGAGCGCGTCGTCGACGCGGCGCACGGCCTCGTCGATCTCGCGTTCGGTCACGATGAGCGGCGGCGTGAACCGCAAGACGCGGTTGCCGGCGATGGTGAGGAGCACGCCTTTTTCTCGGACGCGGCCGAGCGCGAGGCGCGGATCGACGCCCTGCTTCAGAAGAATGCCGCGCAAGAGGCCTTGGCCGCGCTCGCCTTCGCACATGTCGGGGTGACGCTTCGCGAGCTCCGCGAGCTTCTGCCCGAGGTACGCGCCCTTCTTCGCGGCGCCCTCGATGAGGCCGTCGTCGTAGAGCGCCGCGAGCACCGTCCGCGAAGCCGCGCACGCGAGCGGGTTTCCTCCGAAGGTCGATCCGTGTGTGCCCGGCGGAAGCCCGCCGGCGAGCTCCTCGCGAAGGAGCATTGCGCCGATCGGAAAGCCGCCCGCCAGGCCCTTTGCCAAGGTGATGACGTCGGCGCGGACGCCCTCGTGCTCGAGGCCGAGGAGCTTGCCGGTGCGGCCCATGCCCGTCTGGATCTCGTCGAGGAGAAGGAGCGCCCCGTGCTCGTCCGCGAGCTTGCGCAACCCCGGAAGGAAACCCGGGGGCGCGGGCATGACCCCACCTTCGCCTTGCACGGGCTCGACGAAGATGCCGCAGACGTCCGGTCCCATCGCCGCGCGCACGGCCTCGAGGTCGCCGTAAGGGACGTGCGTGATCCCTTCGAGCTTCGGACCGAAGCCTTCTTTGTACGAAGGGTTGCCGGTGAGGCTGACCGTCGCGAGCGTCCGACCGTGGAACGAGTTCTCGAACGCGATGAAGCGATACTTGTCCTTCTGACCCTTCGCGTAGAAGTGCCGGCGTGCGAGCTTGAACATCGCTTCGTTGGCCTCGCCGCCCGAGTTGCAGAAGAACGCGCGATCGAAGCCGGTCTTTTCGCAGAGCTCCTTCGCGAGCAGGACGTTCTCTTCGTTGTAGAAGTAGTTCGACACGTGCATCAGGCGCGCGGCCTGGTCTGCGATGGTGCGCACGAGCTTGGGATGCGCGTGGCCGAGCGCGTTAACCGCGACGCCGGCGGCGAAGTCGAGGTAGCGATCCCCACGTGCGTCCACGAGAACGCACCCCTCACCGCGCACGAACACCACCGGCGCGGGCCGGTAATTGCCGAGGAGCCGCTGCTTGCCGATCTCGACGAGCTCGTCCTGACCGAGCCGTGGCGCCTGGCCTCGCTCTGCCGGCGCGTCGGCGTAGGTCGGCTCTTCGACGACCGACTGCGGAAGCGGCTGAGGTTGTGGTGCGGGGCCCGGCTTAGGGGACGACGGCATGGCGATTCAGTACGCCCGAGACGGTGCGACGTCCAGGAAGCGGAGGTGTGACGCTCGGTGTGGCGCAGCTGTGTGCGCAATCGCCGGGGTTGAAAGCAGTTTCAGCGCGATTATAGTCGGCCGTCTCATGAGCCAGGCCGACGACGGCAGCAAAGACGGTACGGGATTCGAGGACGGGCCGCAGGGCGGTGGTGCCGCGGCGGGCGAGGGCGAGGTCACGTTCGCCGAGCCGGAGCTCGTCGAGCCGGATCCGCTCGAGGTCGCGAAAGCCGAAGCCCAGAAGTTTCGCGAGCAGCTGCTCCGGACGGCCGCCGACTTCGACAACTTCCGCAAACGTTCGCGCCGTGAGGTCGAGGACGCGTCGCGCAAGGGAAAGGAGACGACCGTCAAAGAGCTCCTTCCCGTGTTCGACAACCTCGAGCGCGCTCTGACGAGCGCGGACAACGCGCCGGACGTGAAGAGCGTCGCCGACGGGTTGCGGATGATCGTTCGGCAGTTCGGCACGACGCTCGAGAAGATCGGCATCAAGCGGGTCCAGTCGGTGGGCAAGCCGTTCGACCCGTCGCAGCACGAGGCCATCCAGCAGATCGAGTCGGCCGAGGTGCCCCCCGGTTGTGTCGTCGCCGAGGTTCAGCCCGGCTACATGCTCGGTGATCAGCTCCTTCGCGCAGCCATGGTCGTCGTGTCGAAGGGAGCGCCCGGCGGCGAGGAATCGCCCGGCGAAGAACCGGCGAACTGATCGCAGCGGAGCGGCGATCGGCGCTATGCTCCCGCTCCGACAATGGGAAAAGTCATCGGGATCGATCTCGGAACGACGAACTCTTGCGTCGCCGTGCTCGAAGGGACCACTGCTGCCTCGGTGCACGATGTGAAGGTCGTGCCGAACGCCGAGGGCGCGCGTACGACGCCTTCGGTCATCGGTTTTCCTGCGACGGGTGAGCGCCTCGTCGGGCAGGTGGCGCGCCGCCAGGCGGTCACCAACCCCGAGCAAACGGTCTACGAGATCAAGCGGCTGATGGGCCGTAAGTTCACCGACGCCGAGGTGAGGAAGGCGCGCGATCTCGTGCCCTACCGCATCGTCGAGGCGCCGAACGCCGATGCCTGGGTGAACATCCGCGGCCGCGCGCTGTCGCCGCCCGAGGTGAGCGCGATGGTGCTCACCAACATGAAAGAGATCGCCGAGGCCTACCTCGGCGAGCCTGTCACCGAGGCCGTCGTCACGGTCCCCGCGTACTTCGACGACGCGCAACGCCAGGCGACGAAAGACGCCGGACGCATCGCCGGCCTCGACGTGAAGCGGATCATCAACGAGCCGACGGCGGCCGCGCTCGCGTACGGTCTCGACAAGCGCGAGTCGGAGATGATCGCCGTCTACGACCTCGGCGGCGGTACGTTCGACATCACGATCCTGCAGCTCGCGGGCGGCGTCTTCAGCGTGAAGGCGACCGGCGGCGACACCCACCTCGGCGGCGTCGACTTCGATCAGAAGATCATCAACCTGCTCGCCGAGGAGTTCGCGCTCGAAAACGGCATCGATCTCCGGAAGGACAGGATGGCCCTCCAGCGCCTGAAAGAGGCGGCGGAGAAGGCGAAGCACGAGCTCTCGTCCTCGCTCGAGACGGCGATCAACATCCCGTTCATCGCCGTCTCTCCGAGCGGCGGCCCGTTGCACCTCGAGCGCACGATGAAGCGCAACGAGCTCGAGATGTTGTGCCAGGACTTGCTCGACCGCACGATCGAGGCCTGCCGCAGGACGCTCGCCGACTCGAAGCTCGGCGTCGATCAGATCAACACCGTGGTCCTCGTCGGCGGCATGACGCGCATGCCCGCCGTGGCCGAGTCGGTGAAGGCGTTCTTCGGCAAGGGCGCGAGCAAAGAGGTGAACCCCGACGAGGTCGTCGCTGTCGGCGCAGCTCTCCAGGGTGCCGCGCTCACCGGCCAGATCGACGAGGTGCTCCTCCTCGACGTCACGCCGCTTTCGCTCGGCGTCGAGACGGGCGGTGGTGTCGCGACCAAGCTCATCCCGCGCAACACGACGGTGCCGACGGAGCGCAGCGAGGTCTTCACGACGAGCGTCGACAACCAGAACTTCGTACCGATCCACGTCGTGCAAGGCGAGCGCGACATGGCCGCCGATTGCCGCAGCCTCGCGCGATTCGAGCTGACGGGCATCCCGCCCGCGCCGCGCGGCGTTCCGAAGATTCAGGTCGCGTTCCGCATCGACGAAAACGGCATCCTTCGCGTCGAAGCCCGCGACCTCGGAACGAACCGCGCGCAAGAGATCAAGATCACGGCGACCAGCGGCTTGTCGGGCGACGAGGTCGACCGGCTGGTTCGTGAGGGCGAGAAGTTCAAGGAGACGGACGTCCTCCGGCGCGAGCTCGCGCAGCTCCGCAACCAGGCCGAGACGCTGGTGTACACGACGGAGCAAGCGCTCGCGGGTTACGCGGATCTGCTCGATCCGCGCCTGTTGTCCGAGGTGCGGACGGACGCGCACAACCTGCGGATGCTCCTCGACGGCGGCGGCGATCTCTCGAGCCTGCGCGACGCGTACACGCGGCTCGAGAGCGCGGCGTTCAAGATCGCCGAGGCGATGTACGGCGGAGAAGGTGGCTGACCCTAAGGGTCGGCGTCTCGGTCGCTACGAGCTCGTCGAGCAGATCGGGATCGGCCCTCGCTTCACGGTCCATCGCGCCCGGCTCTTCGGCGTCGAAGGGTTCGTTCGCGACGTCGCGCTGAAGATCCCGCACGGAGGCGCAGCCGAAGGCCGCGCCGTTCGTGTCGAAGCCTCCGAGGAAGAGCAGCGCGCGCTCGTCGAGCGCGCGCGCCGGGCGATCCCGCTCAGCCATAACAGCCTGCTTCAGCTGGTCGACGTCGCGCGCGACGAAGGGACGACGTTCGTCGTTTGCGAGCTCGCGCGCGGACCGTCGCTGGCGCGTGCACGTTCGGCGCTGATCGATGCGCAGCTTCGTGTGCCCGAAGGCTCGGTGCTCGCTGCCGGCGCCGAGATCGCACGCGCGCTCGAGTACATCCATCGGCGAAGCGACGAGCGAGGTCGTCTCGTCCACGGGCGGCTCCACCTCGAGCAGGTCTTCGTCACGAGCGAAGGTCAGGTGAAGGTCGGCGACGGTTGCATCGCTGCGACCGACGACAGCGCGGATGTCGCCGAGGATCTCGCCGCGCTCGGCTCGATGCTCACGTCGCTCGCGGCCATCGTCGACGATACGTCGAGCGGGCGCGTGCGCTCCGTCGCCGAGCGGCTCGAGCGCGGCGAGATCGCGGACGCCGCGCATGCACACGAGGTCCTGCTCGACCTCGCATTCGAGTCTTCTCCGTCGCCGGACGATCGCGATCCGGGCCTCCTCGCGCGTGCGTGTGAACAGCCTCGCGGCGCCGCTCCGATCGATCTCGAGGAGACGCTCGCGGCCAGCCCGTCACCTCCCGCGCTCGCGCCTTCGGTCGACGCTCCGACTTGGTCGAAGACGGCCTACCTCGTCGCGCATCGCCTCGAGCGCGCGATCGACCAAAGCGACGCACCTTCGAGCGTCGGGCTCGACGTCCCACCCGGCGCGGCGCGTGTTCCGACCACCGTCTCGGGCGTCGAGCTCTACGCGTTCGGCCTCGACGCATCGGAGGGCCGTGACGAGTTTCGCGCGGCGAGGCTGGGCCTCGCGCTCGCTCGCACCGCGGAGCGATCGCCGGTCTACATGACGTCGGCGCTGGTTGCCCTCGATGCATCCGACGCGCCGCTCGCGTCTACTTCGACCGACGCCGTTGCATCTTGGCTCGTCGCGCGGGCGTCGAACGCGGTCGAGCGAGGCCGCTTGCTCGTCGAAGACGCGCTCGGCCCGCGCCTTCGCGGTTCGTTCGTGTTGGAGGAGGCGAGCGACGGCCGCGCCTTCGTGGTCGCGGAGCGTCAGGCGAGCGCCGCGCTCGGTCGCTTCGTCGGTCGCGGTCGGGAGCTGAAGGCGCTCGGCGCTGCGATTCAGCGCGCGGTCTCGGACGGCGCGACGATGGTGACGCTCACCGGGCCGGCTGGGATCGGAAAATCGCGCCTCGTTCAAGAGCTCGCGCGACGTGTGCCGCCCGAGGTCGTGACGTTCGTCTCTGTCGATTGCGCGGAGACGTCGCCGCTCGGAGCATCGCGTGAAGCGCTCGCCTCGATGTTGCGCGCGCTCCTCGGCTTTCCACGCGACGGTGCGCTCGCGGCGTTCGACGCGATTTCACGGTTGCGATCGATCGGTCTCGACGAGCCCGATCTCGCGAGTGTCTGCCGCACGCTCGAGCTGCCGTTCGAGACCGAAGCGAGGCCGTCGCCGACGACCGAAGCTCTCTGGAGTCTTCTGTCGGTCGTCACGGCCGAGCGGCCGCTCGCGGTCGTCATCGACCACGCGGACGCGCTCGACGATGCGAGCTCGTCGGTCCTTCACGCGCTGGTCGAGCATGACGGCGCCGTTCGGATCCCCATCCTGATCCTCCTCGTGCGGCGCGGAACCGGCGACGAAGCCGCGACCGATCCCGAACGCGCGTGGTCCTTCGCGAGCGGGCGTGCCGCGGCCGAGTGGCTCGTCGGCGAGCTCGATGACGACGAGATCGCGCAGCTGCTCGCGGCGCGTTTTGGTGCGCGGTTGATTCCGCCGGACTTGTTCGAGCTCGCGGTCGAGACGGCCGGTGGGCATCCGCTCCTCGTCGAAGAGCTCGTGCGCGAGCTCTTCGACGGAGCGCTGGTGCGCGTTCGAGGCGGCGCGGCCGAGCTCGTCGGTGCGCCGCCCGATTCGCTGCTCGCGTCGGCGCGTGGCGGCTGTGACGCGCGCGTCGCGCGCCTGTCCGACGCTTCGATTCAGGCGGTCGCGGCGAATGCGCTCTTCGGTGCGACGCTCGACGTCGCGGAGCTCGCGCGGGTCGCGAACCTTTCCGAAGAAGAGGCGTCGGCTGCGATCGACGCGGTGGAGCGAAAGGGCATCGGGCGGCGCGACGAGCGGGGACACCTCTTCGTCGCCCGTCCATACGCCGAGAGCGCCCTCGCGCGCATTGCGCCGGAGACGCGCGCGCGTCTTCACGTCGGGCTCGCCGAGCTCTTGCTCGATCGAGCGAGCGCATCCGGCGTCGAGCCCTTCGTCGCGGCTTCGATGTCGCGCGCGGCGGGCGATCATTTCGACGCGGCATCCGAGCGCGCCCGCGCTTCGCGTGCGTGGTGCCATGCCGCGGATTTGCTCGACGCCGCCGGTGCGAGCGCGGCCGCGGCGGATCTTCTCGCGCGCGCTCTGTGCGGGCTCGAGGAGCCCGAGGCTGCGGCGCGCGCGGTCAACACCCTCACGCGCGCCGCGCGCGTCGCCGACGTTCGCGTCGACGAGCTCGCCGAAGGGCTCGCCCACGCGCTCGCGCTCGCGGATCGCGTCTCGTCCGCCGGCGAGCGCGTCACGATGCGCCTCGCGGCGGCGGTTGCGTTTGCAAAACAAGGGCTCTTCGAGATCGCCGACGTGCTTTGCGATCAAGCGGCCGGTGACGCGGGTGACGAGGCCGGCCCGGTGACAGAAGCGCGCTTGAGCATCGCCGCGACTGCGCACGACCCGGATCGCGCGCGCGACGCGCTCGACGACTTCGAACGAGCCGTGTCGGGCGGAGCGCTCGCCTCGCGGCAGACGTTCGTGGATGCTGCGACCGTCGCGCTCCTTCGTGGCGAGGTGGATCGCGCTCGCTCGTTGCTCGACCGTGCGCCGGCGGCTGCTTCCGACGACATTGCCGGCTGGCTCATCGAGGGCGACATCGCGCTGGCACGAGGACGGCGCGAGGATGCTGCGCGTTACTACGAGCTCGCACTCTCCAGCGAGCGGAGCGCACCCGCGACACGCGCCGGTTGTCGCGCCGCGCTCTGCCTCGCACCGCTGGTGTCGCGTGCACGCGCATTCTCGCTCTTGCACGAGGCCATCGATCGCGGACGGCTCACCGGTGACGAGGCGACGGTGGAGCTTGCGAGCGCGATGCTCGACGGGCTCGAGCATGGCCTCGCCTCCGTCCCGCGCACGCGTCGCCGCGCCGATCGCGCTCGCGCGCAAGGTCGGGCGCACGATGCGGCAGGTCTCTCCGAGCTTGCGGCGTCGCTCGAAGCGTCCGGTTCGTAAAGGTCAGAGCGGCTCGTTGAGGAACACGGTCGCGCGCGCGACCTCGGCCGGTCCGAGCGAGCCCCGGAGGAACTCGATCGCCGGCGGCACGTCGTAATAGACGTGCCGCATCGGGTTGTGCGCTTCGCGGACGATGCGCTCGAGCTGGAGCGCGAGCGTCGCGTTGGACCTCGAGACGATGACGACGACGCGCTCGAGCCTCGAGTTCATCTTCCCGAAGAGGGAAGCGAGCTCGTCCGAGACCACCTGGGAGTAGATCCGAACGCGGCGGTGATCGGCGCAAAGTACCAGTGGTTCCGACGACGTTCCGGTGATGCGGACCAGGTCGGCTGTGTAGGCGCGGGCGTCCTCCAAGGTCGTCAGGGAGTGGACCCTCGCCTCGAGGAGGCGACCTTGCCGGACCTCCAAATGAAACACGTTCGCTACTTTAGCTTTCGACGTCGCAAGGACAAACAAGGGTAAGCTTGCCGGCTGTCGTCTGGTTTCTTTTCGGAGGTGCGCCGTGGGTGACGTGACCGCGCTCATGATGGACGTGATTACCGAGAAGAGTGGGCACTCCGTCACGCCCATGGCCGTGAGCGTCTGCACGACGCCGGCTGCGCCCAGCCCGTTGCCGATTCCGTACCCGGTCGTTGCATCGAGCGTCGAAGGGATCACCGACGCCGCGATGCGCACGCGCGTGAACGGCGTACCCTGCGCGACCGTCGGCTCGGTGCTCAAGACCTGTCACGGCAACGAGCCCGGCACGCTGAAAGAGGTCGTGAGCCTCAACACCACCGGCCCGGTGTTCGTGATCATGGGTGCCCCCATCGTCCTCTGCGAGCTCGGGATGATGGGCATTACCACCAGCATGTGCATCTCGAACAAGTCGGTCACCGTCGGCTCGAACGGCAGCGCGAGCGGCGCGGGTGGTGCCGGCGGCGGTGCAGGCGCCGGCAGCGGTGGCGGCGGTGGGCCGGCCGGCCCCGGTGGCCC
>JABFXY010000176.1 GCA_013361525.1 Polyangiaceae bacterium | reverse complement strand
CGAGCGCGGCCACGGCCGCGACGACGAGCACAACCCCTGCGCCGACTGCCTCGGCGGCGCCGCGCAGCGACTGCCCGAAGGACTCGAGCGGCCCGGGCACGCTCGACCAACCGTGCGCTGGCTCGGGCAAGGCGCGCATGATGGACGTGAAATGGACCGGCAAGATCGACGACGAAAAAGGCCCGTTCTTCGCCGTCACCAACAGCGCCCCTTCCCCCATCCTCTACGGGAAGATCGCCGTGTACTTTTATGACAAAGCCGGCAAACAACTCGAGGTCAAGAATGAGGCCGGCGCGAAGCCGTACCTCGTCTGCTCCGGCGCGAACCTCTTCAGCGGCCCGATGAAGGTGAAAGAAAAGGCGACCCTCACCTTCTCCTGCGTGAAGAAGTCGGACGTGCCCGAGGGCACCGCCGCCATCGAAGGCGAGATGATCACCGTCGGCTTTGCCGACGCGAGCGAAAAGAAGAGCGAGTTCTTCTGGGGCAACAAAGACCTCGCCCCCGATGCTCGACCCAAGGGCGGTGTGAAGTAGGCCGACGGCAGCGGCACCGACTCAATCCGAATTCTCCCAAACGAGGAAGAGCTCCGGCTTGCGCAAGTGAGGAAACGCTTGCCGGCGCACCTCTTCGAGTACGTCTCGCTCCTCCTGGCCGAAGGCTCCTTCGACGCGAACCTCGTCGATGACACGCGAGCCTTCGAGCTCTCGCGGAGCGCCCTTTACATGCAAATGGGACCAACCACTCATTCTGCCCGGGTGCTCGCTTCCGAGCCGGACGAATGCTTCGAGCCCGCTCTGCGGTGCGGGTAGCGAGAAGTACCTTCCGACGAATCTGCCTACCCTGCCGAGCTGATCGGAATCGTACGGAGCACCCCAGGTCCCGACGATCGGCTCGAGCTTCGGATACTCCTTTTTGATAGCGCGGATGTCCGGATCTTCGGCCATGAGATGGAAGGCGCGTAGAAGCGGACCGAGCTCCGAGAGGGCATGTCGCGCATTGTCCGCGAGTCGGAAGACCGCACCGACGACCGAATAGTACGACATGCCATAACCACCGGCCTGTACGAGCACGGCGCATAGCCAGTCGGGTGGCTCGAAGTCGAGGGGAAGTCGCACTTCGTCGGTACCAATGTCGGTAGACTCGAACCCGTACACGAGGACGGGCATGAGCGTATCGGTGCCGAGCGCAATCAACTGAGTCAAATAGCGCTGCCTCATCACGACGGATGACCTCGTCGTCGAGGACGCGCCGCGGCGCGCCGGCCTGACGCGTCGAGCTCATCGAGACGTCACGTGATCGATGAAGGCGTCGAGCTCGGGCCCCTGGGTACCCCGAAATCGCGAAAGCTCCACCGCGAGCCGCTCCGCCTCCTCGGTGGCTCCATCATGCTCCGCGATCTGCCACCGCCGAACGAGGATCCAGGGCACAAGCCACTCGATGACAGGCAACTTGCGTCGATCGATTTCGTCGAGCGCGCCGCGCGCTGAATCCCAATCTTGTAAATCGCGTATCGAGAGCGCCGCGACCCAGTAGTGCGCGCGTGCGTCGTCGAGTGTACGGGCTGCGAGAGCCCGCACGGAGTCCCGCGCCGCGTGAGGGCCACGTTCGGTCGGTCGTGGTACGAGCCACGGGAATGCGCTGTACGTCGGAATAAAGGAATCGAGCGCGTCGAGGCACTCGGCGCGAGCTTCCTCGACGTGCGCGGCGAGCTCGTCCGACGGCGCTCCGATGGTGGGCGCTGTATCACCGTTTTCGGATGCATAGAGATGGCCTTCGAGCGACACCTGGGCGTCGGCGCACGTCATCCCTCTGCTCGACGTGATCTCGAATATGTCTCCCTGCGAGACATCCGCCGTCAGCAGTCTCTCGATGGGCACAGTCGGCGGTGCGCCGGTCGTGGCCCACTGTCCGCGGTGAAGACTGAAATGCAAGTGCTCGTTTCCCGCGGCGCCGGTGCTCCCCATCGTCCCGAGGCGCTCACCTGCCTTTATCACTTTACCCTCGTGGACGTTGACGAGGTCCAAGTGGGCATAAAGGGTCGCATAGCCGTCCCCGTGGTCGATCACGACGTGATTGCCGAATCCGTCGCCCGGATCTTTCGCCTCCGGCCACGCGCCGACGAGCGCACGAATCACGCGTCCGTCGGCGGCCGCGACGATCGGCGTGCCCCGAGCTCCGGGCGTAGAGAGATCGAGCGCGTGTTGGGTATCTGGATATGAATGAGAGCGTGAAGGCGGGGACTCGTTACCTTGTTGGCACAAGGCGACGACGCCGGCGGGAATCGGCATTCGGAGCACGAGGGGGTCTGCGGCGACCGATTCAGCGCTCGTTGCGTGCTCGGCGCGCCCCTCTCGTTCGCTCGGATTTGCGCATGCGCCGACGGCTGCGAAGAAGAAGAACCGCCACCGCGCGGGTATCTCGAAAGGGCGGCTCGCGCGGGAACTTCCCACGCGACGATGGTAGCGCGCTGCGCCTCCGAGAGGGTCGCCGCAGCAACCTATGCGGCGCCGCCGTGGCGAGCTAATGGTCGAGCTCAGCGCCGTCCCCGCAGCGTCTCCCGAGTCCAGCCATGATCCATTCAAATGCATTTGCGTCGTTGAAGGTCCCGTCCATGGTCATGGCAACGTTGCTGGTGGGGTGCGGCGCGTCGGGGCCAGCCGATGTGGGGACACCATCGGCGAACGGAGCCACCGCGAATGCATCCGATTCGGCAGCCGCCGAAGCGAGGCCGGCGCCGGAAAGCTGCGAACAGGGCAATGGCGCGACCTGCGGCCACGACGCCGAAAGGATCCTCAAGTCGGAGGGCCCGAAAGATCCCGCGTACCCGATCGCCCAGCGCGGATGTGAGCTCGGCGACGGTCGGAGCTGCGCGATACAGGGTGCCCTAACGATCGAGGGCATCGGGGTCGAGAAGAACGTCGAAGCCGGGATCGAGCTCGTCGAACGAGGGTGTCAAAAGGACCATCCGCAGGCGTGTCTCATCCTCGGCGCCCACGCGGCAAAGACGAATCCGACTCGAATGATGGAGATGTTCCAACGGGCCTGTTCGCTCGGCTCGGGAGACGGCTGCTACACGCTCGGGCGCGTCTACGACGGTACGGAGAACCCGGTTGATCAGCCGGCGGCCGTCGCTGCGTACTCGAAAGGATGCAACATCCAATATGGCCCGGCATGTCGCGAGCTCGCGCAGCATATGTTCGACGGCCAAGGGATCGAGAAGAGCCCGGAAAAGGCGCTCGCCGTCCTGGAAAAGAACTGCGCCGCCAAGGAGTTGGATTCCTGCGTCATGCTCGGGACGACGTATTTCAACGGGAAGGACGTGAAGCAAGACCGTGAAAAGGCGGCTGCGATCCTCAAAGCGGCGTGTGATGCGGGGAGTGATTTGGCGTGTCGACGAGGCACGGTCGTCAATGTGCTGAAGTAGCAGGCGCCCGCGCGCCGATCCGAAGTGCGGTAGTCGAGACTGGACGCACCGACTTCGGATCGCGAAACGTGCGGAATGTGAGAGAAGTCCGCCGCGAGCGCGGTCCAGGGGCGCGGTTTCTGCGGCGACGGCGATCCGATCCGTGGGGGTTCAGTCTCAACTGCCCCACTTCGGATCGGGAGCCGCACCACTGGCTGGCAACTGCCGCGGCCGCGCGGGCGGCGCTGCGCCCATCACCGGGCGGCGCTGCGCCCATCACCGGGCGGCGCTGCGCCCATCACCGGGCGGCGCTGCGCCCATCACCGAGCGGCGCTGCGCCCATCACCCGGCGGCGCTGCACCGATCACTGGGGCCGCGCCGACTATCCATCGCCGAGCGGCCGGCGCGGCGCATTCGCCCCACCTAATGGCCCAATAGAAAACGGCCCTGGAGCCGAAGCCCCAGGGCCGCCTTTCGCGAACGGTTCGTCCGCTATCTGTGATTCAGCTCACTGCGGAGGAACGCTGCCGCACTTGCCGCCGATGCAATCGAGCGACGGGTCGCAGCAGTCCGCGGCGGTCTCACACGATTCGAACTCTTCGGAGCAGGAGCCGTCGGGCTCGCCGCAGACGAAGGTGCCGGGCATGTCTTCCGAGGGGTTGCAGAAGCCGCCGCAGCATTGGTCGCCGGTCTCGCAACCTTCACCATTGCCCTTGCAGGGATCGAGTGCCCAGAAGCCGCGGCTGTTGCCGGAGGTGAGCTCCTGCCCTGCGATGTAGAACGCCGGGTGGGCCGGGTCGGCCGATGCGGCGTTCGCGTCGAAGGCAGCAACCCAGAGGCGCTTCGTTTGATCGCGCGTGCCCGTGAGGACGTTTCCGTAGGTGCGGCGCGAGGTGAACATGATCCAGAAGTAACCGCCCGCGGAGATGGGGAGGATCGTGGGCTCGAAGTTGAGGTTCTCGTCGCGCGCGCCGGCCGGCATGTAGCCGTCGCCGTTCAGCATGCCGAGATCGAGCGTCTCGAGGGTCTGGACGTTGACCGCGCGGAGCTTGCCGGTGTTCGCCGACCAGGTCGCGAGGTCTTCACCGACGCCGTCTTGGTAGACGACCCACTTGTTGTCCGGGGTGAAGGCCGGCCACGAGAAGTGGTGTCCGGCGGGCGGCGTACCGATGACTCGGTAGTTCGAGAACTTGTGTGTAGCTGCGTCGTAATCGAAGAGCGCGAGCACGCTGATCGACGTGTTCCCCGCATTGCGATCGGTGAACGCGAGCATCGTCCCGTCGTGCGAGAAGACGGGCGTCTGCGCGTAGAGGCCTTCGATGCCGGAGTCGGGGATGGTGTCGCCGTTCTTGAAATGGAGCGACGCGGTGTAGGGCCCGCCGCTGCCCGGCGTGTTCGGCGGCCAGCTGCCTCCCGGCGTGCCCTGGACGACGATGACCTCACCGTTCTTCGGGTAGAGCGCGCCGAAGGCCGCCATCTCGGGCGTTGTCCACACGAGCGGCGGATTGACCGTTCCACTCGAGAGGTCGAACGTGCCGCCTGGACCGCCGTGGTTCGCTGCCGCGGCCGTCGAGCCGTCGGACGCGACGCTGTGGCAAACGGTGCAGCCGCCGACGAAGACCTCGGGCGAGGTCGCTTCGCCTTTGATGCGCATCATGGCGCCGGTGCCGCCCGCGAGCGGAGAGTCGTAGGTGTTGTAGTAAATCGTGCCGTGGAGCTTCGCGGTGGCGACGCGCCATTTGCGCGTGATGGGACCGTATTTGACCCCACCGGCGAGCTTCGCGATTTCGACGTCGAAGTCGGTGCCGTCGCTGCAGGTGCCGAGCGCGGTCCATTGCGGCTGGCCCATGACGAGCTGCGCGGCGGAGCCGAAGAACCCGGTGTACGAACACCCGGGGTGCCCGATGCGAACCATGAATGCATCACCGCCGCCATTGACGTGAACCTGCGGCGCCGGAATGGCGCGCGGGAAAATGGTCCCGTCATAGGGATAGGGCGACGTGAACCCTCCGTCCGGCGTACCGCCGGCGGCAGTCAGAATGTCTTGTTGATCCTGCGGCAGGCCGGCCTGATTTTCGAGGATCGTCAGATTGACATGAAGCGTCGTCGACGCGGTCGCATCGTCGAAGGTCGCGGTGACGACGACGTCACCACCGGCGGCCCCATTCGCAGTGAAGAGGCCATTGGCGTCGATGCTGCCGGCCTCCGGCGTGTTCAAATACCAAGTTGGATTGACCGGCTGTCCGAGCTTGGTCGCTTGGAACTGCACCGTTTGCCCGGGCGTCCCGTACACGACGTCGAGCGTCGGGCCGATTGGCGTGATGTTGAGGCCCTGCGACTGGCCGCCACCGGAGCCGCCGTCACCGAATTGACCGGTCGAGCCGCCGCCGTTCGTCGTGCCGCCCCCGTTCGAGTTGCTCGTCGAATTGGAGGTGGAATTGGCGTCGTCGCTGCACGCGGCGCCGGTCAGGCCGGCCGCAAGCAGCGCTCCGCAACCAATGAAAGTAAGGAGGTGGCGCTTCATTCGGACAAACTACCGGTTGCGCCGCCGGAAGAAAAGTGCCGCCGGACAGAACGGAGCGGCAATGTACGACCAAGAGCCGGGGCACCCATGATCCAGTGGACGCCACAATGTCCGGCTCACGCAACATCACATTCGAGACCTCAGTCCACGAAGATCTCGAGATCGTACGTCGCGCAAGTCTCGGCAGGCTCCGTTCGGCGAACACGAAGGACCACGACGGCATTGTCGGTGTCGTCGAAGAAGCCGCCCTCGCAATCGTAGGTGAGATCGAGGAATGCCTCCTCGCCGAACGCGACCCGGCACGCACTCTCGCTCCCGGGCTCGTCGCAGGTCCACGGCGGCGCTTCACCCGCGCAGGTGAGCATCGTCGTGATCTCGAGGCTCTCGTTGCTGTCGGCGGTGATGAAGACCTCGGGGTTGCCGTCGATGCCCCCGTCGACGGTCCGAAACACGAAGAAGTCTTCGTCGTCCGCAGAGGAAAACGTGAGGTTGTTGAAGGTCTCACGCGTGCCGCTGTCGGAGAACGAGCCGAGGTCGCTCGGGACGGAATCGTCGGTGCCCTCGTGCTCGTCGGGCTCACAGGGGTCGATACAACCAGTCGTCGCAGCGGCGAGGACGAATGCGAAAGAAAGAGCTCGTTTCATCGTGGGGTCACCATTAGCAACGAGCGGACCGACGACGATTGTGCACGTGCGCGGCCGTTTTGTGGAGCGCCGCGAAGGAAGACTCTCGCGAAGAGAAGGTATCCGGCGAAAGGGTCGACGCACGCGATCGGGCCGATCGCGACGCCGTCAGGTCTCGCCTTCTTCTTCCTCTTCCTCGCGTTCGATGGCGCGACCGAGGCTCGCTTTGACGAGCTGCGCGACGAGCGTCTTCGTCTTGTAGGGCTTGTCGTCGGGGAGCGGATCGGGCGCGGTGCGTCCGCCCTCCGTCAATCGCTCGAGGGCCTCCCCCATGGCTTCCATCGTCGAAAAGCGATCGTCGGGGTTCTTCCGAATCGCGGTCATGACGATCTGCTCGAGCCGCGGATCGATGCCCTCGACGAATCGAGAAGGAGGCGGCGGCGCAGTCCACACGTGATGAGCGAGCGTCGCGACCTCGTCGTCCGCGTCCTCGAATGGCTGCCTGCCGGCGAGCATTCGATAGGCGACCATACCGAGCGCATAGAGATCGGCGCGACCGTCGATCGGCTCGCCCAGGATCTGCTCCGGCGCCATCGTCGCGGGGGTGCCCATGACGACGCCCGCCGCCGTTAGGTTGCTCTGCGGCAGCTTGGAGAGGCCGAAATCGACGACCTTGAGCTCGTACGGAGAGCCCGGCTCGCCGAGGAGGAACAGGTTGTCGGGTTTGACGTCGCGATGAATGATCCCGGCGCGATGAGCGGCGCCGAGCGCCGATGCCGCCTGTTCCAGCGCTGGAATCGCAATTTGAACGGGCATCGTGCCTTCGCGACGTACGTAGTCGCCGACGGTCTCGCCGACGAGGAACTCCATCACCAGGAAGGGGGCGCCGTCCTCTTCTCGCTCGCCTTCGTCGAACACGCGAACGATGCTCGAGTGACCGATGAGGCTCGCCATCTTGGCTTCACGGTGGAAGCGCTCGCGCACGCTCGGGTCGTTGCGATACGGATCCTCGAGCACCTTCACCGCGACAGGTGTGCCGCTTCGCTCGTCTTCCGCGAGGTAAACGCGCGCCATCGATCCCATGCCGACGAACCCGCGGATGCGATAGCGCCCCGCGAGCACGCGTCCGCGGATTTTCGTGGGCTCGGCGCGCAGGCGCGACGAGTCGACGCGATCGACGGTTCCGGAGCCGTCGTACGGGCAGAACTTGTACCCCTCGGGGAGGTATCGGTGGCAGCGAGGGCACTGCATCGACGAACCCGAGCTTAGCGGAGAATCGAGCGCTCAGAGCGGCTTGCCGGGCTCGATGCGTTTGTTGGCGATCGCTGTGACATAAGGCGGCGCCTTGCCCGCTCGAAGCCAGCGCACGTCGGTGCGCATGGTCAGCGCGTCGGGGTATCGCCGGGTCTTCAGAAACGCGAGCGCCGTGTCGACGATCATGCAGAGCTCGGCCGGCGCGGTCGGAACGATGGAAGCGAGCGGCGGAGCTGGTTTCGTCGCGGCTGCGATGATCAGCGCGGCGTCGCCGAGCTTTCCGTGAATGGTGCGGCCGGCGAGGAGGCGGAACATCGTCGCGCCGAGGCCGAACAGATCCGTGCGTGGATCGATGTGCTCGATGAGCCCGGTCGCCTGCTCCGGCGCCATGTAGTCGGAGGTTCCGAGCATCGCGCCGTTCTTCGTCGCCGTCTTTTCAGGCAGGTTGCCGACCCCGGGCGGAAGCGGGTCCTTCACGCGGGCGATCCCGAAGTCGAGAACCTTGAGGCGGCCGTTTTGTCCGATGTGGAGGTTCTCCGGCTTCAAATCCCGGTGAATGACGCCGTGGCTGTGGGCGACGACCAACACGTCGAGCACCTGGTC
>JABFXY010000056.1 GCA_013361525.1 Polyangiaceae bacterium | reverse complement strand
GCGATCATCGGTGAGCCTCCGGCGATGCCGCCGATGCCGAGGGCGAGGCACGACCAGCCGCCGGCGTCGTAGCCGGACACGCCGCGCTGGTTTTCGGCGACGAGGAGAAACGCGATCGACGCGATGAGCGACACGCCGCCTGCCGCGACGAGGACCGCGCCGCCCGCGACGAGCCCGCGGTTCGACGTCGTGAGTCGCCCCTGCTCCTCCTTCTCGAGCTTGTCGAGCTCGCGGAGCTCCTCTTTGAGCTGGTCGGCGAGGTCTGCGTCGCCGTCGCGATTCGCTTCCTTGAGCTGGGCTCGCAGGTCGCGTCGCTGCTCCTTCAGATCATCGAGATACTCCTCGATGACTTCGGGATCGTCGCCGACTTCGGGCGCCTTTCGGTGGCCCTTCTTCTTGACGATCACGACCTTCTCTTCGCTGTCGTCGTCGCGATCGAGGTGGACCTTCCGCACGACGAGCTCTTCCTTCTCCGACTCGCCGTCTTCCGGCGAATCGTCCGCGCGAGCATGTCCGACGACGGCGAGCGCGCAGAGCCCCGCGGCGAATGCGGTTGCTCGATACCGAGAGGCTAGCTGCACCTTCATGATCGTTCTCCAGTTGCGCAGCGCGCGCGCCGGGTTTGGCAACGATCATACCGAACGATGCCGAGCACCGATCCGCACGAATCCGGCTCCCATCGTGTTGTCGTGTTCGGGTGGAATGCGGCGCCGCGTTCGCATGCGGTGCGAAGATTCGCGCAAGATCCGAAGGATCGCAGCGCTCGTCTTCCCGCTGCACGGGCCGCTGTGATTCCATGACGATGCGATGGAGCTCGTGTCGTTCTGCCCGCTGCGTGGGGCGGCAACTGCTTGGATCCTCGAAGGAAGGATCGAGCTTCGGGCGAGCGTTCGCGCGACGTTCGCCCTTGCCGAGGGCGTTCTCGAAGAAGCCGACGAGCCCGAGGATCCGATGCCGCGAGACGCTGCGTGGTTGTCCGACCCTGGCGACAGTCGGACCCTCTTCCGCACGGCGTCCGAGGTGCGAGCAATTCAGGCCGGCGCGATCGTGCGTATTCACGGTGGCGCGCTCCATGACGAGGCGGCCTTCAGCGTCATCGGTCGAGGCGCGCGGATCGACTCCAAGCTTCCGAACATCCGGCCGCGGCTCTTTCTGTTCGAGCGAGCCGATCTGCCGGCACGCGAGCTCGAAGTCTCCGCGCACGATCTCGCGATCGATTCCGAGCGCAAGACGGCGGCGGTCGTCTGGCGTGCATTCGGCGAAACAGGGATCGACCAACCCGCGTCGCGGATCGTGCTCGTGATGGAGCAGGGCTCGGAGCGGCTCACCTTCGACGAAGTGCGCGCGCGGACGCGCGATCTCCGCGACGATCTGGTCGCTCAACGCGCCGTGGTCGCTCGACGTGAGCCGCTCGCGCGACTGGGTCCGACCTCGACGCGCGCGCCCGTCTCGCCGTCGCCGAGCGTCGAAGACACCGTCTCGCTCGCCGGTGACGAGCTCGACCATCCGACGCTGCCTTTCTCGGTGCCGAAGATCGCGCCGCGGGCGCCGGCCCCGGTTGCTCCGCCGGTGCTCTCGCCGGTGATGCCTGCGCCGAAAGAGCAGCGGCCCAGTCGATCCATCGGGCAGATCCTCGCCGACGGTGCGCGTGCGATTCACTCACCGCGCGTGCCGGCGCCCACCCCGCCTCCGGACGACGCGCCGGCGAACGTCCACGTGGGGCCGACGCTCGATCTGATCTTCGTCGCGGAAGACGCCGCCGCGAAACTTCGCAAACAGCGCGCGTGGAAGCCGCTGCTCGGGGTCGCCCGCAGTACAAATGACGATCGCGACGCGAACAAAAGCGGATCGCGCGAGCGACGCGACATCGCGCTCGCCGTGCAGAGGGGTACGAGCATCGCGCCATCCGACGTGCGCACCGTGCTCCGCGACAGCGTGGAAGAAGGCATCATCGTGCCGAAGACGGTGCTCGTGCGCGGCGTGCTCGAGCTGCGTCTCGAGCCGGTCGCGAGCTTGAAAGCGCTCCTCGCGACGGCGGCGCTTCATCAGCCCGACACGCCCGCGATCGGAGACGCGATGGGGCGCGCCGAGGCGTGGCTCGGATCACCATGGATCGACGCAGCGCCCGAGGGTGCGCTCGTCGAGAAGGCGCGTTTGCTCGAGTCCCTTCGCGCGTCACTGAAGCCGCCGGGCCCGAGCCAGATCGAAGCCGCGGCCGAACGCGCGGTCGTCGCCCAGCGGGCCTTCGCCACGAAGCCGCTCCTCGGCGACACGATGGTCCTCGCGAGTGTGCGACAGGACGCGTCGAACGGCGGCGAGGCCGCCTCGATGCGCGTGTACCTGCCCGAATCGGCGCTTCAGTCTTTCCCGCTCGTTCCGCGCTTTCCCGCGCGCATCCTCGGCGACGTGATGGCGCCGCTCGAGGAGGACGTCGCCTGCGCCTTCGTCGTCCTCGCCGTCGCGCGTGAGCTCGACCTCTGACGATCGACAGCTCCTGTCCGCGACCCCGTCATCCTCTCGCCCTCTCCCCCGTCCTCTGGTAGGGTCCCCCCCGATTCGAGCCGAAGTGGCGGAATGGCAAACGCGGCGGATTCAAAATCCGCTGTCCTCACGGGCTTGTGGGTTCGACTCCCACCTTCGGTACTAGGCAGCAAACCGGGTCGCTCGAGGGGGTCGAGCGCCCGCTCAGCCCAGAGTGACGTCGTCGCGCCGAATCCAGATCTCCTGGCGGATCGCCCACCGCTCGTGATCGCGCCAGGCTCCGCTGATGAACAGATACCCGGGTGAGAAGCCCTCGCGCTGGAAACCGCAGCGTTGTACCAGCGCGATCGACTCGGTGTTCGCCGGTTGGATGTTTGCCTCGAGTCGGTGCAGCCCGAGCGATTCGAATGCGAGGTGAAGGACGAGGTCGAGGCCTTCTTTCATGTAGCCACGCCGCTCGTAGCCAGCGAATACGTAATACCCGAGATAGGCGCTGCAGAATCCGCCGTAGAAGATCTGGCTCAGGTTGAACGCTCCGACGAGCGCGCCCGTTTCGTGGAGAAAAACGCCGAGCGGCAAGAACGAGTCGCCGCGTCGCGCGAGGTAGGCGTCGAAGGCTGCGGCATCGCGTGCGGGGCTGACCCAACCCGCGTGGAGCTCGGTGCTGGCGAGCGTGGCGGAGACGAAAGCGTCTCGATCATGGGTCTCGAGGAGACGTAGCTCGACACGAGGTCCGCGCACGATACGCGCCTTCGTAGCGCGCGCATCGATGGCTTGGTTGGGCATCGTCGGGGACAAGGCTATTCGGTGATCTCTCGAATCACCCGGCACGGGTTTCCTGCTGCGAACACACCGTCCGGGACGTCACGCGTCACGACGCTGCCGGCGCCGATGACGGCGCGATCTCCGATCCGCACGCCGGGGAGGATGATTGCCCCACCGCCGACCCAGACGTCGGAGCCGATCTCCACCGGCTTGCCGAACTCTTCCTTTCGGCGAAGCTCCGCATTGAATGGGTGCATCGCGGTGTAGATCTGCACGGCCGGACCAAAGAGCGAGAAGCTCCCGATGCGAACCATGCAGACATCGAGGACGACGCAGTTGAAGTTGAAGAAGACGCGCTCGCCGAGCTCGATGTTTGCGCCGTAGTCGCAGTAGAACGGCGGCTGCATCCAGACGGAGTCTCCGCCCTTCCCGAAGAGGTCCCGCAAGATGCGACGGCGCTCTTCCTGCGCGGCCTCGCGGGTCGTGTTCAGCGCTTGGCAGAGGTCTCGTGCGCGCTCGCGTGCTGCGACGAGCTCCGGGTCGAGCGGATCATAAAGGCCTCCCGCAAGCATCTTGTCGCGCTCGGTGCTCATCGCGTGCCTCCATTTCCATTCCGGATCGCTCGACCGCGGCGTTGTAGAGTAGCGCCGTGGACCCGGTCGCGATCGCCGAGCAAATCAACGCGCTTCAGAAGCAGACCTTCGCCGGTGATCTCGGCATCGTCGTCGTCTCGGCGACGCGCGATTCGGTCACGGCGACGCTCGAGGTGCGGCCCGGGCACAGGCAGCCGCAGGGCATCGTGCACGGCGGGGTCTACGCGACGTTCATCGAATCGGTCGCTTCGATCGGCGCCGCGCTCGACGCGATGCCACAGGGCAAGAACGTCGTGGGTTTGGAGAACCACACTTCCTTCGTTCGCGCCGTTCGCGAAGGCACGCTCCACGCGGTCGCGACGCCGGTGACGCGCGGCCGTCGCAGCCAGCTCTGGGACGTCGTCATCCGCAACGACGAGCAAGCCGTCGCTGCGACCGGCCGGGTCCGCCTACTGGTGCTGGACCCCGAGGCGCAGGTCGCCGGGACCGAGCTTTCCTTGAAGAGCGAATAGTCGTCACAACTTTCGTTCGCGTTTCGTCCTCCGAGTGAACGAAGCAAATCGCCGATGAAACGAGCCGCGGATCCCCATCCGGCGCGGCACGGGCATCGCACGACCTCGGAAGGAAACGGACCATGCAAGCACGTATGCGTAACCCCGCGATGATCGTCCCCGATGCGATGAAGGCCATTCAGGGGCTTCAAGCCGCCACCCACAAGGCCGGCGTTCCGGAGATGACGATGCACCTCGTCCACCTTCGCGCGAGCCAGATCAATGGGTGCGGCGTCTGCGTCGAAGGCGGCTCGCACTATGCGAAGAAGGCGGGCGAGACGGATCAACGCCTCTTTTCGGTCGCTGCCTGGCGCGATGCGCCTTTCTTCACCGATGCCGAGCGCGCCGCGCTTGCGCTCGCCGAGAGCATCACGCGTCTCGCCGACCGCTCCGACCCCGTCCCCGACGACGTGTGGAACGAAGCCGCGAAGCATTACGAGGAGCGCCAGCTCGCCGCGCTCGTCCTCTGGATCGGCGTCTCCAACCTCTTCAACCGCGTAAACGCTGCGACGAAGCAGGTCGCCGGCGTTCGCTGGGACGGCTGAGGAAACGTCACCGAACCGCGGCGAAGGCGGTTTCGTGCCTCATCGGGCCCCACGTTCCGTCGTTATCAGAGGGGTGGTACGCGTCGTCGATGGCGCGCACCGCCCTTCGTGAGGGCAGCCTCGTGGGCATATCGGCTCTGCTCGTCGCGTGCAGTCAGCCTGTTGCGAGCACCACGCCGACCGTCGACACGACGAGCACGACACCGACGCCGACCGCGCCGAGCGCAGCTTCGTTCGTCGAACCGGCGCCGAGGCGATTGCGGCTCGTCGAGGTGCCGCAAGTCGAATGCAAAGAGCGAGTGCTCGACGAGTCCACGATCCCCGATTCTTGGAGGCATCGTCGCCCGAACGTCGAGGTACTGTCACGCACCGACCCGTCGGGTCTCTGGACCCTGAGCAGCCCTCGGCGTGTAGGGATGAACGAAGGCGTTCTGGTCTTCGAGCTCGCGGGGTTCACCAACGAGCCGGGGCGCGGCATGATCGTGTACGAGATCGAGGTCGAGGATCCGCTCGCGCGAGCGGCCCCCGAGACGCTCGTCGCGGCGGTCGAGCAAGCGACCGCGACCTGGACGCCGCCGCCGGTTCGACCGCTGCCGCGGGACGAAGAAGCGAGGAAGCGGGTGCACGCCATCAACGACATCTGCAAGGACACGTATTGCGAGAGCGAATTCGCATTCGACTTCGAGGATCTCGCATGCGACGAAGGTCGCTGCGCGCTCTCGTTCTCAGCGCTCCACATGCTCCGGCGCTGCATCGAGCGCGGCGAGATCACGATTTCGCGCAAGGCAGCCTCCGACGAAAAGGAGTTCCTGGCGGCTGTCGAGCCCGTGCTGAACAACTGGATGAAAGGGCACAGTTGGTAGCTGTCGCGGCCCGCGACGCCGACCCAGACCGCTCCGCCACGCGGCCAAAAAGGCCACGCTTTCAGGTCGGATCGATTGGCGCGATCGGATTGGTTAGAGCTCGAATGGGGGCGTAAATCCTCCTTGCAGCCGGCGACCTGGCCGGCTCGAGGAGACGATCATGTCCAAGGTTTGGCTCATCACAGGTTGCTCCCGCGGTCTCGGCCGCGAGCTCGCGAAGGCGGTGCTCGAGTCCGGCGACAAGCTCGTTGCGACGGCTCGGCACCCGGAACAACTGCGCGATATCATCGAACCGCACGGCAATCGCGCCATCGCGCGCCAGCTCGACGTCACGAAGCCTGCTGCAGCACGCGCCGCCGTCGCCGCCGCTACCTCCGCGTTCGGGCGACTCGATGTCCTCGTGAACAATGCGGGATATGCGAACACCAATTCGATCGAGGACGTGTCCGAAGAGGATTTTCGTGCTCAGTTCGAGACGAATTTCTTCGGCGCGTTCCACGTCACGCGCGCAGCCCTTCCCGTCTTCCGCAACCAGAAGTCGGGGCACGTCGTTCAAATCTCGTCGATCGGCGGGCGTCAGGGCACGGCCGGTCTCGGCGCGTATCAATCTGCGAAGTGGGCGCTCGAAGGTCTCTCCGAGGTGCTCGCACGTGAGGTCGCCCCGCTCGGCATTCACGTGACGCTCGTCGAGCCCGGCGGCTTCAAGACGGATTGGGGCGGGTCGTCGATGCGGGTCGAGAAGCCGAGCGCGGCGTACGAACAAACGGTCGGCGCGATGGCGAAGCACCGAGAAGACGGCGGAACGATGCGAGGCGATCCCGAAAAAGCGGCGCAGGCCATTCTGCAGATCGCGTCGCATCCCAATCCGCCCCTCAGGCTGTTGCTCGGCACCGACGCGGTCTTCCTCGCCGGTGTCATCGCCTCCGCGCGGCAGGCCGAGGACGAGAAGTGGAGAGCGTTGAGCCGCTCGACCGACTTCACAGGGCTGCCGGATTTTGCGGAGACGCCGATTGCGAAAGAGCTGCTCGCGCAGCGAAACGGGCGCTGATGGAGCTTCGTCCGCGGAAGAACCCACCCGACGATCGTGTCCCGGTCTCGCCGGTCCTGCTCGCGCGCCTCACCGAGCTCGGCGTCGACGTCGACGAGACCGCACGGCGCGCGGGGCTCTCCGCGGTGCAGCTCGAGGGCGCGAAGCTGCGGCTCACGACAGCGGAGTTCTTCGCTTTCTGGCGCGCGCTCGACGAGGTCGCGAAGATGCGCGACCTCGGGCTCGTGCTCGGTTCGGAGGCGCTCGATCAGGGGTACAGCGTCGCCTCGACGACCGCGCTTCACGCCCCGAACGGCGAAGCGGCGTTGAAGACGTTGGCCCGCTACAAGCGGCTGACGTGCCCCGAGGAGGTCGAGCTCCAAATCGAGCGAGGTGAGGCGAGCATTCGGTTCCATTGGATGCTCGCCGAAGCCGCGGTGCCGCGCCTTCTGGTCGACAGCTCGTTCGCGTCGTTCGTCGAGCTCGTGCGGCGCGGAACGGGAACCCACGTCGTTCCGCGCCGGATCGAGCTCGCCCGTCGCTCCTCCGACGCCCGAATGCTCGCGGAGCACTTCGGCTGCCCGATCAAGTTCGGTGCGCCCTATGACCGGCTCGTCTTCGACGAGAGCGTGCTGGCGCTTCGGTTTGCGACCCACGACGCGCTCGCGCTCACGGCCGTCGTCCCCGGCCTCGAGGCCGAGCTCGCAGGCAAGTCGAAAGTACGCCCATTTCACCGTGAGCTTCGCGTCGCGATCGCTCGCCACATGGCGGTCGAGCGGCCGACCGTCGCCAAGATCGCGCGGCGATTGCGCATCAGCTCGCGCACGTTGCAGCGCCGGCTCGAGGAAGAGCGCACGACGTATCAAGCCGAGCTGGACGAGGTGCGGCACACGACGGCGCGCCGCCTATTGCGCAACACCGATTTCGATCCCGTCGAGGTCGCCTTCCTTTTGGGATTCGAAGAGCCCAATTCGTTCTCGCGGGCGTTTCGTGGTTGGGAAGGGACGACGCCGACGCAGTGGAGACACGCTACTTCTCACCCAGCGTCACGGGCCGCGCGACGAGCGCCTTCTTGAGCCGCGCGCTCGCTTTGGGACCTGCTTCCAAGCGCACGGATCCGGGCGCGATGCGCTTTTCCGTCGAGGCGTCGACGAGGATCGGATCGACGCGCTTGCCGCTCTCGGCGTCCACCATGACGAGCACTTCGGCGCCGCGTCCGGCGAGCCATCGGTTCGACCAGGCGCCGATCGCGACCATGACCGAATAGAGCTCTCGGCCTTTGTCGGTGAGCACGTATTCGTGGCGCGGCGGACGTTCGGTGTAACGAACCCGGTCGAGGAGCCCGTCCTCCACGAGCTGATCGAGCTTTCGCGTGAGCGTGGTCGGAGCGATGCCGAGTCGCTCTTCGAATTCACCAAAACAACGAAAGCCCAAGAGGGCATCCCGAAGGATGAGGAGCGTCCACCCGTCGCCCAAAATGTCGAGCGCGCGGGCGATGGGACATTCCATGTCGGCGAAGGACGAGCGCTTCATGACGACGCCATAGCACCTCGCAGCGAGGAGAAGACCAAGGTCGCATTCGCGCCGCCGAAGCCGAATGCGTTCGACATCACGTGATCGAAGCTCTTCGTTCGCGCGGCATTCGGGACGACATCGAGCCCGATCGCCGGGTCGACCCTATCGACGTTGATGGTCGCGGGGACGACGCCTCGGTGAAGCGCGAGCAAGCTGATTGCCGCTTCGATCGCGCCGGCCGCTCCGAGGGTGTGGCCGGTCATACTCTTCGTCGAGCTCACCCAAAGGCTCTCGGCGGCGGCGCCGAATGCAGTGCGGATCCCGTTCGCCTCCGCGACGTCGCCGATGCCGGTCGAGGTGGCATGGGCATTGAGGTACCCGACGGCGCTCGGCGCGAGCTTCGCCTCCGAAAGAGCCATTTTCATGCTGCGAGCGCAGCCTTCGCCGGTCGGCGGGGGCTGGCAGATGTGGAAGGCGTCGGACGACGCACCATAACCCGTCAGCTCGCCGTAGATCTTCGCGCCGCGCCGGTGAGCGTGCTCGAGTCGCTCGAGGATCAAGATCGCCGCGCCTTCACCGGCGACGAATCCGTCGCGGTCGACGTCGAAGGGCCGGCTCGCGCGGGCGGGGGCGTCGTTGCGACGCGAGAGCGCGCGCATCGCTTGGAAGCCGCCCATTCCGACGCGGGTAATCGGCGCTTCCGCGGCGCCAGCGACCATCACGTCCGCGTGACCTCGACGAATCCACTCCGCAGCTTCGCCGACGGCGTGCGCACCGGTCGCGCAAGCGCTCGTCGTGCAATAGCTCGGACCACGGAGGCGATGCCGAATGGTGATTTGGCCGGCCGCGAGATTGCCGGATACCGCGGGGATCACGTACGGGCTCATGCGCCGCACGCCGCGCGACTCGAGCTCCCTCGCGTTGAATTCGATCGTCGCGAGACCGCCGACGCCGGTGCCCACGATGCAGCCAGCGCGCTCCTCTCGTTCCTCGGTGATGCTCAAGCCCGCGTCACGAACGGCCTCGTCGGCCGCGACGATCGCAAACTCCGAAAATCGATCGAGCTCGCGGCAGAGCTTGCCGCCGAGGTACGTCTCGGCCCGCCAATCCTTCACCTCACAAGCGAACTGAACCGCGAAGCTCGACGGATCGAATTGCGTGATCGGTCCGGCACCGCTCCGCCCTTCGACGAGTGACGCCCAGGTCGACGGGGTGTCGTGGCCGAGGGGTGTCACCATGCCGATGCCCGTGATCACGACGCGCGATCTGCTCATTCACCGCATGTAGCCTCATGACTATCATGATGCAAGTGACTGCTTCGGGTGCGGTCGCTCGTGCGCGCGGGGGCCGCGCCGCCACGTCGACGGTCGACACACGCCGAGGAGAAACTGCATCGAAGTCGTTCGATCCACTCGGCGTGTGGCTCCAGACGCAGCGTCGATATCGATGCGATCAGCGCTCCTCGAACGGCGTGGTTCTTGGCATTCAATGCGAGCATCGAATGCCATCCGGTCATGGTGCCCGAGGATCTCGCGAGAGCGGGCGGGGCCATCAAGTCGGCAGTGGAGCAGTACGGTCAACGATGAACGTTGCCGCCCAATCCTAGTGATCCACCGCCACGGCCGCGCCCTTCTGCGGCTTGCCGAGCAACAAGATGAGCGGCAGCGTGCAGATGATCAGCACGGCCGTGGCCCAGAAGGTGTCGGAGAACGAGATCACCGACGCCTGGCGCTCGATGCTGCCCTTCAAGAGCGCGAACGCTTGTTGGTGCGCCGTCGTGGAGTCGACGCCCCGGGCCATGAAGCCCTGCGCGATCTGCTCGAGCCGCTGGAGCGTCTCCGGGTCCGACGAGACGAGCTTTTCGCCGATGACCGCCGAGTGGAACGACTGCCGCCGCGCGAGCAACGTCGTCAGCGCGGCGACGCCGATGCTGCCGCCGAGCTGCCGCGTGAGGTTGTAGAAGCCGCTCGCCGCCGCGACGTCTTTCTTCGGGATGGGACCGATGGCGGCGAGCGACAGCGGCAGGAACATGAACACCGTGCCGAAGGACCGAATGATCAGCGGCAGCTGGAAGTCTCCCGAGCTGGTGTTCATCGTCAGGTTCGACAAGAGGAAGATCGACGTCGTGAGGATGACGGCGCCGCAGGCGAGCGCGATGCGTGGATCGAGCTTCCCGACGATGCGGCTCGCGAGACCCATCGCGACGGCGGACATGAGCGCGCTGGGCAACATCATCATGCCCACTTGTTGAGAGGTGAAGCCGAGGATCGTCTGCGCGAAGATCGGAATCGCGAAGATGCCGCCGTAGAGCGCCATGCCGAGGACGATCGAGAGCACACTGCCGGCTGCGAGCGATCGATAACGCAAGACGCGTAGATCGACGACGGGCGCGTCGGACGCGAGCGTGCGCTGGACGAAGGCGACGATGCCGACGACGGTCGAGACGCCGAGCGCGACGATGAAGGGCGAGTCGAACCAATCCTCGCTGTTTCCTTCTTCCAAGAAGGCTTGGAACGAGCCGATGCCGACCGCGAGCATCAGGATGGCGATCCAATCGACCCGCTTCTTCACGCGCTGCTCCACGTCGCGGGGCAACGCGGCCATGCACATGAACACGCCGATGACGCCGATCGGCAGGTTGATGAAGAAGATCCATCGCCAGTCGACGTTCGTGACGATCCAGCCGCCGAGCGTCGGTCCGATCGCGGGGCCCGCGATGGCGATCGCGCCGAAGAAACCTTGGGCCATCGCCTGCTCTTCGCGCGGGAACGTTTCGAAGAGGATCGCTTGCGCCTTCGCGAGGAGGCCGCCGCCGGTGAGGCCTTGGAGGATGCGCGCCGCGACGAGCATCGGCAGCGTCGTCGCGAGGCCGCAGAGCGCCGAGGCGACGACGAACCCGATGAGCGAGAAGATGAAGTAGTTCTTCTTGCCGAAGCGATCACCGAGCCACGCGCTGAGCGGCAAGATGATGACGTTCGCGATGCCGTAGCTCGTGATGACCCAGCCGATTTCGCTCAGCGTCGCGCCGAGCGACGCCTGCATCTGCGTGAGCGCGACGTTGACGATGCTCGTGTCGACGATCTCCATGAGCGCGCCGAGCGCGACGGCGGCTGCGACGAACCACTTGTTGACCTTCGGCGCGGCGAGGGGCTCTGGGAGCGCGACGGCGGTGCTCATGACTGCCTCAGCGCGTGTGGACAGTGAGCTCGACGCTCATGCCGGGACGCAGCGGATGCGCCTCCGAGACGTTGTCGGTGATGTGGACACGGACCGGGAGGCGCTGGACGACCTTCGTGAAGTTGCCGGATGCGTTGTCGGGCGGCAGGAGAGCGAAGCGAGAGCCGGTCGCGCCCGAGAAGCTCTCGATTGTGCCGTGGAAGGTCTCACTGCCGTAGGCGTCGACCGTGAAGTCGGCCTCTTGGCCGACGCGCAGGGAAGCGAGCTGCGTCTCTTTGAAGTTGGCCGTGACCCACACGTCGCTCGGAACCAGCTGCGCGACGGGTTGACCCGTGCCGACGAACTGGCCGACGGCGATCGTCTTCTTCGACAGCACGCCGGATGCAGGCGCGTACACCTTCGTGTGCGCCAGATCGATCTTCGCGACCGCGAGCGCGGCCTCCGCCGTGGTCACCTGCGCGCGCGCCGTTTTCGCGCGGGCCGTGGCCTGCGCGAGGAGCGTCTCGACGTCGTCGGTTTGTTCCGCCTTGGCGCTGGCCTCCGCTACGCGACCCTGCGCCTGCGCCGCGCTCAGTTTGAGCGTCGTCACGCGGGCGCGTGCAGCTTCCAAGTTGGAGCTCGCGAGCTGGTACGCAGTCTCGGCCCTGTCCGCCTCGGCCTTCGAGATCGCGCCGGCATCGGACAAGGTGGATGCCCGCTCGCGATCCGTCTCCGCCTGCTTGAGCGAGATGGTGCCCGCTTTGACCGAAGCCTCCGCCTCTTTGATCTGGTCGGTCGCGGTCATGGCGCCCGCGGACGCGGTGGTCAGCGCGGCTTTCGCGACGCTGCGGTTGCCCTTCGTGTTGATGGTCGCGACGAGGACGTCGGCGTCCGCCGCCTCTGCCGAGGCCTTGGCCGCCTGAACCGAGGCGTCCGCCTGCTCGACCCGGGCCTTCGCGATGGAGTCGTCGAGCTCGACGAGCAGGTCGCCTTCGTGGATGACCTGGTTCTCCTCGAAATGGATCTTTGCAATCGTTCCGGCGGTTTGCGCGGGGACGGCGACGAGCTGAGCGTCGACCTGGGCGTCGTCGGTCGTGACGAGGCCGCGGTTCAAATACCAATAGCCCCCACCGCCGGCGGCGGCCGCGAGGGCGAGCGCCACGAGTACTCGGCCCTTTTTGCTGCTCTTTTTCGCGACCGAGGGGGCGGGGGCTGGGGCGGCGATCTGTTCGGATATGGAGCCGGGCATCGAGCCGGCAGTCGAAGCATCCGCTGAGGCAACCATTTGTCGCCATAATAGTCCCGGACGACTAGCCCGCAACTGGCTGTTGCCTTAAGTTTCTCGAAGCCGACCACGGAAAAGAAAGCGTACTCATGACTACCTCGACGACCTCCTCCACGCGCCGCACGCGCGACGTCCGCACCCGCGGGCGAGCGGCGGACGTCGTGGAACGCATCCTTCAGGCAACGGCCGAGCAGCTGAGCGAGGTCGGGTTCGCGGCCCTTCGGGTCGACGACATCGCTGCGCGGTCGGGCGTCAACAAGACCACGATCTATCGGCGCTGGCCGACGCGCGCTTCGCTCGTCGACGCGGCGATCCGTCGCTCGAAGCCGCCTGCTGGTGTCGCGCGCGGATCGACGTTGAAGGAAGAGGCGCTGGCCATCGCGCGGGACTGGCTCGCCTTCCACGAGTCACCGATGGGCCGAGGCATCGTCCGCGTGATTCAGACCGAGGTCGGTCATCCCGAGCTCGAGCCCATCGTGCGAGAGCTGCGCGCCGACGGTCGCCGAGGAAGGATCGCGATGGTTCAGCGCGCGATCGACCGCGGTGAGCTACCGCCGGATACCGATGCCGCGCTCATCGCCGACATGATTTTTTCGCCGCTGACCACGAGGCTCGTCTTCAACGTCGAGCGCGTCGACGAGCAGATGATCGCGCGCACCGTCGACATCGTGGTCGCTGGGTTGAAGGCGGTCTGACGATCCCGCTCAGAGCTGTTGGAGAAACAGCGTCGCGACGACGCCCGCGACGAGACCCATCGCGAAGACCACGACGAGGACGACAGGTCGCGTCTCGGGCCGAGCCGAGCGCGCCGACTCCGGCAGGTCGACGGCAAACACCGGCGCGAGATCGAGAAGCGTCGCTTCGTCGTCATTGGCGACGCGTGTGAAGTGCACCGCGGGCGCGGCGGGTTGCGTGACCATCGATGCCGGCGGCAGGAACGCAGGCAATGAGCTTCGCCCGTCGTGGTTGCGCATCGGTGCGCCGAAGGCCGGTACGGCCGCCCGCGCGTTCGGCGGCTCGATCGATCTCGCGGCCGACTCCGGGACGAGCGGCCAGTCTTCGCGCGTCGACGTGAGCGATCGGAAGTACTGCGAGCGAGAGCTCGCGGGCGGCACGTTGGCCGGTTGAGGCGGCGAGGTCCTCGCGGTGCGCGGCTTCACCGCGGCGCGCTGCGCGTTCTGTGTTCCACTCTGAGCACCGCTTGGCGCAGGAGCTGGAATCGCCGAAGGTCGCGGGACGAGCACCGACGCTCGAATACCGGAGCGCGGTCCATCCGAAGCGCGCGCGACCGGCGCGCCGCTCGAGGTCGACGGTGATCGCTCGCCGGGAAGCTTTGGTGCTGTCATGAGTGCGCCCGGGACTACCGTGCAAGGTTGGAGCCGAGGCCTCGATGCGGTGGATCGCGGTCGAAAAGCATCACCGATGGCGATCCGTGCCGTGGGTGATGGATCGCCGATCCTCCCGGTGGCTCAAAGCCCCCGTTCGGCTGTATAACCCGCCGTGATGCAACGATCCCTTCTCGCCCTTGGCCTGTTGTGGCTGTCGGCTTGCGCGTCGTTCGAATCGCCCGTCGATCAATACGCGCGCTCGCAAGCCGCCGTTCGCGGCGCCGAAGAAGCCGGCGCCGATCGCCTCGATCCCCAATCGCAGCTCTACCTGAAGCTCGCACGCGAGCAGCTCGGCAAAGGCAAAGAGCTGATGGATCAGGACGAGAACGAGAAGGCCGATCGCCTCCTTCGCCGCGCGGAAGCGGACGCGGAACTCGCACGCGAGATCGCGCGACTCCAAGCCGCCAAGGTCGAAGCCGAGGACGCGAAGAAAATTCTCGCGAAGCTCAAGCCCGTCAACTGAACCCTAGAAGGACATCGACGATGAAGCGCTTTCCTATGGTTCGTGTTCTTTCGCGTGCAGCAGCTTCCGGGCTCGTCCTCGTCTCCATCGGCGCCCTCGTCGGCTGCGCCGAGACGCTCCCCCCGAAGGAGCTCGTCGACGCGCGCGCCAATTACGAAAAAGCGGCGAACGGCCCCCCGCAGAAGCTCGCCCCTGCGCAGCTCGACACGGCGAAGCAGTCGCTTCAAAAGGCCGAGCGCCGGTTCAGCGACGAAGAGGACACGCCCGAGACTCGCGCCCTCGCGTACATCGCGGATCGCCGCGCGATGCAGGCCTCCGTCGCCGCCGAGATCGTTCAGGCGAACGCCGAGCGTCAGGCCGCGGAGAACGAATACAAAGACAAGAGCGCAGCGGAGCTCGAGGCAGCTCGCCAAGCGGTGCAGTCGGGACGCCAAGCGCTCGAAAAAGAGAAGGATGCGCGCGAGCAGGCCGAGAAGGGCCGGGCCGAAGCGGAGAAGGCGCGCAAAGAAGCGGAGCGCGTCGCTGCCGCGGCCCTCGCCAGCTTGAAGGAGCTCGCGAGCGTCAAGGAAGAGCAACGCGGCGTCGTCATCACCCTCGAGGGTTCGGTTCTCTTCGCCACCGGCAAGAGCAACCTCATGGACATCGCGAAGGAGAAGCTCAACACGGTGTACAAGGTCCTCAAGGACCAGAACCACCCGAAGCTTCGCATCGAGGGTCACACCGACTCGGTCGGCTCCGCGGAGGAGAACCGCAAGCTCTCGCTCGCGCGCGCAGAATCGGTGAAGGCGCAGTTGGTCTCGCAGGGTTACCCGGCCGACCGCATCAAGACCTCGGGCCTCGGCCCGGATCGCCCGGTCGCGGACAACGGCTCACCGGAAGGCCGCGCCAACAACCGTCGCGTCGAGATCATCGTCAACCCGAAGGATTGGTAGTCGCCGGGGCCGCGTCGCGCCGGGGCGCGGTAAGACACGGTGAGCGACGAGACGGGTTCGGATCTGATCCAGGTTCGCTGAATCTTTTTCGCGTCGCTGTTCGCGAAGTCTCTCTACGATCGGGGCATGGTTCGCTTGCCCCGATTCGTTCGTTTTGTGTCCACCGCTGCGCTGCTCCTCGGCGCGAGCATCGTGACTTCGAGCTGCAGTTGCGACGGTGACGACAGCGACGAGACCGACGGTACCGCCGGCAACGGTGGCAACGGTCCGAGCGCGTCGGGTGGAGCAGGCGGCGGCGGCAGCTCGATGAACGGGTTCTCCGGCGGCGGTGGGTCGACCGCGAACGGCGGATCGGGCGGGACGATCTCCGAAGGCGGATCCAACGAAGGTTGCTTCTTCGTGCCGCCTCCCGGTGAGTTCGCGCCCGGCCTCGATTGCGCGTGGAACGGTCCCGCCGCGGGCAGCCCGTATCAAGCCTACGACGACGTCGTGATGACGCCGGTCGTCGCGAACCTCACCGACGACAACGGCGACGGCATGGTGACGCTCGACGACATCCCCGACGTCGCGTTCATCACGTATCGCCTGCAAGAGGACGGTTGCTGCAACACGCAGGGGGTCCTTCGCATCGTGTCCGGCGGATGCAACGCCGACGGCTCGATGACCGAGCACGTGTCGATCGGCGCGAACGAGATCCAAGCGGACATCGGCACCGCCGGCATCTGGCTCGACAACTCGGGCGGGCTCGCAGCGGGCGACATCGACGACGACGGATCCATCGATCTCGTCGCGACCGTGCAGAACGGCGGCACCATCGCCTTCGAGCGCGACGGCAGCGTGAAGTGGTTCCAGCCGACGTATCCCGCGCGCGCCGCGGGTGATCACCTCGCCGGCACGACACCGTCGATCGCCGACATCGACGGCGACGGCGCACCCGAGATCATCCAAGGCCGCGTGGTGCTGAACGGCGAGGACGGCTCGCTGCAATGGGTCGGCACCGCGGGTGTCGGAACGAACGGCTTCTTGGGGCCGGTCTCGTCGTCGGGCGACATCGATCTCGACGGCAAGCTCGAGGTGCTCGCGGGCGCGACGGCCTACGCCGACGACGGCACGCCGAAGTGGACCTTCGATTTTCTCGGCGACCCAATCACCGCGGCGAACTGTCAGAGCTCGAACTTCCCGTGCGACGGCTTCACCGCGACCGGCAACTTCGATCAGGACGACGAAGGTGAGGTCGTCATCGTGCGCGCCGGCAAGATCTACATCGTCAATCACGACGGGACGCCGATGCTCGATCCCACGACCAATCAGCCCGTCGTGGTCTCGATCCCCGTCGACGACTGCGGAAAGAACGAAGGTGGCCCACCGACGGTCGCCGACTTCGACGGCGATCAGGTCGCCGAGGTCGGCGTCGCAGGATCCGATTTCTACATCGTGATGGACCTCGAGTGCCTCGCGACGCCGCTCCCCGCGAACTGCTCCGACCCCGGCATCCGTTGGAAGGTCGCAAACGCCGACTGCTCGTCACGCGTCACCGGCTCGAGCGTCTTCGACTTCGACGGCGATGGAAAGACCGAGGTCATCTACAACGACGAGCAGTACTTCCGCATCTTCGACGGCACGACGGGCAACGTCCTCACGCAGATCGAGAACCACTCGCACACGCGGCTCGAGATGCCGATCATCGCGGACGTCGACAACGACGGGAACGCCGAGATCGTCTTCATCGAAAACAGCAGCGGCGGCACCACCCAGGGCATCCGCATCTACGCGGACGCAGCCGACTCGTGGGTGCCCACGCGGCGCATCTGGAATCAGCACGCGTACCACGTGACGAACGTCAGCGAGCTCGGCGCGATCCCGACCAGCGAGCCGCCGAACTGGCTCGAGCCGACGACGAGCACGCCCGCCGGCGTGATGAACAACTTCCGCCAGAACCTCCCGGCCTTCGATGTGTTCGCCGCGCCTGATCTAACCGTGCAGCTGTCGATCGACGAGTCGACATGCCCGGCTGCGTTGAGCCTCGTCGCGCGCGTCTGCAACGACGGCGCGCTGCAGGTCGGCGCGGGTGTCCCCGTGAGCTTCTGGGACGTCTCCTCGATGGAGCAGCTCACGTGCGACAACGATCCGGTGCTCACCGCTGCGCCGCTCGCGCCCGGCCAGTGCCAGAACGTGACGTGCCTCCTCGCCGATCCGCCGATCGATCCGCAGGACATCGACGTACGCGCGTGCGTCGACAACGGCGGCTTCGAGTGCGACCAGCCTCCGGCACGCGGCGGCAACAACGAGTGCGTCGAGGACAACAACAAATCCGAAGCGAGCGGGAATTGCCCGCAGATCGGGTAGGACACGCGCGCACGTTTCGGCGGGGCTGCGCGATCCCCAGAGCTGGATCATCCGAGCATCAGGCTGAATGGCGCTCGTGGCGTACGGCATGCACCGAGGGCGGAACAACACCTCCTCGGTTCAGGTTCGTCGCGCACCCTCGGTGGACGAGTCCACTCGCTCTGCACGCAATCATCGAATGGCGCTGTTTCGCTGCTGCGGAATGGAACGTGCTCTTCTCCCGCCGTTCCCATGCGCGCACACGTCCTCTTCGTCGCAGCCGTCGCCCTCCTCGGGTGCCAGGGCAAGATCGGCGACACCGAGAACCCCGACGTAGACTCGCCGGACGATCCGTCGAACGGCCCTGCGTTCGCCGTCCCGGATAGCCAGCCGCAGCTGCTCCCGTTCTGGGTCCGGCTCCAGCGAGTCGCCGACGTCTTAGGCAAATCGGAGGACGACCCGCTCTTCACCGAGCTCGTCGAGAACCGTCTCGCGCTCGGCGACTACGACTACGCGAGCGGCGTCAAAGCCGACCGGATGTGGAGCCCCGCGCGCATGACGCTCTGGGCGAAGTCGCTCAAGCCCGTTTGCTCTTCGGCCGAGATGCACGAGCTCTATCCGGCGCTCGCGACCGACGCCGGTGAAGTCCTGGCGTTCGCGAGCGACGCGTGGGGCCGCGACGTGCTCGCCGACGAGCTCAACTTCGACGCGCCCACGCTCGCGAGCCTCGACGAGACCTCACGCTACGAGATGACCTGCCTGGCGGTGCTCTCCTCGGCGGAGTTCGTGATCCAATGAGCGCGCGCATCTTCGGAACGGCGTTCGCGGTGCTCACGCTCCTCGCGTGCGGCACCGGCGATATCGGCACTCCGCCGGGCACGAATCCCGATGACGACGAGCCCGAAACGTTCAGCGTCGAGGGGCTCGCGCCGAGCAAGACGCGCACGTACCTCGAGAAGCTCGCGCCGCCGCTCGTCGGTCGCGTCCTCACACCGTACGAGCAGCAACAAATCGAAGCCGACGGTGGCAAGGCCATCGAGCCGATCGTGAAAGCGTGGGCCACCGAGCCCGGCCTCGTCTCGGCCGCGCGCGCGATGATGGAAGAGAAGCTGAGCGTCAGCGGCGAGACGCCGGACATCGACTACTCGCTGCCGGGCAACCTCGTCGAGCACGTGGTGAAGACGAACGCGCCTTGGTCCGACATCCTCACGGCGCCGAGCTGCTACGGCCGCGACGGCAACGTCGTCGCCTGCGACTCGGGCGCGCCGTTCACGGCCGGTGTGCTCACGACCCGCGGATACCTCGCCGCACGCGCGAGCCGGTTCAACCTCACGCGCTCGAGCACGCTGCTCCGCGCGTTCGCGTGCCAGTCGTATCCGCAAGACGATTCGATCCAGCCGCGCGTCCCGCCGGAGAAGCTTCGACATCTGTTCTCGATCACCGATCTCAGCCAGGCCGACCCGGAAGAGATCGCGTCGGCCGCGAACCCCGACCACCCTTGCCACGATTGTCACGGGCAGTTCGCCGCGCACGCGCAGCTCTTCGTGAAGTTCGATCAGGAGGGCATCTACCGTCCCGAAGCGACGGGCGAGCAGGACCCCGATGGTGAGCTCGGTCGCAGCTTCAACGGCCTCATGACGTCGCACTTCAAAGAGCCCGCCGACATGGCGAGCGAGAAGAGCCAGATGTTCGGCACCGAGGTGAACAATCTCGCGGAGGCGGCCCACGTCCTGTCGGACGATCCGCTGTTCCTTCAGTGCTCGGCGCAGAACCTGCTCGAGTACACGCTTCGCATCGACACGGCCGGGCCGCTCGGCAAGACGGTCGACAAAGACATGCTCGCGCGGATCGCGGATACCGCGTCCGCAGAATCGGCCGAGCCCACGTTCCCCGAAATCGTGGCGGCAACGTTCACGGATCCCGACGTCGTCCGCACCGTCGTCGGCGCGCTTGCAGGAGACGACGAATGAAGAGCCGCGAATTCGAGAGAATGAGCCCGAACGGTCGGCGCCGTTTCCTCAAGCTGATGGGCGCCGCGCTCGCCGCGCCGCTCGTGCCGGACGTTCTGCGCTACGCGGCGCACGAGATGTGCGGCGTCGCGCAAGCCGACGTTCCGACGCTCCCTCGCTACTTCATCGAGATCAATCTGCGCGACCAATGGGACCACGGCCAGCTGTTCGTGCCGCCCGGTATCGCCACGTACACGAACCTCAAGCGCGGTGAGTTCGGCCGCCAGTGCGCGATGTTCTTCCAGCAGGGTGAGCTCGCGCAGCGCGACAACCGCATCTACCTCACGCCGCAATCGATGGAGCTCGATCCGCACATCGACTCGATCGCGATGGTCGACTGCTGCGAGCTCTCGGTCGGCGCCATCCACGGCCACGAAGCCGGCAACCCGATGCGCTCGCCGGGCAGGACCTATCAGCCGGGCAACGGTCGGATGGAGATGTACTTGAACGATCCGATCGACAACTTCCCGCAGGGCTGCGAGCAGTTCTACTCGAGCACCCCGACGCCGGCGTCGTTCTACAACTACGTCAACAAGAAGAACGACGCGACCGCGCGCAACGGCATCGCCTTCAAGGGGATCAGCCGCGGCATCCACACGGCCTATCACTTCGGCGCCGGTTTGCCGGGCGCGGAGCTCGATCGATTCCAGAGCCGCGACATGCTCTTCGACGCCTTCCCGACGGAGACGAAAGATCTCAACGTCCTTCGCAACACCGACGAGGCCGCCGCGATGGCGGAGATCCTTCGCGCCGTCGATCCGAAGTTCCTCGAGCGCCGGCGCTTCAGCGACATCGCCGTCACGAACCACGAGCAGAACATCGAAGAGGCGAAGAAGCTCCTCTACACCGGCCAGACGCAGGTCATCAGTCTGCCGCTGACGGAGGAAGAGGTCGCGTATTGGGGCACGGACATCCCCGACCAGGTCGGCGTGAACATCAAGGCGCAGATCTGGGAGCAGGTCGCGTGGGCCTACAAGCTCGTGTCGAACGATCGCTGCCGCTCGGTCGCGCTCGAGTTCGACTACGTCGACGTCCACGATCAGCGCACCGTCGGCCAGATGGAGACCGAGACGAAACAAGCGTCCCGGGCGCTCGCGCGGCTCATCGCGAAGCTCAAGGAGGCGGGCATCTACGACCGCACCCTCATCGCCGTCTATTGCACCGATGGTGGGCGCGCCCCGGCAGCGGGCTCGCAGGGCAACGAAGGAAAAAACACCGTCATCCTCGCCGGAGGCATGATCAAGGGCGGCTACTACGGCGACGTCGGGGTCGCGGGCGACGACGGCGACGGCCACGTCTATTCGTACAGCGCACCTCGGGTCGACAACGGTCAGCCCGGTGGCGCCGTCACCGACGGCTCCGGCCGGCTGCCGGGCAAATACATCTGGCGTACGGTCGCAAAAGCCCTCGGTGTTTCCGACGCCGAAGCGAGCCAGTTCCCGGATGTCGCCGATGCCCAACCGCTCAGCTGGATGCTGGCCTAGTACTTTCGCTACGCTATCTGCGCCGCATGGCGCGTAAGAAACGACGAGACTTCGAAAGCGTGGGCGCGGTGATCGTGCGCGAGCGCACGTTCCGCGGCGTCGAGCTGCAGACCGGCGCTCCCGTGTCCGATGCGGACTGGGAGCACGCCGTCGGCTCGCGCATCGCTGCGCGCGCGAAGCCGACGAGCTTGTCGCGCGGCGTCCTTCTCGTGACGACGGCGACGGCGGCGTGGTCGAACGAGCTGTCGCTGCTTTGCGAGCCCATCCTCGCAAACCTGCGACGCGGCGGCCTCGACGTTCGCGAGTTGCGCTTCCGGGTCGGGCCGATCGACACCCCTCAGAAGAACTCGACGCGCCGCCCCGCGAAGCTCGTGCCTCGGCCGGTCACGCTCGACGGGCCGCTCGCACGATCGCTCGAGCGCGTCGAAGACGACGATCTGCGAAGCGCCATCGAAGCGGCCGCACGTCAGTCGCTCGCATACTCCGCGAAACGCTGAGCTCGGCGTCGCGCGCTAGGTGAGGTGTCGAGCGAGGCCTTCGAGACGCTGAAGGAGAAACCGCTCGTTCGCGGTCAGCGTCGATTCGCTCATCGTGTTCACGTAGTCGAAGAAGGGCTTTTGTCCCAGGTGCTTGAGCTTCGGCGCGACGTTGAAGAGCTCGTCGATGATCGGCGCCGGCAACAGCATCTTTTGAAGGCTGTACGCCTCGAGGATCCACTCGATCCACATCGATTTCTGTAAGTCGGTCGCGAGGCGAAGCGCATAGGTCGCGAATCGACCGAGGACGATCGTGTCGACCAGCGCGCCTTTGCCCATCTCTTTCATCAGCTCGGCGTAGGGACCGTTCAAGATGCGCTCCGCGTCTTCGGGCCGGCCGAGCGCCAGCGCTTTGTCTGCGAGCTGCGCGAGCGTCGTGAAGGACGCGACGACGCGCGCTGTCCCTGTGCTCGGGCCTTTTCCGCCGCCGACCGCGGACTCCAACTTGGCGAGCTCGATCGGCCCGAGCGTCCGCGCGAGGAACCCTCGGCTGCGCTGAGAATCGGGCTGCACGATGCAAAACAGGAGCTCGTGTTTGCCGATGGTGATTCGGTCACCATCAATCATCGGTCGCTCGCCGCTGATCTTGTCCCCGTTCACGGCGACGCCGTTGCGGCTGCCGAGATCGACGAGGATGACCGAGTTTCCCGTCACGCAGAACATCGCATGCCGCCGCGAGACCATCGGGTCATCGATCGAGAGCTGACAGTCTTCGCTCCTGCCGATGACGAACTCACCAGGCGGGAGCTCGATGTCGTGCGCGCGGTAGCGCAGCCGAAATTGCTGCATCTTTCGACGAAGCTTACGCTACTTCAGGCCCACCAGGGGCTCGAGACCCTCGATGCGCGAGATCTGGAAACGCTCGTTCGGCCCGAACGAGCCAGCGCCGGCCTTCACCGTGTCGAGGTATTCGCGGAGCAGCGATGCGTCGCATCGCACCTTGCGTAAGACCGTGTAGAGCTCGTCGACGACCGGTTGGGGAAGAAGCTCGCGGCGCAGGGTGTAGAGCTCGACCGCGAAGTCCACCCAGTCGCCTTCCTGCAGGGCGCCCGCGAGCTTCACCGCGAGGGTCGCGGCGCGCTGCGCGACGGAGGCTTCGATCGGCTGCTTCGTGCGAGCTCGCGCGAGGACGTCGCGCAGCGGTCGCTCGAGCAAGCGCTGTGCATCCTCGGCGCGACCCATGGCGAGCGCCTTTTCGGCCACGGCACCGACGAGGCTGAGCTCGTTCACCCTCTTGTCGGGCTGAATGCTCTTGATCGGGCTCGATCGGATGCTGGTGTCGTCGGTGGGATCTTCTTGAAGCTCGAACAGGCTCGCGGTCTGCAACGTCTGCATCTCGGGCCGCCGAGGTCGCGTGGCTGCCCCCGCGACGGCAATCCCATGGATCGTCATCACCTGGGAGCCGACCGTGATCGTGTCGCCGTCGGTGAGCGGCTGGACGCCGGCGATCTTCTGGCCGTTCACGAGGACACCGTTACGGCTGCCGAGGTCCTCCACCGTCGCCGCGCTTCCATTGACCGTGAGGGCGGCGTGTTGCCGCGAAATCAGGGGATCGTCGACGCTCAGCTGACACTTGGAGCTGCGCCCGATCACAAACTGACCCTCGGGGACCTCGAGGTTGTGCCCCAGGTAACGAAGCCGGATCACGTCTTTTTCTACGATAGCAAGATTGTCTGCCGGGCGCGTCTCAGCCGTTGACCGTCACACAATCGTCGCAATTTCTCACCGGTGCTGGATGCCGCGCGAAGTGAGCACGCTCACGACGAGGGGCTACGAATCAGACGTAGGAAGCGGACGACGGTTCTCGGGTGTGCAGACAACCCGTAAATTTTCAGCTCTCCGCGAGCAAGCAACCGCAGGATCTCCGCGAGGTCGGCCCGATGTTGAGCGCGCGTGGACGACGGGCCTTGGCTCGGTGGCGGCGTGGACCCGCGCGTCTCCGTTCGATCCACGAGCGACACCGCGGTCGGTCGTCCGAGGATCGCGCCCGGAAGGTCCGCAAGGCGGATCCGATCGAGTCCGAGCAGTGCGCGGAGAGGTCCTCCGATCGTGACGGACGGCAAGCCGATCGTCCCTTCGTGCAGCGTGAGTCTTCCGTGATCGAAGCGCAGCGTCGTCGCCTGGCCCGAGTCGAAGTCGACGACGAAGATGGTCGACTTCATCGAGAAGAACGACAGCCGCCGCTTCGGCTGCTTCACGTTCTCGCGCACGCGTTCGGCGAAGAAGCGAGCCAGGATCGAGCTTTCGGCGCCCGGTGCCAGGTCGACGATGGGCTCCATTCGACGCGGAGCATCGTCGCCCCGCCCCGATTGGTCAATGCTGGGTTTTCTCGCTCGCGTCGGCGCGGCGGATCAGGCCGCGAGCTCGATGCTCGGGCGCGTCTTCAGGATGCGTTGGACGGACTCGGCGTCGTCGACGAGCTTCAGCACCGGCTGGAGGCCGCTGCCTTGCTGTTCGCCGAACGCACCGCTCGGGGCGAACGCGCGCGCCTTCGGGCCGTCGAGGACCAGGAACAGGTCTGTCTTTCCGCCGTGGCAGGGAGCGTCGATGACATCGACGATGCGCTCGCGATCGAGGTGCAGCTCTTCCGTGCCGCGCTGGATGAGGACGCGCCGATCGGTGATGAGGTAGCGCGTGAGGCGCTCGAGGCGCGCCGGCTTCACGACGCTCGCGTAGACCACGCCGACGGCTGCCGCACCGACCAGCGCGACGGAGAGCGTGAGCGACGCGACGAGCGCGATGAAGGAGATGCTCGCCGGATGAACGCCCGCGCTGAGCACGTGCCGCATGCCGCGGATGGCGTCCGATGCGATGAGGAACGCCGACACGACGAGGCTCAACCCGAGGAGGAGCGACAGGACACCGCGAGCGTTCGTCGGGACCCAGCGGGTCCAGTTGCTCGCCGGGTTCGCCGACCAAAGCACGCGCTCGCCCTCGTCGAGCCGCTGCGCGAGCAGGCGATGACCGTCACCGGCAGGCGTCGCGGGCGTGATGCCTCGAACGAAGGCCCACACGCGATCCGGCGCGGAGATGCCCGTCAGAACGATTGTCAGCCGGCGTCGAAGCGCGCCGGTCGGCACCGCGCGGACGAGCTCGAGATCACCGACGTCCGAGTGGGAGTGATGCCAATGGATCCGCGCGAAGCTGATGGAGCGCCGGTCGATGAATCGGCGGTACCGCCCGCGCCGAATGATGATGTTCTCGTCGGTTATCGCGAACTCGAGCTCGGAGCGCCACCACAGCGGGAAGCGCCAAAACGCGAGCGAGAGCGACGCCATCCACGCTGCGAACAGCAGCATGGAACCGACGGCGACGTTGAGGACGGTCGCGACCGCCACAGCGGAGAGCGTCGTCGTGAGCGCGACGACGCCGCTGACGATCGACGCCCAGCGCAAAATGGGAGGCACGGTGACCAGCTTCGGCCGACCGCTCCACACGACCTCATCACCGAATAGGGAATCGCGACTCATGCCCGACCACTTCGCACGAACAGGAACGAGCTTCCGTCCAGGTCGTGATTGTTCATCGCGACCGTTCGCCCTACGACAAACGATGCCGACGGTTCCCGCGTGGGGCAACCAGCCTCAATGAAATAGAGGAGACAGTCTCCTACCCTCTTCATCATCATCGGTGTCACGGCGGTTCGAAGAAGCATGGTTGAGGCCAGCGTCCCTCGCCGGCATCAAGGGCGGCGCTTGGGCGTCGGCAGTGACTTCAACGCGTTGGACGCAGGTCGCCTTGGATCGATGGGCGTCGGTGTGCGCGCTCGCTTCGCAAACTCCGCAAATTCTTTCTCGAGGAGGCGAAGCCTGGCGCGTGCGACCGGGGCATAGTGGTCGTCGTCCGGGGCGCGGCCGAGATACTGCTTCCAGGCGATCTCCGCGCGCTCGTAGGCGCCGAGCCTCACCTCGGTGTCGGGTGAGCGCCGGGCGACGAGCCACTCCCCGAGCGCCTCGTAGTAATTTTCATCGTACGCCGGCACGAAGAACCAGGTGTCTGCGCCGATGCGCACGTCGTGAGGGTCGTAGCTACGTGCGCGGGAGATCGAGTCCAACGCATCCTCGAGATCGCCGGATCGATCGAGCGCGACGCCGAGGCTCCAATACGTCGTCGGCGCGAGCACCGGCGCGTCGTAGCTCGTGAGCGCCTCGAGTGAAGCGCGGTAACCCGCGATCGCGCGCGAGGTGTCGCCCTTCACCATGAAGGCTTCGGCTTGGTTCGCGAGCATCGTGGCGCGGCTCGAAGTGTGCGGCTCGAGCGCGAGGGCGAGCTCGTACGCTTCGATTTCGTCGTCCTGCCGATTCAAGCGTGCGTAGTCGATGGCGAGCTCCGCGAGCGCGTCGGCGCGGAAGACATCAGGCGTTCGACCGTCCGTGAGCACCGACTCGAACACTTTGGATGCCTCGAGCCACCGCTCTCCTTCGTGATAGGCCCGCGCGAGCAGCATTCGGACGTACCAGTCGTCGAGCACCTTGGGCCCGGCCTTCTCGATGATCTCCGCGGCGCGCGGCGCGTGCGAATCGACGCGTAGGATCGGATCTTCGAAGCTTGACCGGCGTTGCGCCCGATGCGCGAGGAGCTCTTCCTCCGCGGCCTGCCGGGTCATCTCCGCGTCGAAGGTGGCTTGGCTTCGCGCCATCGCCCAGCGGCTCGGCGTCGCGCCCGCCGTCGTGCTCAGCGTCGCGGCGCACGCGAGCGCGCCGACACCGAACCAACGAGGGAGCGCGCGTCGAGCCAGGGTCATGGCTGAGCGCCTTTCTTCGGCTTCTTATTCCCGGGTTTGGTCGCCGGGGCTTTGCCGCCATTTCCCTTGAGGCCCTGCAGGCGAGCGCGCGCCGCGGCTGCGAAGGCCTCCGTTTTCGTCGCCTCGAGATAAGCCGTCCACGCGCGCTGCGCTTCGGCTGGATTCGTGCGCTCGAGCGCGAGCGCCTCGAACGCCTTCGCGTCGGCGGGGTCGGCTACGTAGAGCGTCGAATCCGAGAGCTTCGCGCCGACGCGTGTCGCTTCCGCGAGGGCCACGCTCGCCTTTTCTTTGTCGCCGGCGCGATCGTGGATCAGCGCGGCGGCGATCAGAATGTCGCCTCCGAGGCTGCCTGCTTCGACCGAGCGCGCTTCGCCGATATAGGCGATCGCTTCGGCGAGGTTCTTCGTGCTCGGCGCCGACGCCGCGTCACCTGCGGGCCGCGCCGAGTCGGCCATCGATGCCAGGGCCGCCTCGAGCAAGAGCTGCGCACGCTGGCGCTCCGACAAGAGCGAGCTGCGAGGCACCATCGTCCGGTAGAGCTCGGCGCCGTCTTTGATTCGTCCGTTCAGGACGAGCGCGCGCGCCTGCGCCTTCATGGCCTTGGGCTCTTCCACCGAGAGCTTGTCGATGGCCGCTGCTTGCTCGATCGCCTCGAGCGCTTCCTTCGGTTTGCCGAGGGCGAGGAGCGCGCGGCCCTTCGCGATGCGCGCGCCGGCGTGGCCGGGCCACTCGGCCTCGGCCTTGTCGGCGAGCTCGAGCGCCGCCTTCGGATCCGACTCGAGCAAGACGTGGGCCTTCGCGAGGAGGTCGCAATACGGAACGAGCTCCGGAACGCGCGCGCGCTGCCAGACCGACGGCTTCTTGCTGCGACCCTTTTTCGCCGACGGAGCGCTGCATTCCCGAGGGCGCCCGGAGGCTGCTGCGACGGCCTCGAGCGAGGACTGGTCCGCGAAGACCGGCGACGCCGGCATCCACAGCGCGCTCAGCACGGCCACGAGAGAAAACACGACCGCAGTGTAGCACCGCGATCTGGGCGCCGACGCGGATCCGAGGCGAACCGGCCACAGTCGCCCGGCCGGTGCAGCTATCGAGACACAAGGCGTGCAGTCGCACGACGAAAAGGAAACACCGGCGATTGCACGTGATCCACGGTGGCGCGCGGATTGCCACGTTCGAGGTCGCATGAGTGGACCTTGGCCGATTCGATTTCTCACCGTCTCGCTCACCACAGGATTGGGTGCTGTCATCGCCGCCGGTTGCAGCGGCAGCGCGAGCGTCGAGTCCGACGTCATCGTGGAGGACACGTTCGACTACTACGAGCCCTGCGCCGTCGACGACCAATGCCCGTTCGACGCGGGGTGTTTCGACGTCGAGGTGGACTACGGAGACGTCATCGTCTCCGACGCGATGTGCACCTACGAATGCGATTTCGACGACGAGTGCGAATACGACGGCCGCTGCCTCGGCGCTGCGGGTCCACCTATTTGCTATTCGCGCTGCATCGATGATTTCGACTGCTTCGAAGGTTTCATCTGCGTCGATCTCGCAGACGACTTCGATCCCGTTTGCGCACCAGGGTGATGTATGAAACTGCCAATTCTATTGCTCGGTAGCCTGATGATGGCCGCGTCCGGCTGTGCGGTGTACACGCGGCCGATCCCGGCGGCGGCGACCGTCTCGGTCGATTACGACCCGCTCTACTACGATGGGTACGTCGTGTATTACGACACCATCGGGCGGCCCTATTACTACATCGACGGACGGACGCATTACGTCCCGCGCACCTACGTGGGCTTCAATGCGTACGTGAATTACTATCACGCGCACCGGCCGGCCTATAACTCGTGGTACGCGCGTGAAGGCCGGCGGCACGTGCACACGCGACGCTCACCGGGTTATTACCATTACCCGCGCGGGCACCACCCGGTGCATCGGGCGCCGCCGCCCCGGCACCGCCATCATCATTGATGGTCAGCGGAAGATGTCCCGGACCACGATCGTCTGATCGCGGCGCGGGCCGACCGACACGATGTCGGCTCCGATGCCCGTCTTGTCCTCGATGAGGCGCACCAAGGCCGCCGCGTTCTTCGGAAGCGCATCGATGGTCCGGACGTCTTCCAGCGGCTCCGTCCAGCCGGGCAGCGACTCGAACACGGGCGTGCATCGGTCGAGCTCCGTCAGGGGAAGGTCTGCGGTGCGACCCGACGGCGTGTCGTACGCGACGCAGACCCGAACCGGATCGAGGCCGGTGAGGACGTCGAGCTTGGTGAGCGCCCAACCGTCGACGCCGTTCACACGAGCGGCGTAACGAAGCGCGGGCAGATCGATCCAGCCGGTCCGGCGGGGTCGGCCGGTCACGCTGCCGAACTCGCCGCCTCGATCGCGCAGGCGCGTACCTGCCTCGTCGAGGAGCTCGGTCGGGAAGGGCCCTTCGCCGACGCGTGTCGCGTACGCCTTCGTGATGCCGATCACGCGCCGCACGCGGCTCGGACCGATGCCCGCGCCGGTACAGGCGCCGCCGGCGACCGCGGAAGACGACGTGACGAACGGATAGGTGCCGTGATCGATGTCGAGGAGCGTGCCTTGCGCTCCCTCGAGCAGGACACGTTTGTTGGCGCGAACCGCCTCGTCGAGGAGCGCGCCGGTGTCGGTGATCAGCGGCAGGAGGCGCTTCGCGAGCGGAGCGAGGTCGTCGAGGAGCGCGTCGGGCGACGGTAGGGTCGCCGACCAAGCCTTCATGGCCGGCGCCCACGCGTCGATCGCGGCGGCGAGCAGGGTGCGGACGCGATCGAGGTCGCGGAAGTCGCCGAGGCGGATGCCGCGGCGCGCGACCTTGTCCTCGTAACACGGGCCGATGCCCTTTTTGGTCGTGCCGATCTTCTGCGCTGCGCCCGACTCGCGCAGCCCGTCGATGAGCACGTGGTACGGCATGATCACGTGCGCCAGCTCGGACACGAAGAGGCGCCCCTGCACCTTGATCCCGCGCTGCTCGAGCGCCTCGATCTCGGTGAGGAGCACGGCCGGATCGACGACCATGCCCTGGCCCATCAAGCAGACCGAGTGGGGCTGGAGGATGCCGCTCGGCACGAGCCGGACGACGAGCTTGTCGTTGCCGACGACGAGCGTGTGCCCCGCGTTCGGCCCGCCCGCATAGCGGACGACGACGTCGGCGTGCTCGGTCGCCAGATCGACGATCTTTCCCTTACCTTCGTCTCCCCATTGGGCGCCAACGATGACAACCGCGCTCATGAGGCGGGCTTATAGCCCTTTCGGAACGCGCCGGGGGAGGCTAAAGCGGCTTCGTACGAGCCACCGCATAGCCCACGAAAAACGGGCCCATTTGAGCGATGAACTCGCTCGTTTGCCGCGTTTTGCGCATCGACTGGACGACGTGGGACAGCGGGTGGAGCTCCCGTCCGATGAGGCCGATGACGAACTCGTTGTCGTGGGCGTCGAGGCCGTGGCACGCGAGCCGGACGTCGTGCGCGAGATCCTGCTGACCGTACGCTCGGCCGATGACCGCGTGCTCGCGGAGGATCGCCGCTTGTTCGCGGGGCTCGAGCTTCGCGAACGTGCCCGTTCGGCGCAGCGGGTACCAGACCGCCCACGGCCACTCGGCGTTTTCCATCACGTTGCGCGGCCGATCGAGGAGCCAGAACGAAAGATCCTGCTCGTAACCCTGTGAATAGGTGCGGCCGAGCATCGTGAACTCCGGCCGTTGAACGAGCGGGCCGGCGGCGTTGAGCGCGGGGCGGACCTTCCGCACGAAGACGGACGGGTCTTCGTCGAAGCTGACGACGCCGATCGAACGCGGTGCGTTCACGTCTTCGTAAAGGACGGCGCGCACTTGGCGGTCGCGGAGCTCACGCGCCACGACCTCGATGATCTCAGCGGTCGATCCGGTGCCGGGGCAATCGAACACGAGGAGCTGGACGAACAAGCGCCGATCGAGCACCTGCGGCTCGCCGCTTTCGGTCTTCGCGCCGCGCTCGCTCACGTCGACGCGCGGGGTCTCGTCGGTCTTGGTCGTGCCTTCGGTGTGGGAGGGGGCGCTCATCACCCGAACGATTAGCACCGCTTCGACGCGAGCGGAGCCCTCGTGGGGTGTCTTGTTCGAGGATGGTCGTCCGACGAAATATCGGGAAATGAGTTTGCGGGCTCGCTTCGGATAGCCTCCCGGCCCTCATGACCGATCGACCCGTTGTTCTCGTCACCGGCTGCTCCACTGGCATCGGGCGCGCGACCGCGCTCCGTCTCGCCGCGTCCGGGCGATGGACCGTCTACGCGACGGCTCGCGACGCCTCGACGCTGTCGCCGATCGCGGAGCTCGGCGCCGTCGTTCGCCGGCTCGATACGACCGACGAGGCGTCGATGCGCGCCGTCGTGGAGGAAGCGGGCCGAGTGCACGCGCTCGTGAACAACGCGGGATACGGCGAATACGGCGTCGTCGAAGAGCTTCCGCTCGATGCGCTACGACGCGGCTTCGAGACCAACGTCATCGGACCGACGCGCCTCTGTCAGCTCGTGCTTCCTCACATGCGTGAAGCGAAGAGCGGCCGCATCGTTTTCGTCGGCTCGCTCGGCGGCAAGTTCACGATGCCCGGCGCAGCGGCGTATCACATGACGAAGTACGCCCTCGAATCGCTCGTCGACGCGCTCCGATTCGAGGTCGCGCCGTTCGGCGTGCGCGTCACGCTCGTGCAGCCGGGGCTCGTCCGCACCGCCTTCGGTGATACCGCGGTGCGCACGCTCGCAAGCAACTCCTCCGAAGAGGGGCCTTACGCGCCGTTCACGAAGTTCATGGCCGCGTTCTATCAAGGCGCCTTCGCGACGCCGACGATGGGCGTCTCCGCCGAGACCGTGGCGGAGGCGATCGAGCGCGCGCTCGTCGCGGAAGAGCCGCCCACGCGCGAGGCGGTGACCGACGACAAAACGCTCATCGATCTTCGCTCGCAGCTCGACGATCTCGCGTTCGACGCCGTGCTGCGCAAGATGCACGGCGGCTGACGTTTCCGATCAGGGCGCCGCGCGCTCGACGAGCGACGACGCTTCGCGGAGCGCGGTGTCCCAACCCGGCTCGGCGGACGCGACCGACTCGAGCCAATCGCCGAGCGCGGCGCCGTCGGTGATGGCCTTGCGCGCAATCGCGGATCCGGTGAGCAGGTCGAACGCCGGGATGTCGTCGACGAACTCGTAGCGCTCGGTCCGGAACGCGAAGTGCTCCGGCGCTTGCGCCGCGGCGTGGGCGACGAGGGCGAGGTACGTCGCATAAGGGCGGAATCGCTTCGGATCGACGACGTGGATCTGAACGCCGCCGCACGTCTTCTTGGCGTGTTTTTGAAACGTCGGCTGGAACGTCAGCGGTCGCGCGACGAAGCCTTCGAGGCCCGAGCTGTTGAGCGCGGCTGCGAGGCGAGGCCCGTCGACGAACGGCGCGCCGACGATCTCGAATGGTCGCGTCGTCCCGCGTCCTTCCGACAAGTTCGTTCCTTCGATGAGGCAGCCGCCGGGATAGACGAGCGCCGTCTCGAGCGTCGGCATGTTGGGAGAGGTGAGGACGAAGGGGCGATCCCACACGTCGGCGAGCCGCTCGCGATCCCAATCCTCGACGGCGACGACGCGGAGCGCCCCATCGCGTCCGAGCGTCAGGCCGTCCGATGCAGCAAACCGCGCGAGCACCTCGCCCACGGTCATCGAGTGTCGAACCGGGACGCGCTCCCAACCGACGAACGACAAGAAGCCATCCGCTTGGCTGCGGCCTTCGACCTGCGATGCCGCGCCCCCGATCGGATTCGGTCGATCCAGCACGATGGTCTGAACCCCCGCGCGCGCCGCCTCTCGCAGGGCGAGCAGGGCCGTCCAGACGAATGTGTAGTAGCGGCTGCCGACGTCCGCGAGGTCGACGACGAGGACATCCATCTTCGCGAGGTGCTCGGGCTTCGGCGACAGATCCGTGAGCGAATCGCCGTAGAGGCTCACGACCTGGGTACCCGCTTCGTCGACCGCGTCTTCGACGCCGATCATGTCCTGCGCCTCGCCGCCGTAGCCGTGCTCCGGACCGAGGACGATCGTCGGCGCGACGCCGAGCTCACGCAGGATGCGTGAAATGTGGACGAGCCTGCCATCGACGCTCGCAGGGTGTGCGAGGAGGCCCACGCGACGGCTGCGAAGCTCACCGAGGAGCGGTTCCAATCGAGGGAGTCTGTCGAGGCCGGTGCGCATGCTTTTCGTGCTACCTTGGGCCCTTCATCGGGGGCGAAAAAACGACGCTGTGAACCTACAACCTGGGCAAATCCTCGCCGACAAGTACCGCATCGTTCGGCAGATCGGTCAGGGAGGGATGGGCTCCGTCTACGAAGGCGAGAACATCCGCATCCACCGCCGCGTCGCCATCAAGACGCTCCACGCGCAGGTCGCCGGCAAGAGCGACGTGCTTCAGCGCTTCGAGCGCGAGGCGCAGGCCGCGGGCCGCATCGGTTCCGAGCACATCGTCGAGGTGCTCGACATGGGCGATCTGCAAGACGGATCGCGCTTCATGGTGATGGAGTTCCTCGACGGGACGACCCTCGGCGATCGCATCGTCAAGCAAGGCAGAATCGCGCCGCGCGATCTCGTTTCGGTGATGTCGCAGATGCTCGACGGGCTCAACGCCGCGCACCAGGCGGGCATCATTCACCGCGATTTGAAGCCCGCGAACGTGTTCCTTCTGTCGAGCCGCGGGGGTCGTCCCGACTTCGTGAAGATCCTCGATTTCGGCGTCTCGAAGTTCAACGTCTTGAACTCGGACGAGATGAGCATGACCCGCACCGGCGCGGTCATGGGCACGCCCTATTACATGTCGCCGGAGCAGGCGAAGGGCGCACGCACGATCGACGCGCGGAGCGATCTCTACTCCGTCGGCGTGATCATCTACGAGGCGGTGACCGGGCAGGTCCCCTTCAATGCGGAGACATTCAACGAGCTCATCTTCAAAATAGCGCTCGAGTCTCCGCCGCCGCCCGAGCAGTTCGTTCCGAACCTCGATCAGGCCTTCGGGGTTTTGATGCGCCGGGCGATGGCGCGCGATCCGAACGAGCGGTACCAAACGGCCGCCGATCTGAAGGAGGCGATGCTCGCGTGGGCGCGCGACTTCGACGCCAGGGGCGGCGGAACGATCGCCATGGGGCCGCGTGCGGGTACGCAGATGTTGCCGATGGTCGGCGCGGTGAACCCGCGCGCGTCGTACCCGTCGGCGCCGGGCGTCGCGCCAGGTCCGATGGGCCACGCGCCGATGGGGCCGACGGGCCACGCGCCGATGATGCACGGGCAGATGGGCGCGGCGCCGATGGGCGCGCCGCCCGCACCGGGTGTCGCTGCGACCGTCGCCGGTCAGCCTTACGGGCCCGGACAGACGCAATACGCGGCGCTCGCGGACGCGACGACGACGAGCGGTGGTCGCAAGCGATCCTCCGCGCCGATCGTCATCGCTGCCGCGCTCGCGGTCGGCCTCATCGGCGGTACGGCGTTCTTCTTTTACGGCCGCTCCAGCGCAGCGAATGCAGGCCCGTCGACCACGGCCACCGCGACGTCGACGAGCGAGCCGGCGCCTTCCGCGGAGCCTGTCGCGACGTCGACGAGCTCGCCCACGGCGGAGACGGCAGCGACGAGCACGGCGGTCGAGCCGACGGCCCTTCCAACAGCCGATGCATCGTCTGCGGTTGCGTCGCAGGCGCCGACCGCCCCGACGACGCCATCGCCCGTCGTGGGTACGCGACCAACGAACCGCCCGACCGGGACGGTGCCCACGGCGACGGCCAAACCGACAGCGACCGCGGCGCAGCCGACGTCGACCAAGGCGGGCGGCCGCGACATTCGCCCCGATCTGTAACGGACCATCAGCCATGGCAGCTACGCTCCGATCGAAGCTCGCGCCGATCTACCAAGCCGTGTTGCCTGCGTTCTTCGATCGCCCAGCGATCGAGGAGACGCGGGCTACCTGCGACGACTGCGCGATGTGCGACAAGACGGCGCCCGCGGGCGTCCAGACGACGCACTTCGATCCGGAGACGAAGTGCTGCACCTACCACCCGTCTCTTCCGAACTACCTCGTCGGTGCCGTGTTCGCCGATCCATCTCCGGATCTCGAGGAGGGGCGCCGCCGCTTACGCGCGAAGCTCGCGCATCGCATCGGCGTGACGCCGCGTTGGCTCGCCGCGCCGAGAAAGTTCCTGGTCCACCTCGAGGCTTCTCGATATTGGGCTTTCGGCCGCGCCAAATCGATGAAGTGCCCGTATTACGACGACGGCCGCTGCTCGATTTGGCATCACCGCGAGACGGTGTGTTCGACCTTCTTTTGCAAGTACGAGGGCGCGCAATACGGCTGGGCGTTCTGGGACGCGATGAAGCAGTACATGTTTCGCGTCGAGTCAGCCCTGACCCAATACGCCATTCGGACGGTCGGGCCCGACACGACGGAGCCCACCATCGGGCGGCTCAAGATGACGCTGGAGGATGTCGAAGATAGGCCGCCTCCCGAGGCCGAATACGCACGCTATTGGGGCAGTTGGCTCGGCCGCGAAGAGGCGTTCTACATCGCATGTCACGAGGCCGTGTCGAGCCTCGACGCCGCTCGCGTCGCGGAGATCCTGGACGCAACGCCGCGCGCGAAGGAGCTCTCCTCCGAGATGGAGGAGAAGTACGACGCGCTCACGAAGCCGAAGCTCCACGAACGTCTCGTGAGAAACAGGAAGCTCGAGGTCGTTCCTGCGACGGGGGGTGTGGTCGTGACAAGCTACAGCCGGTACGACCCGTTCTTCATGAGCGAGGCGCTCGCGCAGGTCGTCGACGGCTTTCGTGAGGACGAGCCGGTTCGAGAAACGCTCGCGCGGTTGAAGCGCGACGAGGGCCTCGACGTACCCGAAGAGCTCGTGATGCGGCTCCAGATGTTGGACGTCGTCGTGCCGCCGAGCCCCTCGAACGACGGCGAAAAGAGCGATTGAGGTCGGTCCTCCCTCGAGGGTGGCCGGGCCGGCCGAATCGTCTACGATGAGCGGGCTCGATGACTTTGACCGCGGGACAGATTCTCGACGGCAAGTACCGGATCGTCCGCGTCCTCGGCGTGGGTGGTATGGGCGCCGTCTTCGAGGGCGAGAACACGCGCATCCACCGGCGCGTGGCGATCAAGGTCCTGCACGCGAACGTCGCGGGCAAAGACGACATCGTTCAGCGCTTCGAGCGTGAGGCGCAGGCCGCGGGACGCATCGGATCGGAGCACATCGTCGAGGTCCTCGATCTCGGCAGCTTGCCCGGCGGCGAGCGCTACATGGTGATGGAGTTCCTCGACGGCGATCCGCTGACGAAGCGAATCAAGGTCAAAGGCCGGCTCACCCCGGCGGAGCTGGCGCCCGTGTTGTTGCAGCTCCTCGAAGGGCTCGGCGCGGCGCACCAAGCGGGCATCGTTCACCGCGATCTCAAGCCCGACAACGTGTTCCTCGTTCGCAAGAACGCGAACGACTTCGTGAAGCTCCTGGACTTCGGCGTGTCGAAGTTCACGTCGGGGGGCGAAGAGCTGAGCATGACGAAGACGGGCGCCGTGATGGGTACGCCCTATTACATGTCGCCCGAGCAAGCGCGCGGGCAACACGTCGATCATCGCAGCGACCTCTATTCGGTCGGCGTCGTCGCGTACCAGTGCCTGACGGGGCGTGTCCCGTTCAACGCAGAGACGTTCAACGAGCTCATTTTCAAGATCGCGCTCGAAGTTCCGGAGCCGCCCGAGAACCTCGTGCAAGGCGTCGACCCCGGGATGAGCGCGATCGTGCGCCGCTCGATGGAGCGCGATCCCAACCAGCGATTCCAAACCGCGGCTGACTTCACGCGCGCACTGATGGAGTGGCAGGCAGCGGCGGGTGGATATGCCTATGCCGGCCAAGCCTACGGTGGCCAGCACGGGGACCCGCGGCTGTCTCAGTCGGGAAGCAATCCGACAGCAGGCATGTCGCAGTCGGGCGGCTATCCAGTTGCTGGTGCGCCTTTGGCGCAACAGGCCGCAGGCGCGTTCGGTCAGACCGGTCCCCAGCGGCCGGCCCACCTCTCGATATCGGGAAGCGGGCTTTCGGCTTCGAATCCGTCGCTGAACGCATCGGGCGCAGCGCTCGGACAATCGGGATCGAACCCGCAAGCACATCCGCTGATGGGCGCGAGCGGGATGGGTCAGTCGCAGGTCGCGCTCGCCGTGACCACGCGGCAGTCGAAGACCGGCGCGTCGATCATCGTCGGCGCGCTGGCCGTCTTGGCGATCGGCGCCGGCGTGTTCTTCTGGATGAAGAAGACGCCTTCCACCTCGAACGCGCAGACCTCGACCTCCGAGGCGACGAGCACCGCGACCGCCGCGTCGACGACCGCTGCGACCTCGGTCGCGACCGCTACGTCGACCGCGACGGCTGCTGCATCGTCGACGTCGGAGCCGACCGCCTCCGCTTCCACCGAAGACACGTCGGCCGTCGCGTCGGCGAGTGTATCGGGTGAGCCGAGTGGCCAACCCGTTCCGACGAACCGTGCGACAGGGTTCCCGGTCGCGACCAACCGACCCCTTCCCACGGCGAAGCCGACGGCGAGCGCGACGGCCACTGCAAAGCCGCCGCCCACCTCGACCGGTGGGCGCGCGATCGACGGCAGCCTCTAGTCTGCGACCGACCCGGTCAGATCCCGTGCGGAAACGGCCGGTCTTCGTCGCCGCGTAGACGGTAGCGATCGAGGTACAGCCCGTCGGGCGGCGCGGTGATCCCGAGGTCGCGCCTGTCCTTCGTCTCGAGCCCGCGCGCGAGCGTGCCGATCGGCTTGCGTCCTCGTCCGACGTCGACGAGCGCGCCCACGATGATGCGGACCATGTTGAAGAGGAAACCGTCACCGGTGACGCGCACGACGATCATGCGCGCGTCCACGGCGGACCGATCGACGGAGACGTCGAGCAGCGTCCGTACCGTCGACTCGCGCTGATCGGACGCGCCGCGAAATGCTGCGAAATCGTGGCAACCGACGATGACCCGCGCCTCGGCACGCATCACGTCGAGCGCGGTCTCGCGATCGAGCTCCGGCACTCGCCACACGCGTCCCATGAAGAACGGATCACGCTGCGGATCGACGAGCAGTCGATAGATGTACGACTTGTCGATGGAGGTCGCGCGCGGCGAAAAGCCCTCCTCGACCTCCCACGCCGAGCGGAGCGAGATCGCGTCGGGCAGGTGTTTCTGGGCGCCGTGGGTCCAGGCCGTCAGCGGGTAGCTGCGTGTGGAGTCGAACGCCACGCGCTGATCGTGCGCGTGCACACCGGCATCCGTGCGGCTCGCTCCGCGGACCTCGCGGATGGCAGGATCGATCGCGCGAAGAGCACCGAGGAGCTCTCCGGCGACCGTCCGCTGATCCGGCTGCGGAGCAAATCCGTGAAAGTCTCGGCCGTCGTACGCGACGCTGAGCAGGACGCCGGGCAGATCAGTCCTTCTTGACCGCGAAGTTCAGCGGGATGTTGACGGTCACGCAGCCCTCGTCGGGCCGCGGGAACGACTTGCCCTGGAACTGCTTGAGCACGCAGCTGGAGACGGTGGGGCTACCGACGGTGTCGTTGACGATCGACGCATTGCAGACCGCGCCGTTCGAGCCGACGTTGACCGCGACCGTCATCTTGCCTTCGGCCGCAGCGCCGTCTTTGTTGATCGCGCGGTTGTAGCAACCGCGGGCTGCGCCGGCCGCACCCTGCAGTGAGCTCTGGAGGGAGGAGTTGCTCTTGCCCTGTCCGCACTTCGAGCACGAGCCGCCACCACCCGTCGCCGCGACCTTCCCGGTCGACGCGGTCGAAGCGTCGTCACCAGCGTCGTCCCCGGCATCGTCGCCTGCGTCCTCCGGCTCGGCCGTCTTCTTCGGCGGAGGCGGGGGAGGCGGAGCGTAGTTCACCGGCTCCTCGGTCACGGTTGCCGCCGCGGTCGCCGCCGCTTTCGGCTCTTCTTTTCGGGTCAGGATCACGATCCCGACGATGCCGGCCAACAGCAGAAGGGCGCCGACGATGTAGATGCCGACGCCCGAGGACTTCTCCGAGGATTCTGATTCCGCCACGACTGTTCTCTCTCCGAACGGTGCCGGAGCATACCGTCGATGCGGTGTAGGCCCATCACGAAATCGCGGCCTACACCGAGGCACACCGGCGCGCACCGAACGCGGGGCACGTGATCACACCGGGTCGCCGCTGGGGTTAAGCTCGATGCGGCTATGTCCGGCCGCACGCGCGATCCACTTGGTTTGACCGGTTCCTTGCTCGACGGGAAGTTTCTCGTGGAGCACGCGATCGGCGAGGGCGGCGCTGCGATCGTTTATCGAGCGACTCACACCACGACGGGCACACCCGTCGCGGTGAAATTCCTCGTCACGCTCGGGCAATTCGCCCCGGAAGAACGCGCCGCGGTGCTCGACGAATTCGTGCGCGAAGGCCGGCTCATCTCGTCGCTGTCGGCGCGTTCGAGCGCGATCGTGCAAGCGCGCGACGTCGGTGTGCTGGAGCTTCCGCAAAAGGCGCCGCTTCCGTATCTCGTCCTCGAGTGGCTCGATGGGCGGACGCTGGACGAAGTCCTCGTGTCGGAGACGAACGGCGGTGTTGCTCCGCGATCGCTTGCGGAATCGATGAAGCTCATCGAGCCGATCGCGGGCGCGCTCGCGATCGCGCACGAGCGAGGCATCGCACATCGAGACGTGAAGCCGGAGAACGTGTTCGTCGTCGAGCAAGGCGCCGCGCCGGGACCGGGCGGTCGGATCAAGCTGCTCGACTTCGGCATCGCGAAGGTGATGAAGCGGCGCGCGCCGGGCTTTCATCAAACCGGGACGGCGGTGACGGCGTTTACGCCGCACTACGGCGCGCCGGAGCAGTTCAGCCGAACCTACGGCGAGACGGGAACGTGGACGGACGTGTTCGCGTTCGCGCTGGTGATCCTCGAGGTGATGCGCGGCGGTCGTCGCGCCTTCGAAGGCGACGACTACGTCGAGCTCGCCCGGCAGAGCTGCGATGAAGAAGGGCGCCCGACACCGCGCGCGCTTCGGCTCGACGTCAGCGACGAGGTGGAGGCGGTCTTCGCAAGGGCGCTGGCGGTGCAGCCTTCACATCGGTACGAGACGGTCGGCGCGTTCTGGTCGGCGCTCCTCGGCTCGGTCGATCCGCGCGCCGCAGGTTTTCCGCTGAGCGGCCCGTCGGCTGCTGCCGCTGCGCGCAGAGCGAGCTCGAGACCTCCCGCTGCGACGACCTCGTCCGCGACGCCCGTTTCCACACCGAAGAGAGGCGGCAGCCGCGCGATCATCGCCGTCGCAGCGATCGGCGCCGCGTTGCTCATCGCAGCGGCAGCGGTAACGGCCGGTCTCAAGGCGGCGCGAAAATCCAACGACCCCGCTTCGGCGAGCGCATCGTCGGCGCCGAGCGCCGATGCGACGGTCGCGCCGAACGTTGCATCCACGACCGCTTCCGCCGCCGTCACTGCAAGTGTGCCCGCTGTGCTGTGCCCCGCCGGCGCCGTGGTCGTCCCGGGCGGACGGTTCCAGATGGGCTCGGAAACTGCGACCGGAGACGGTCCGCGCCACGCCGTCTTCGTCGACACGTTCTGCCTGGATCGCGCGCCGGTGACGGCGAAACAGTACGCCTCGTGCGTCGAGCTCGGAGTGTGCTCGAAGCCGTCGGCGGAAGGCGTCGAGGGCGATGCTGCGCAATGTCCTTTCGGTCGCGCGGATGCAGCCGACGAGCCGATCGCGTGCGTCTCGTTCGATCAAGCCACCACCTACTGCGGATCGCGCGGCATGCGTCTGCCGACCGAGGCCGAGTGGGAGCTCGCCGCGTCCAAGCCGAACACGGTGGATGGGATTGGCAAGGTCGGCGAGTGGCTTCGCGACTGGTACGCCCCCTACGGCGCGAGCGAAGCGGTCAACCCGAACGGACCGGACAACGGCACGAAGCGCGTCGTCCGCGGCGCGCGTGCAAAAGGCGTCGCGGCGACGACCCCGATCGAGATCACGCACCGGGAATCGTTCGCACCGGACGCGCGGTCGATCAGCGTCGGACTTCGCTGTGCGAAGGCGCTGTCGCCTTGAAGAACGACAGCGTCGTGTCGCCGTAGCGGCGGCGCTCGTCGACCTCCCATCCTTCGGGGGACGGCTCGTCCTTCGCGGCGTGCTCGAGAACGGCACACGCGCCTTCGCCGAGCAGCCCCGCGCGCGCGAACGCCGCGAGAACGTCGGTCGCGATCGCGAGCTGTGCGTAGGGCGGGTCGAGCAGGAGCAAATCGAAAGGTCCGTGCTCTGCGAGGATCGCCGCGGCCCGTTCCGCGCGCACGGAGAGAACCACCGCTTCGGGCGACGCGAGCTTCAGCGATGCGAGGTTGTCTCGCAGGACCTCGAGCGCTTGCGGCGACGGATCCAAAAACACCGCACGCGCGGCGCCGCGCGATAGCGCCTCGATCCCGAGCGCGCCCGTCCCGGCGAACACGTCTGCGACGACCGCGCCGTCGATCGGTCCGAGGATCGAGAACAGCGCTTCCTTCACGCGATCGGCTGTCGGACGCGTCTTGTCACCGCGCGGCGCCCGGAGGTGCCGGCCGCCGAATCGTCCACCGACGACACGCATCGACTGCTCTCAGAAGCGCATCGAGAACGATGCGCCGCCGCCCTCGGGCCCGATGCTCGGTACGACGAGGAACGGAAGCGACGCCGCCTCTTGATCCCCGCCGCCCCAGTCGGACACCGCGAGCAGGATGATGCCCGTCCCGACGAAGACACCCGCGACCGGCCACATCGCAGCGTTCAGCGGGCCCATCGTCGCGCTCTCGCTGCAGATGTCCTGGATCTCCGCTTCCGTTAGCTGGCTATCGCCGGAGTCGCGGTAGAAGAAGTTGGGATTGTCGCAAGCGTTCTGATCCTTGCCTTCGATGTTGGGACCGAGGTTCTGCCCGCTCAGCACGGGGTCGAGGTCGCTCTGCATCGAGGCGACACGCACCGTCGCGTAGGTCGCGACGCCCGCCGCGGCGACGCCCACACCGATCGACGTGAAGCCGAGGATCTTCTTGATGTCGGGGCCGCCCGACTTCTTCACCGAGGTGAGCGAGACGTCGCGCTCTTCACGCGCTTTCAGATCGATCGTCGTCTCGGCGTCTTCGTAGCCTTCGGCGACGATCTTGATTCGATGCGAGCCGCGCGGGAGATCGAAGGTCGCCGAGCCGCCGGCCAGCTTTCCTGCCTCTTTGCCGTCGATGAAGATGGTGCCGGTCGGGATGTTCGCCTTGACGCGCAGCTTCGCGGCGGGCGGCGGGCCGGTCATCTCTCCGAACTTTCCGAGCACCAGCTTCGCGAAGTCGGGATCGCTCGGAACCACGACGTTCACCGGGATGCGATACGTCGTGCTCTTCCCACCTTGGCCGCGTGTCCACAGATGAAGGTCACCGAGGACGTCGTTGCCCTCTTTCTTCATCGTGCCCCAGACGAAGCGATCGACCTTCAGCTCGTCGCCGATCTTCTGCTCGCACGCGGCATCCGGCGGGTCGTTGCAGCCGAGGCTGCTGATGAGGAACAGGAGCGCGTGATCCTTGTCGAGCTGCGCGTAGCTGTAGCCTTCGGCGTCTTCCACCGCGCGCTTGAGCGTGTTCGTCAGCGCGTCGGCCTGCTCGAACGCATCCAGCGTCTGGATCGTCAGCACCGCGACGGGCAGCTCGCCTTCCTGGGCGGTAGCCGGAGCAGCAAACGTCAACACACCCAACGACCCGGCGAACGTCGCGAGGGTCACGAGCTTTCCAGCGTGCATCGCGACCAACGATAACGTGAACCGTCAACCGATCTCCATCTTCGTCCACATGTCCCGGCGCATGATCGCTTTGCGCCGGTCGTTGCGCGTGATGAGCCGAGCGACGCCCCAGGCGGCGAGGAGCTCCCCCTCCTGACCCAAGCCGGGCATCACGCTGCGCCCGAGCAGGAGCGTCCGTTCAATGGGTCCGCGGATAGGCTCGCCCGAAAGGCCGAGATACCCGGGCGGATCGACCTCGAGTTGCCGCTTCATCGGCTCGACCGGTGGCAGGCCGAGCGTGTGCCGCTCGATATCCTGGGTGCGTTTGCCGGCGTCGAACGTCCACACCGGGAGCCCGTCGTTTGCGGAATCCACAATCAACAGATGTCTCTCGACGAACGGCAGCTCACGGCTGATCGCGCGCAGGACGAACCCGCGCGCATCGGACAGGCGGAGCGGGCCGTGGTCGGGCAGGAGCAGCTCGGCGACGAGCAGACTGGTGTCGCCGGCGCTGTCGAAGCGGCTCATTCGGATGCTCGGAGGCCGCGCGCGGTTCGGGAACGGGCTCTCCGGCAAAAAGACGATCGACTCCGGCCCGAGGGCTTCGGGCAGGCCGTCTTTCCTCACGATGATCGACACGGTGAATCGGCCGACCGTCGACGTGATGCGTGGCCACTCGCGGAGGGCGCGCTTGTGGATGCCTTGGCCCTGTGCGAGCCCTGCGAGCGCCTCGCCTTCGAGGTCCGTGACGATGTATTCGCAACCTGTTGGTTGCTCGTCACCCTCGATCAGGATGCCGGCGGCGACGCCGCGACGAAGGACGAGCGAGGAAGCGCGTTCGGAGAAGTGGCACTGGCCGCCGTGCGACGAGATCCGTTCGGCGAGGAACGCCTCGAGATCCGCTTCGCCGGCTTCGAGGCGTGTGAGCCCGCGCGTCCACGCGCCGTGGAGCCGTGCGACCGCGAACGTCGGCGGCATCGTGGAGAGGTGCGTGCCGAAGAGCACCGAAGCACGCACGAAGTGCCGATAGAAATGGCCGCGCGGAAACTCCGCCAAGAGATCCGCGTCCGGCTCGGCGTGGACATAGGGCAAGCCGGCGGCGAACTTCGCCGTCTCGCGCCGCTCCCAAAACGTTCCGGGCGGCCACATCGCGTCGCTGTCGAAGGCCTCGTCGACGGCTGCGTTCGCCTGCCCGAGACGACCATAGAGCTGCTCGACGACGTGATGCAGCTCGGGAAATTCGCGGTCCACCTCGCGGGCGAAGAGCCGATCGTCCGCGGGGATATCGAGGCGAAAGCCAGGCGCGATCGCCTGCAGCATCGGCTCGGCGTTTTGCGTTCGGCGCTTCCACGTCTGCGATTGCGCGAGCTCGGCGATGACGCGTTTCCAGGTAGGGCTCGAAGCGGCAAGGAACGTGAACGAGCGGCGGTGCAACGTGTGCTCGCCGACCGCGTACGTCGGCGGCGGCGCGCCGTGCCCGAGAAGCAGCACCGTGAAGTCGCGCCGTGCGAGGAGCGCCGCCGCGACGAGCGCTCCGATCGAGCGCCCGAGCACGATGACGTCGTAGTGCTTCTTCATCATGCGGGGTCTGCCCCGATCGAAACGCGGCGACGGCCGCCATTCGAGGACGGCTTGACCGTGACCCGGCCTTTCGCGATGAGATCGATCGCGCGCACCAGGAGGGCATGCTCGGTTACCAGCAGGCGCTCTGCGAGGCGGGCGCGATCGTCGCCTTCGAGCACCGGCACGGCCTCCTGCAGGATGATCGGCCCCGTATCGACGCCGGTGTCGACGAAGTGAACGGTGCAGCCCGTGACCTTGCAGCCGTAAGCGAGCGCTTGGGCTTGTGCATCGACGCCCGGAAACGCGGGGAGCAGCGCGGGGTGGATGTTCACGACGCGATCCCGGAACGCCTCGAGGAACACCGGCGTCACGACGCGCATGAACCCGGCGAGCACGATCAACTGCGCACCGGCATCGTGAAGCACCTTCACGAGCTCCGCGTCGAACGCCTCGCGCGAGCCATAATCCTTGTGCGAGACGACCTTGGTCGGGACGCCTGCGTTCTGCGCCCGCGTGAGCCCGCCCGCGTCGGCCTTGTTCGAGACGACGACGCGAACCCGCGCGTTCAGCCGGCCGGCCTCGATCGCAGCGAGGATTGCGCCGAGATTCGTCCCGGATCCTGAGATGAGCACACCGAGATCGAGCGCAGCGCCGGCCATGGCCGGAGGTTAGTACAGGTCTCGACAGGCGCAGATCGGGGTGGTAAGGGATGCGCCTCGAAGTTCGAGACGTTGTGGGCTCTGCCGACAGCGCGCCGTGAACCCGCCAGGACCGGAAGGTAGCAACGGTGGCGGAAAGCGAGTGTGGCAGGCCCTTTTCCTTTTTGTGCGCCGCTCATTTTTTGAGGCAAGCGCGCATGCGGCGTGTTTGCGCTTCCGGTCCTCGGAAGCCGCCCTGACCGCCCCACGAGCCCGCGTTTCGATGACATTCACCTGGCTTGCCAGGTGAATCGAACAACGACAATTCGCACGGCTTGCCTCTGAGAAAAGTTGGAGCTTCCGCGAGTTGACTCGACGGACCAGCACGAGACAAAAGTGCAAGCCAGGTGAACCTTGTTTCTGATTCGCACCGCAAGCCGTGCGAATTTTGACTCTCGTCCATTGCCGCCGAGCGGGTAAGGACCATCCTGGGAGAGCGGCCATGTGGGACGACCGAGAAATCGACGACGACCGCCCGCGCTCGAGACGAGGCCTGCTTCGCGCAGCGATCTTCGTGCTCTCGGCCGCGTTGTTCGGCGCGTTTCTCCACGCGGCGTGGGATCGGCCGTACCTGCTCGTTCCCTTCGCGGTCATCGGTGTCGGCTTCGGCGTGTTTCGGTGGTGGTCGCATCGAAGGTTGGTTCGGATGCTTCGCCGCGGAGACGTCGGCGAGATCATCGCGCACTGGTCTCAGAGCTTCGATCGCATCCCGCACGCGGAGACGATGGCGCCGCTCATGACGGCGACCGCGTTCGCGGCCTATGGTCGCGTCGACGACGCCCGCCGCGCGCTCGCATGCGCCGCTCGTGGTCCCGCATGGGACGCAGCGCTGGAACACCGGCTCTTCCTCGACGTCATCCTCTCGACCTTCGAGGGCGAGGGTGATCACGCCGCGCAACAAGCCTCGAAGCTCAACGCGCTTCCGATGCCTGATCGCCGAGACGTGCAAGAGCGCGTCGGGACGCTTCGCCAAGCTGCGAGCGCGCTCGTTCGAGCCTTCCAGCATCGCGCGCAGCCCGGCGATTTGACGCGTCTCGAAGCCGCGAGCGAGAACAGCCCTCTCGTTCATTGGGCAATGCGTTATGCAGCCGCGATCGTCGCCATCGACGCCGGCGAGCGCGACAAAGCGCGGGCACTGATCGACGGCGCACCGCGTTGGCCGACCGAGTCGGCCTTCCGCAACTTCCACGACGAGATTACCGGGCTTCTGGGCGCCTGAGCAGCCGTGAGGAAGTGAAGTCAAACCGCCTCAAAGCTGCGCCCGTACGCCGAATTAATAAGCACGCATTTTGATGCTTTTTACGTGATCAACTCTCGTTGGTCGGGCACTCAAAGAGCGTGTCGATCCTTCCTTCAATCCGACGGGGTTTTGCGGCTCAACTTCTCTTCGTCTTCGGCGTCGCGGCCCTCGCGGGCTGCGGTGACGACACCGGGACCGGCGGCGCCGGCGGTGAAGGTGCCGGCGGCAATACACCGATAGGCGGTGGCAACCAGGGTGGTGGCCCGGTTGGCGGCGAAGGTGGGGTCGGCGGCGACGGTGGCAGTGGTGGTGAGACACCCATTGCGCCCCCGCTCCGCAACCCTGTCGACATGCCGGACGAGACGCTCGCGGTCCAGTCGCTCCTGCTCATGGGATACACGCCACTCGGCGCGCCGGAGAAGAACTGCACTGCTTGCCACGCGATGAGCCGCGGACAGCTCAATCACTGGAAGGATCTGTCGAATACTGCCGTCGCGGATTGCTTCGCAGACACCAGCGTCCCGACCCAGGCCGCGGCCGAGGCGGTGCTCGCCTGCCTCCGCCAGAAGCCGACGCTGCCGGTCTCTCCGTATATGACCGAGAAGCTCGGCATCTACGCGACCGCGGCACACCTCGATTGGTTCGGCTTCGTCTTCGACCAGGCGTTTGCCGGTGCGGGTGACACCCAGCACGCGGAGTTCGTCGACAAGGTCGGCATGCCGAAGAACCACGTCCCGTTCACGCAGGGTCAGTTCGACATCGTCGCGGAGTGGTTCGCGCGCGGCCTGCCTTTGATGGAGCAATTCATCCCCGACGACCCGAAGCCGGGCGATTGCACGCAAAACATCACGCCCGACGTGCTCACGCACGTCAATGCGATGCAGACCGCAGGCTGGCGTGCCGAGAACGCGGAGAACAACATTCTCATGTTCGGGTGTGCGGGCGCGGCGACCGCAAAAGATTGCCTGTCGACCTACCCGACCGCGGACGAGATGCCGTTCAGCAATACCTGGGACGTCATTCCCGATTCCACGTTCCGGATCCTCCGCCTCAACAACTATTCGTCGTCGTATTGGACGCGTAGCTCGGCCGACGGCCGCTTCGTCGCGCACGGCGGCGGCTCCGGCTTCGGATCGACGATCGTCGATCTGCAGACCGGCACCGAGATCAGCGCGAATGCCTCGTATGACCCCGGGTTCTTCCCGGACAACTCCGGCTTCGTGTTCCAGGGCGCGCCCGGCGGCGCAGCCTTCTGCCACCAGAGCATCCTGAACAGCACGCCCTCGAACGTGACGTTCAACGAGCCCGAGTGCAATTCGACGTTCTCGGTCGGTCTCTATCAGCATGTCGGCGCGGCTCTCGGCGGCGGCGACTATTGGGCAGTCGACAGCCTCTTCGTCAGTGACGACGGTGGCCACGGCTTCACCGGCGACAACCCCGCTGCGTGGTTCGACGGCGGTGCGCAGATTTCTCTCACGCCGATGATTTACGACGGCTCGGGTTACACGCCGAAGCCCAGTATTGCGCAGTCGACCCCTTATGAGGGCGATACGGTCATCTCGCCGTCGAGCGGTCTGCTCCTCGGGCGTGTCGCGGGCAACGACTCCAACCAAAACGGCTTCCGCCTGCGCAAGCTCGTCGCCACCCCGAGCGGCGGTTCGTACACCGTGTCGACGCCGGAGATTGGCCGTTACTGCATCAACGGCGGTAAGCCCGCGTTCTCCTATGACGAGCGCTGGGTGATCTTGCACCGCTACGTGACGGCCGCGGACGCGGTCGACCTCGGGTTCTCCGGCCCGAACGACCCGGCCTTCATTCCTTATTTGAACCAGGGCGCCGCGAACATCTACCTGTTGGATGTGACGACGGGCCAGGTTCGTCGCGTCACCAACATGAAGCCCGGTCAATATGCCCTCTTCCCGCACTTCCGGTCGGACGGGTGGATCTACTTCATGCTCCGAACGGGCAATCAGGATTACGAGTACATCGTCGCCAGCGACGCTGCGCTCACGATCGAAGAAGGGCTGTGAAACGGCGCCGCACAGCGGCGCTTCTTTGGGCCGTCGTACTGGCGGGTTGTGAGGCTCCGCCCGAAACGGAGCCCGACCCTCCGGTCTGTTCGGAAGGGACGAGCCAGGCTGCGCTCACCGCCGTCGATCGCAAGATCGTCGGCGAAGCAGCGGCCTATCCCGCGGACTTCGAGCTGCGCGGGCAGGACGAGGTGCTCGCGCATTCGCAGCGCCTGCGCCGCGAGACCGCGTGGAAAATCGCGGCGAAGGTGCTGGCCGACGTCCCGCTCTCCCAATCGCTGGGCTCACCGGACCTCCCCGCGGCGATACCGACATTCCAAACTTGGTACGACTTGGACGATCTGCGGCGCGTCTTCCACCGCATGTACGGCGCGCTGCCGGCGGAAGACAAACAAGCTCGCAAGCGGTTCTCGAAAACCGATTTGGACGATAACTTCGCCTGGAATCTGCATTCGGTCGAAGAGCTGCCCAATTGGCCCGAAGAGCGTTATCAGGAATATCTCGCTGCGATCGACACCGCGAGCGACGTCGCAGGCCTAGGCGGGATTTCGCGCGTGGTCTACAGCCCGGGCGCCGCGCGACATCTGATCTCGAGTTACCCGGAGATCCTGACGTGTCATGACGACGGTCCTCCTCCTGCGGATGTTCGAGGCCCCGTGGAGACAGTGGACGTCGCCCGCGAGGGTGTGGCCGCCGACGCCTGCGAGCGCCGCGAGGTCGGCTCGTATGCGATTGGTGACGACGAGACGTTGCGGGTCGTCCTCGAGGACGGACCCGATGTCGGCGGAGCCGAGCTCGTCGTTCGGGCGGGCGACGTCGTCTGTCGGGTCGCCGCAGCCGAACCGTGCGAAATCGAAGGCCCTGCGACGGCCGTCGTCTCTGTGTCCGCGGATGATGCGCCGATCGAATCCGTCGTCGAGGTGACGCGGCTGAGCACGCGACCGCCTTGGTCGGCATGCCTCGACGGACCATTCCCCGGCGACGCCGTCGTCGTCAAAGCCGATTATCGGCGCGCCGACTTCGAGATGACCGTACCCACGTATTCGACGTCGGCTTCCGCGCTCGCCGCCCGCCTCGCCGGCAACGTGAGCTGGGAGGTGCCGGACGGCGAGGCCGACCCGAGCCCGGACGACATCTATACGCTGACCCTGCCGAACGGCTCGACCTATCGATTGGCCGGTCTCCACATCATGACGAAAGAGCTCGACCATTGGGTGTGGATTACCCTCTTTTGGTCCGAGAGCCCCAATGAGGATTTCGGCGCGGATCGACCAGCTTCGATCGAAAGTCTCGAGGGGCCGTGGCGCAACTACAAGATGTGCGTGGTCACCGCGTTTGCCGAAGGCGACGCCCAATCGAATGGGGGATTCGCGGGCGATTACCCCTCGCTCGGGGCGGCGCTCGACGCCGTCTATTCAGGTGTCGACAATACGTCGTGGTGCTCGAATCCATATATCGAAGAGGGGCACGGCAACGCGAAGACGAACTGCATCGGATGCCACCAGCACGGCGGCACGGACCTCAGGAGCGAAGACATTCTGCTGTTCGCGGGCTTCGGCACGAGCGAGCTACGTAACAATTTTCCGACGGATTACTCCTGGGCCGTGACGAGCGGAGACCATCTCGGGCAATTGTTCGCCGACGAAGAGGCCTATTACCTCGGCGCGCGGTGATCGCGGCGGGCCGAGGTAGCCAATTCGTTACCAGCCGAGCTTCAGCTGCCGCAAACGGCCGCGGTCGCCGAGGTCTTCTGCGTAATAGAGCGACGTCGCGGCTCGATCGCCGAACGTGAACGACGGCTCGGCGTACGGTCCCGATGCGAGCGTTCCGAGGCGGCGCACCGCGGACGGCGCGCCCGAGGCATCGAGCGTCACGGCGCCGATCTCCGTCCGGCCATCGGCGGTGCCCCACGACAGGGCGAGGCGGCACGTCGCGATCGTGTCGCCGCAAGAGAGCCCGAAGCCGGTGATGCTGGCGCCGCCCGGTGCTTCGAGTGTGCGGGGCGGTTGGATGAGGCGACCACTGGTGTCGACCTCGGCGACGCGCAGGGTGGCGGGTTTTGCCTCCGCGGCCGCGTCTTCCTCGATCCAGGCGAGGATGATCTTCGAGCCGGCGAGCGCGATGTGCGGCGCGCGCGAGCGCCCCGCGGACGCGTACACCCTGCCGTCGTCGTCCTTCTCTTTCAGGGAGAACGCGTCGAGGTGCGAGAAGTAGATGTCCGACGGTTTGCCCTCGCGCGCATCCGCGAACGCGATGAAGGTGTCGCTGCCCCGGACCGCGATGCTCACGTCGGACGCGTCACCCGCGGCATTCGTGATCCGTTTGTCGGGCACGCTCTTTTCGAGATCCTTGTTGAGCCGCGCGACGTAGAGCTCGCCGTTCTTGTCGCGGGTGTCGACCCACGCAAGGACGAGCCCGTCGGAGCCGCTCTTGTCGCCTTCGATCGGAGACGGCGCGATCGCCACGCTCGATGCGTAAAGCGTGTGATCGTCGCCGCCTTTGCCCGAGGACTTCGCGCCGCTGCGGGTGACCGTGGTGACCTTCTTCTGTGCGACCTTCTTGCCGTCGACGTCGACCTTCGTGGCGAACACCTGCGGGCCGCCCTTGTCGCTCGCGACCCACGCCACGACCGCTTCGGACTTCTTCCCGCCCGGAGCAGGCGCGACCGACACCCCGCCGAGCGAGAGCGCGCGCTTGGAGACGATGACCGGCTCCGAAGGTTTGCCGTCGGCGGTCGTGAAGCGAACACCGAGCGTCGCCGCATACGGCGGCTCGCCCTTCGGAGCAGCTTCTGCATTGGCTCCTTCGAGGAAATACGTCACCCACGCGACCGCCTCCGGTCCGTCCGCGCCGAGCTTGGTCGCGTCTGCGCTCGCGAGGCGCGGGCCCTCGGCCATGCTGCGCAGACCGAGCACCTTCGGTGACCGCTCTTCGTCCGCGCGCCATGCCGGCGGTTTCCACGGGCTCGCGCGATCGGCGCTCGATGCGACATAGAACGCGGTCGGCCCAGGCCCATCCGCGGCGAGCGCATAACAAGACGAGGCGGCGCAGGTCGGGTTCCACGCGAACGCCGGCACGCCGTCTCGCGCGAGCGCACCGCCGAAGCGAACCGGCTCCGACCAGCGCACCGACAGATCCGGGCCGAGGCGCACGAGCGTCGGATAGGAAGGCGTCTCCGCGGATTGCGTCTCTTCGTTCGCCATCGCGGGCGCGAGCGTGAGCGCTGCGAAGCCGTCGCCGTCCGCGACGAGCGCGGGGCGATCGCTGTCGGCATAGAGCATGCGCGTTCGCTCCGGCGCGATCGTGCCTTTGGCGTCGACCGTCGCGAGGTGGATGATGCGCGCCGTGCCCGAGGCCTGCCCGACGTTCTCCCAGGCGACGAGCGCGCGTGCGCCGCGGCCCGACGGATCCGCCGCAAGCGAGACGAATGCTTGTTGTCCGATCGGTGGCGCTACCCACGAAGGTTGACCGACGACCGTTCCGTCCTTCGACAACGTGGCGACGCGCACCGCGCCGTCGTCCTGGGCTTCGTCGGTCCAAGCGACGACGTACCCACCTTGAACGGCGGCGATCTGCGCGTCGATCTGCGCCGTTTGCGTGCCGCCGACAGGCTTCTTCGCGCCGGCCTTTCCGCTGGGGTCGACGAGCATGAACTGGAGCAGGCCGCTCTGCGGGGTCGGATCGGTCGACTCCGCGCCGGATGGTGCTTCGACGACGGTCACGATGCCGAGTCCCGCCTCCGACTCCGCGGGGTACCAAGCGAGCGCACCTTCGACGACGGGCTTCGACGCGCCCTCGAACTTGTCGAACGCGGATGCGATCGGCGTCACGTACACCGAGATTCGATCTCCGCGGGACACCTCGTGCACGACGAGAGCGCGGTCACCGAGGATGGCGACGTCCGCGAAGGTCACGCCCGCATCCGCGACCGGTGGCATCGCGAGCGCCTGACCGATCGGCTTGCCGTCTGCGCCAACGCGCTGCGCTTTGAACACGTGGTTCTGATCGACGCGCTCGCCCCAGAACACGATGAACGTGCCATCCGCTCGCGGCCGCACCGAAAACGCGACGCCGAGGACGCCCGCGTTCCCGAGCGCGACCGCTTCGCCGCTCGACGTCGGGCCGGGTGAGACCGCGCGCGCGAACAAGCGGCCGCCTTGTACGTAGGCGAACAATCCGCCCTTCGGTCCCATGGCGAACGCGACGGGGGCGTCCGGGCTTTCGAGCGACGCGAGCTCGACCGCTTCGAGACCGGGCGGACCCGCGAGCTTGCTCGAAGGACCGACTGCGTGCGGTGACTTGCCGACAGAGGCCTTCGGCATCTTGGTCGTCGTCGAGCAAGCCGTGGCGAGCACGAGGGTGACGATAGCGGTCAGACCCACCGCTCCCGTGTGCCGAGCTCGCGACGCGGCCCGCCCTGACGGGCGAGCGGGCCGGTCGCTCCGCATTTCGGCAGAGGTGTGAGCGCTGGGCTTCATGGTTGTCGGGTCAACCCAGCCGAAGGCTGGGTTTTGCGAACGGTGCATCGCCGAGCACCATAATGGGGCGGCGAACGGAGCACCACGCTCGAACCCATGACAAATTGGCCGCCGCGCAACAAATCGCGGCCGCGCGACGTCGTCTTGGCAAATGCGCGTTTTTGGGGCCTAAAAGCAGGCTCGTCGCGGGCGCGCTCGTCGAAGGTTTGGTTCTCGAGGAGGGTCGCTCAGCCGCGCATCACGACGGGCTCGAACTCTTCTTCGTCGTCCTCGGGTGTGAGCGCGCGAAGGAAGAACCACAGGCCGTTCGCGTTCTGGGGCAGGCGAACGATGAGGTGTGGGCGGAAGTCGAGCGACTCCATCTCTTGGTCTTGGCTGTAGAACGCGAGGATGATGGGGCAGCTCGGGTGGAACTCGCGCAGGTGGCGCGCGACCGCGCGGGTGCTCGGCTGCTGCAGGTCGGCCGGAAGAAGGAACGCGTCGTAGCGACCCTCCTGTGCGCGGGTCGCGGCGCGGGCATCGTCGGCGAAATCGACGTTCCACCCGGCGAGCGATGCACGCTTCGAGACGAGCTGTTTCGTCGAAGGATCGACGCGGATCGCGAGGAGCGTCGGGACGCGAGGCTGTCGCAGCACGATCTCGCGGGGGATGGGAACGGTGACCGTCGCAGCGGCGTCGAACATCGCGCGCATCGCGGTCGGCCATCGCTCGATGAAGGCGCTCGCGGTCGGGCGATTGGTCGGGCGGGGATCGAGCAGGCTCATCACGAGCGACGCCATCGCCGCGGGCAGCGCGGGGCGTCGCTCGCGCGGATCCGGTGAGCGGCTGAGCTCGCTGGTCTTCGTCATGACCGCGGAGACGTCGTCTTCGTCGTTGAACAGCGCCGCGCCTGTGACCGCGTAGAAGAGCAGCGCGCCGAGCGCGAACATGTCGGACGCAGGTGCGGCTTCACCGCGCAGCTGCTCGGGCGCGGTGTAACCCGGCGTGCCCGCGATCGCGTCGGCGTCGGTGTAACCGTGGAGGAGGGCGATACCGAGATCGAGCAGCGTCGCTTTGGGCTGACCCTCCTCGTCGACGGTGACCATCACGTTGTTCGGAGAGACGTCGCGGTGCACGATTCCCGCGGCGTGCAGGCTTCGAAGCGCACGCGCGATCTGCGCGAAATAGGCTTCCATCTCGCGCAGCGGGAGGAACGAGCACCTCGTCATGCGCGCGTCGAACGTGAAGCCGGGCACGTACTCCATCGCGTATGCAGGCAAGCCGTCGGTGGTCTCACCGGCGAAGTAGATCGAGACCAGGTTCGGGTGGGAGACGCGGGTCGCCGCTCGGACTTCGCGCGCGAACGCGTCCCGCACGCTCGCGCCGGACGGGAGCTTCTCCGCCCTGGCGATCTTCACGACCGCGAGGCGCTCGGTTCCCATCTGCTCCGCGAGGAACGCGGTCGCGAACGAGCCCTCCCCGAGCCGGCGTAAGATGCGAAAAGCGCCGAGTTGTAACGATCCGATGCGGTCGTCCAGATCCGACATCGCTCCACTCGAGCATGTTCGCAGCCGGGCATCCACGGCCCACGTGACGACTTTGTCAGGCAACCTAGCCCCCGGGATTAAGTGAAATCCGCGCAGATCGCGCGATCGCCAGGGTTTGATCGCATGTTGTGTTCCTGCGCCGTGTTCGACCCTGCCGGCGGCCTCCCCGTATCGTCTGGGGCATGAAAAGAGGCGCATTGTCGTCGGCCCTCGCAGCAGCTTGGCTTTCGGCGCTCGTCTGCTCCTGCTCCCGCGAGGGGGGCTACGTGGCTGCGTGTGACAAGGCGTGCAGCTGCGACGAAGGGTGTAGCGAGGAGGGCCGTCGAGCCTGCCTCGACAACGGGCAAGCGACGCTGGAGAACGCGGACGAGAACGGGTGCGGTGACGACGCCGAGGCGGTGTTCTCCTGCACCGAGCAGCACACGATCTGCAACGACGAGGGCCGCTCGACGTTGGACGATCCGTCTGCGTGCGCAGAAGAGCGCGCGACGCTGTCGGATTGCCTTCAGGCCGAGTGACGTTCGCGCGATCGCGCACGGAGAAGCGCGACCACGACGGCGAGGACCGCACCGGCATAGACGCCGATGTGCGCGCCCCAGACCAGCAGGTAGCTCGAAGCTTCGGCGTCCGAGAGGACGCCGGCGCTATCGGCGCGCACGTCGAACGGATCCAGCGCGCGCATGATCGGCCCCCCGAAACACGCGAACAAGAGCGCCGTCGCAGCGATGGCTGCGCCATGACGCGCCCATCGAAAATCGCGCGTCCGAGGCTCGATCCAGACACCGGCACCCGCGGCGAGCGCGCCGAGCGCAAGGCCACCGCGAAAGCCGATCCATGCAGCCGCGAGGCGAAGATCGTCGGCCGCGTCGACGCCTTTACCGAGGAGGAAATACGCCGGCGAGATCGTGACCGTCACTTGATCGAAGAGCGCGCCGAGGGCGCCGGCCGCGAGCGCGCCCGCGAACAAGATCGCGTGACCGCGAGACCTGGATCCAAGCGACATGCGACCAGCGACAGCCGCCGAGCGGCGGCCGCTATTCCCCGCCGGTTCTCGACGAATCCACGTGTCGGCTCACCGGCTGTGCCGTCGTTTCGAGCGGCTTTTCGAGCAGGGTGGGGCCGTTGATTGGCAGTCGGAGCTCGAACACTGCCCCGCCTTTCGTCGCGGGGCGGTACGCGATCTCGCCGCCATGCTCGAAGACGATGCGCTGGCAGATCGCGAGGCCGAGCCCGGTCCCCGTGGGTTTGCTCGTCGCGTAAGCCTCGAAGAGTCGCTCTCGCATCTCTTCCGCGACGCCCGGTCCGTTGTCGCGCACGACGATGCGCACGTGCGCGTCGTCGACACGCCCGATGGTGACGACAACGCGCGGGTCGGGGCGCAGCGCAGCAGCGGCTTCGAGGCCGTTCTGAATGAGGTTGGTGAGGACCTGGATGATCTGATCGCGATCGGCGCGGACCTGCGGAATGTCGTTCTCCGAGGTGAGCTCGACGCGAGGCTCGGCGTTCGCGGCGTCGGTGCGGACGAGGTCCGGATCTGCCGCATGCAGGCTGACGACGCCTTTCGCGGCCGCGACGAGATCCATCGGCTCCGGGTTTGGCGCGGGCAGCCGCTGGAACTTGGTGAACTCGCTCACGATGTTCGTGATGCGATGGACCTCCTCGAGCACGGTGCGCGTCGCCTCGTCGAAGTACTCGTCGAAGCGCTCGTCGCCGCGATCGCGCAGGCGCCGCAGCGTCTCGACCGCCGCGCGGATCGGCGCGAGCGGGTTCTTGATCTCGTGCGCGACCTGGCGCGCGATCTCGCGGCGGGCAGCGATGCGCTCGGTGACCGCGAGGCGCTTCTTCATCTTGCCGAGCTCGTCGATGGTCTTGTTGAAGCTGCGCGCGAGCTCGCGAATCTCGAGGCCGCCACGAACGCGGACCGGGCGTGGCTCGCCGCTCACGACCTCACGTGTCTCGTGCGCCAGCTCGCGCAACGGCTTCGCGAGGCTGCGACCGAGGATCACCGCGAGCAAAAGCGCCGCGAGGCCCGCGACCCCACCGCTCGCGAGGATCTCCCGGTCGAGGCGCTCGAGCGCATCCAGCAATCGATCGCGCGGCATGGTCGCGACCACCGCGAGGCCCGGCACCTCGGTGAGTTGCATGACGCGCACCGCTTGGCGCCTCGATGCGGTGGGGACGTCACCCTCGGGATCGATCGCGGTGAGGGTCACGCCGTGAGCGCGGCCGACGCGCTCGAGGATCGACTCGATCTTTCGCGAGGCGACGAGGCCGAGCGTGTATTCGTGGACGGTCCGCGCGCACGAGACCTCGATCGAAGGGTCGCCGCCCGCAGCGCGCGGCCGGAGCTGCGGCGTCCCGTCTTGCCCGGACCGAACGAGCCCCGCCATCCGCGCGTCTTTGCGACCGACGAGCGACCGCGTCGACGACGACAAGATCGTGCCGTCGGTCGTTACGAGCGACAGCTCGTCCAGCGAGCGGGAGACGGCTTCGTCAGGGACGTGGTGTTTGAGCGCGAGCTGTGCGCCCGTCTCTTGTTGCAAAACGGCCAAGTCACCCTTGGCACGTTCGTAGTCGAGCAGCGCGCGGTCGAAGAACGTGCCGCGTTTGCAGAGGGGCAGCGTCAGATCCCGCAGTTGGTCGGCCTCCGCGACGAGGGCCTCCCGCACCTCCGTCGTCGCCGCCTCGATCCTCGCGTCGAACTCGGCCTCGAGCAGGCGCTGCGATGTCTGTCGAACGCTCAAACCCCACAGCGCAGTCGCGCCGACTGCGACCAGCACGAGCGCGAGCGCTAGGCGGAATGCGAGGGACATGTCCGCACGTTGTCGGGCAACCGGCGCCTGTTGGAGGCGCGAGTTGGAGTTTGGGTGCGCGGCTGGGCAACAACCGCGCGTGCCGTCGCCAACCAATCAAAAGTGTTTTGCATTCGAATGGTCGACGGCGCCGCCGCCCTCACCATCGAAGACGGTGGTAGAGGAGGACAAGGGCGGGCATTGAGGGTGCCCCATCTCTCGATGGCTACCATGTCGTTGCGCTCGTACTGTCTCACGCCCCATTCCCTAGGCGAAGGAACCTGACATACTTCGCCTCGAGTCCATTACCGGACGTTACCGTGCCCGCTGCCTCGTCGTCCCTTCCAACGACTGGTTATCTCCTCGCCGAGGCGCCGGGGGTGATCCGCGCGACGACCGTCGCGAATGAATCGCTGCGTGCAGGGTCACGGATCGAAGAGGCGATCGGCATCGGCTGGCGCGATCTCGTCGAGGTCGCGGCGTCGAGCCGTGAGCTCGTGACGCCGGCCGGACGTTTCCGGCTCGAGACGATGCGAGGCGCGAACGAGGAGACGGTCGCCGTGCTCCTCGTGCTGGAAGAGGCGCAGCCGCGCTACACCACGACGACCGTCCCGCCGGCCAGCGCGACGCGACCGACCCTGGGAATCGATATCGTCGGCGGCAAAGACACCGCGGCGCGCGGCGCGGTGGATCTCGCGATGCGGCTCGCGAAGACGATGTTGCCGATCTACATCGCGTGCGAAGAAGGCTCCGGCGCGGAGATCGTCGCGCGGGCGATCGTCGACGCGAGCGGTCGGGGCCAGGCACCCTTCGTCCACATCAGCGCGGACGCCGTGCCGAGCGACCAATTCATCGAGCTGCTCCTCGCGGCCGGGCCGCAATGCGCCGGTGGCGGAACGCTTTATGTCGAGAACGTACACGACCTGGATCTGGAGACCGGTCGACGTCTCGCCCGCGAGGTGGACCGCGGTGTTTACGCCGACGCGCATTTCGTCGCGAGCGGCCGGGGTGATCTCCGCGAGCGGGTGGCCAGGGGCACCTTTGCGCGCGAGCTCTACACGCTCTTGCGCACGTCGACGGTCACGCTGCCGGCCCTGCGCGATCGAGACGACTTCGAATACGTGGTTCGAGGCATCCTCGCGCACCTCGGGGGACAACCCCCGAACGAGCGCATCGGAAGCGGTCGAAGCGGGTCGTCGCCGCCTTCGTCGCGCTTCGAGGTCGCGCCCGAGACGATGCGCGTCCTTCGCTCCTATGCGTGGCCCAACAACGTCCGCGAGCTCGCCGCCTGGCTCGAGCGCGCGATCGCGAGCGCAGCACCGGAGCGGCTGATTCTTCCCGGGCATCTGCCGCTGGAAGCCGCGGAGCCCGCAAAATCCGAGGGCGCGCCGATGTCCCAAGGCTTGCGCCATGTAGCCGAGCGATCCGCGCTCGAAGAGGCGCTTCGTGCAGCAAACGGCAACGTGAGCCTTGCCGCGAAGAAGCTCGGCGTGGCACGAAGCACGCTCTACCGCATGAAGCAGCGTCACAAGGTCGAGCCGTGACGATGCCGGCCGCGCGCCGCATCGCTCATCGACGCGCGCAACGAACGACCCGGTGGATCACGCTGGCAACGGCGTTCGCGTGTCTGGGCTCGCTTCGGTGTGGTGGCGCGGACGTCGTTCCGCGGGTCGATCTCAGCGAGAGCTTGCCGGTGCAGCGCGACTTCTCGGCGCTTCGAGATCGCTGGGAACACGCGGATTGGGACGCGGTCGTCGCGATGGCGCCCAAGCTCGACAAGCACATTCAGAAACACCCGGGCGATCCTTCGACGCGAACCATCCGCGCGATGCGGGCGGTCGTCGCCGTCGAAAAGGGCGAGATCGCCGAAGCGAAGAAGCAGCTCGACGTGCTGGCGTCGGTCGACGGTGAAGGCTCGACGCGCGACATGGCGAACGTCGTGCTCGGGAGCCTGGAAGCGAGGAGCGGCAGGCCGCAGCGCGCGCTCGAGCAGATGGGTGGTCAGTTCAACAAGATCATCGATCCCCCAACCCGCGCCTTTTTGAACCGCGAGCTCGTTCGCGCGGCGCTCGGGGCGCGCAAGCTCGACGACGCGGCTCGGTATCTGCGTGCGCTCGTTCGGCAGTCGGGGGGACCGCTCCGCACCTTCGCCGAGCGCGAGACCGCGGTGCTCCTCGCGAAGCTGCCCGCGACGGTCGCCCTCGCGGCGCTGAAAGAAGAGGTCGCGGCGGAGGAGCCGGATCGTTGGTTCTCGATGGCGCTCGCCGAGCACGTCGCGCTGGGTGTCGAGCGGGACCAAGAGCCCAAGCTCGCACGCGAGCTGCTCGACGTTGCCGCGCCGTTGCTCGGGCACAGGGCTGAAATGGTCGCGCGCGTCGCCGCGAAAGGTGCCGGTGTCCGACTCGAGCGCAACACCGTCGGCCTGCTCATGCCTCTTCGAACCGATGACCTACGCCGTCGCGGCATCGAGGCGGCCTCGGGGCTCGCGCTCGCACTCGGGATCCCAGGCGGCGCGACGAAGCTCATCGTGCGCGACGATCAACGTGACGTCGCTCATGTCGACGAGACGCTCGCGCTCCTCAACGCCGACGGCGCCGCGGTCATCATCGCGGGCTTCGATACGCGTGAATCCGACATCGCGCTCGCCTACGCGGAGCGCACGAACGTCCCCATCGTCTTGTTTCGCCCCCCGTCACGGCCCGTCGCAGCCGACGGTCCCGTGTTCGTGCTCGGCGAGTCGCCGTCAGCGGTGCGCCAGGAGCTCGTTCGCTCCCTCGCGAACCGCGGAAAGAAGCGCGTCGCGATGCTCGTCGAAGAACGAACCGTGAACGATTTGGCCCAAGACGCCGCGAAGCTCGTCGTCGCCGAGCAGCCCTGTGGCGCATCGCTCGACTTCGCAAAAAGCGCCGGCGCCGACGCGCTGGTCATCGACGCAGGCGCGCGCTGCACCAACGACGCGACGAAAGCGGCGGGCGCGCTGACGTTGGGCTTTGGGCTCGACGCCGCGCGGCCGGAGTCGAGCGCGGGTGTCCTCGCGGCGTCCGGCATTTTTCCCATCTCGAGCGGACCAACCCCCGACGTTCATTTGAAGACCTTCCGCGATCGAGAGAAGCGCGACCCGTCCTGGTGGGTCGCGCTCGGTCACGACGCCGGGCTCCTCGTGAAAGACGCGGTCCTGGGTCTGCCCAGCGAAGACGACACCGCCGACGCAGCGGTCGCCGTTCGCAAACGCCTCGTCACCGATTCGATCGCGAAGACCGAAGGGTCGCTCTGGACGACCTCCTCGAAGGGTTTCGACGGCGCCCGGACGATGAAGCGATCCATCGGCGTCATCGATCGCAAGCGCTAGCTCTGCCGCGCAATTCGGTTGCCCTGATTGTTTCCCGCTCCAACGGCTCCCAATGGGTGAGGAGCCGTTTCCGCGGGAAAAACGGGCAACCTCTGCACCCGGCGCTTGTTTCGTTGCTGGCGCAAAGGTCGGTCAGGACAACCGACCTTTGCCCTAGTCGAGGAAGGGCTTCACCCATTCGTCGCTGCGCCTGCGTAGCTCGTCCTGAAGAGAGACCGATTGCGCTTCGCTCGAAGGCGTCTTCGGCTTTTCCTTGTCGTAGTAGAGGCCTGTCTCCTTCGACAGCGCCGGATCCGTCGCGCAGCGGATCTGCGTTTTTGCCCCTTGTTCGTTGGTGATGAGAAACGGCTTGAGCAGGACGGCGAACGGCCCCAGGCGCCGGCTCCAAATGTCGCTGGCGACGCCGCCCGGGTGGACCGAATACGTCGTGACCTTCGTGTCGGCGAGGCGCCGCGCGAGCTCGCTCGCGTGAAGGACGTTGGCGAGCTTGCTGACGCAATATTCAGGGAACGCAGTCACCGTCTCCGAAGGCTTGCGCACGGCGTCCCAATCGATGCCGCGGGCGCGGTAATGGCCTTGGCTCGAGACGATGACCACACGGCCCTGGCGCGCGCGCTTCACCAGCGGCAAGAGCTTCTCGGTGAAGAGGTAATGCCCGACGTGGTTCGTTCCGAAGGCGAGCTCGAAGCCGTCGGTGGTTTGCCCGCGCACGCCGGCGATTCCCGCATTGTTGACGAGGACGTCGATCGTGATGTCCATCGCGAGGATTTCGTCGGCGGCTTTGCGCACCGAGGCGAGGCTCGTCAGATCGATCGACACGAAGTCGACGGCTCCGTCCGGGTTCAATGCGCGAACCTCGTCCAGGACGGCTTGCGTCCGGTCCCGGCTGCGCGACGCGATGACGATGCGCGCCGGTTTGCGCTCGGCCAGGGCCAGGGCGTTCGCGCGGCCGATACCGGTGTTGGCGCCCGTAATGACGAACGTCATTCCTGCGAGGGACTCGGACATCGCGGAACTCTATCAGTGTTCGTCGAAGCGGCGTCGACAGGCGCGGCGGTGATTGCGTACTGGGTTTGGCGACGCTAACGATTCTTAACGATGTCGAGTCGGCTGTTTTGGGTTCGGGGGGCTGTGCTCCCAACGGCGTTGGTCCTAGCGGCGGTTTCGCTGATGGGCTGTTCGTCGCAGCCGCGTACACCACCCGTTCAGGCGCCGGCGCCTCCGCCGGTCATCGCTATGGATCCGGCCGCGGTTGCGCTCATCGACCGGTGTGCGCGCGCGGTCGAGGGCACCACCCCGGCACCCCAGGCCGTCATGTTCTCGGCGGCGGCGCGCCAGCGGCTCATGCTGGTGAACGTCACCCAACAGCTTCGCGCGGCGGAGGCTTCCACCGAAGCTCGAATCGCGAAGGCGCGGGGCGCTCTTCGAGGCCTCGCGCGAACCGACAAAGAAAAGGCGCAGATCGCGATCGCGCTCCTCGACCTCGACGACGGTCACGATCCGAGCTCCAGCTTGCCCAAGCGAATCGTGACGAACGACGCGTACCGCGACCTCATCGAGGCGCACGGCGTTTTGCAGATCACACGCGCCGAACACGCGAAAATCAGCGCGCAGATCGACGCTATCGACAAGGTGTTCGCGGAGATGCCCGCGCCGGTTCCCCCTTCCGAGCGGTGGTGATCGGGGGTCGGCCCGCGTTCAGCGCGTGACGACGACCGAATAGGCCGCGCCCGCCTCGGCTCGCACGAGGAGCAGCTCACGGTCGGAGAGGAAGCGATACCGAGCGCCTTGCACCGTGACGGATGGGCTCGTCCCGAGGTGCCGGACGGGCAGGTAGATCTCGCTCACGGCGTCACCGGCTTCGACGACGTGGATCTCGAATCGACGACTTTCGGCGTTCCATTCGAATCGCTCGACGCGTCCAGACACCGCGCGCGGATAGGGCCTCACGACCGAGCTCGCCCAGGGCTGCTCGTCCCCCTGGGACGTGAAGACCGAGAAGTCCTCCGAGTTCCAGAGCTGCGTTCCGATCGATGCGTCCCATAGCGTTGCGTGCGCATGGTGCAAATCGAGGATGTCGAGGACGAGGTCGAGGTATTCCGCTTTGACGGTGATGTCGTTGTGCGTCCCGAACTCACCGAGCAAAACGGGAACACCCCATTGTGCGGCCGGCGCGAGCGCATGGCCGAGCCCCTCCTCGATCGCCGGCGCGTCGATGCTGTTCAGGCCGAGCGAGATGACGGGATTGTAATAATGGGGTGAGAAGACGAAGCCGGGCAGCTCGGGCCGCGCGAGCTCGTTCTCGTTGCCGACGGCATCGCCGAAACGTCCGCCATTGAAGACGGCGACATCGCCCGCCTCCTCACGAATCGCCGAGCCCATGCGCTCGATGAAGGCGGGCAACGTCTCGGCCTCGAAGGTCTCGCGCGGGATGCTCCCCGCGCCGGGCTCGTTGATGACCTCGAAGCCGACGACCGCGGGATGTCCGGCGAGCTCGCGCGCGACCGCGCGCCACATCTCCTCCATCGCATCTTGTAGCCCGTCGGTGTTTTGCCAGAGCCGATCGTACGCAGCGCTGACGTCGCTCTCCGCGTCGAGCCCGGGCAGCGACCAATTGGGATACCCGCAATCGTAATGAGGCTCGCCGTGGGGGATTTCTTCGCCGATGGCCCAAAGCGGAAAACCGTCGCCACAGAACGGTGATGCAAACACGTCTTGGTGAAAATCGACGATTACCCCGATGCCGTGCGCATCGGCGGCGTCGAGCATCGCGCTGTATTGCGCGAGGTACGCCGCGTCGCGCTCGCCTCGAGTAGGCTCGAATGCCTCCCATGAAAACGTGAGTCGGACCGTATTGGCACCGAGCGCCGCCAACTTGGAAAAGAAGGTGTCGGCGCCCTCGGCAACGGTCTGCCCATCGACGAGCTCCATCGGAAGAAACGGCGGCATCTTGGCGCGGTTCCCCGCGCAATACCCCCGCAAGAGGACCTCGCGGCCGGCCTCGTCGAGCAGCCGATCACCGGAGACGGTGACGTGGCGGCTCGTCGTTTCGAGCGGCTCCAGCGTCGGATCTTCGAACGGATCCGTCGTGCCGTCGTCGGCCGTCTCCTCGCACGACACGACCGCGAGGCCGAGCACGAACGCTCCTCGCCAGATCCGTTCGCCGAGCCTCTTCGCAATCGCCGACATCAACGTGCCTCCGTAACGATCAGGGCAAGAGCAGCAGCTTGCCGACGACCTTCCCGCCCTTCGAGAGCACGTGGGCCTTTTCAGCCTCCGCGAGCGGGAAGGTGGCTTCGATCAACGGCTCGAGATCGCGTGTGGCGAGCCATCCGACGAGCGGCTCGAGGTTCTGTCGAAAGGGTCTGCCGAGGACGTGTTTGACGCGGCTCGAGAACAACAGCGCCGGAACATCGGCCGGGCGCACGACCGCGAGGACGACGGAGCCCTTGTCGGTGAGCAAGGTGCGCGCGCGAGACGTCGAATAGATCTCGCTGCCGACCACATTGAGGATGAGATCGTACGGGCCGTGTGCGGCGGCGGCCTCGAGCGCGTCGCCCTTCGTGTAGTCGATGCTCGCTGCGCCGAGCTTCTCGACGAGCGCGGTGTTTCGCGTCGAGCAAACGCCCGCCGCCTTCATGCCCAGAACGCGCGCGATTTGAAGGGTGACGAGGCCGACGCCGCCCGCGGCGCCGAGCACCAACACGCGCACGTCGGGGGCCTTTCCGGATGTCGGAAGCCCCGCGAGCTCGAGCGCTCGAAGCGCCGTGGCACCCGGAACGGGCAAACACGCCGCGTCCTCGAACGACACCGCGTTCGGGAGGGTCGCGCATTGGTCGTCCCGAACGACGACCTCGTTGGCGTAGCTGCCGAGCTGCTTGCGCGAGAAATCCGTTGCGCCGACGACGCGCGCCCCTACCGGCAAATCGGCTTCGGCACCTTGTTCGACCACCTCACCGGCGAAGTCGACCCCGACGACGAGCTGCCCCGAGGGGCCGACGAAACGATGCGCGAAACGCAGCGGTCCGCCGCTTCGCATCTTCCAATCGACGGGGTTTACGCCGATCGCTCGCACCCGCACGCGGATGTCTTTGGGTCCGAGCGCGCGCGCCGGGAGCTCGATCAATGCGAGCGGCTCCGTCCCTGAAGCGGAGGTCGCGACCGTGATGTGCCCATTCCCACCCTGCTTGCTCACGGAGCGAACCGTAGCCGGCAATGCCTGCGACCGGCTACTCCACGACGCCGTCTTTGATCGCAATCACGCGGACGTCTTCGATGGTCGCGGCATCGGCCGCCGTGCGGTCCGGGCGATAACGCACGAGCCGCGCGAGCCTGAGCGAGAGACCGGCCGGATATTGCGTCGACATCATCACGTCGGAGAACGCGAACTCCGCGACGAGCTCCGGCCGCACATACACGATATGTCCGTCGCGACGCACCTCGCGCGCGAGAAACTCTTTGGTTTGCCAAGCGAGGACCTCGTCGGTCATGCCCTTGAAGGTTTTGCCCAACATCGCAAACCCGCGGACGGGGTCGCGCGCGCCCAGATGCAAATTGGAGAGCCAACCTTTGCGCCGGCCCGAGCCCCACTCGGCGGCGAGCACCACCAGCTCGAGGGTGTGCACCTTCTTGAGCTTCAGCCACGCCGCGCCGCGGTTGCCGGCGTCGTACGCGGACGCGAGCGATTTGGCCATCACACCCTCGTGCCCTGCTGCAAATGCTCCATCGAGGAACGCCTGCGCTTCGACGGGATCCGCCGTGACGATGCGCGGGACGCGGCTTTCGGCTGGGATGATCGACGACAGCACCTCGAATCGATCGCGCGCAGGTGCATCGAGAAGGAGCTGGTCGTCGACGAGCAAGGTATCGAACACGAAGGCCGAGAGCGGAAGCGCGGCGCGGCTGGCGTCGTCGGCTTTGTCGCGCCCGAAACGGCGCATCGTCGTTTGAAACGGGTGTGGTCTTCCGCCCGGACGAAGTGCGATCGCCTCGCCGTCGAGAATGCATCGACGCACGGGCAATGCCCGCGCGAGTTCGACCACCTCGGGCACTGCCGGCGTGACGTCGGCACCCCCGCGGCTGAAGACGCGAATCACGTCGTCTTCGCGGTGAATCTGCACGCGCGCGCCGTCGAGCTTCCACTCGAACGACGCTTCGCCGAGATCGGCGATCGCGCTCGAGACGTCGTCGGCGACCTGCGCGAGCATCGGCAAGACGGGATTGAACGGCGCGACCGCAAACCGACAGAGGCCTCGCAGCCCATCTTCGGCGAGCACGCGCGCGACCTCACCGACCGAGCCCGCGACCATCACCGCACGCCGCACGTCCGAAGGCGCGACCGCGTGCGCCCGCGCGAGCGCCTCGCCGATCAGCGACGCCAGCGCACCCTGACGAACCTCGCCGATGACGAGCGCAGCCAAAAAGTCGCGCTCGTCGGCCGTCGCCATTGCGATGAGGCGTGCGAGACCCTCGCGACGAGCGCGTATGGAGCCGGAGCCCGACGCCGACGCCAGCGAGGTAAAGGCTCGATCGACGTCGGCGAGGTGAAGGCTCGATGTCTCGGAGACCGCGCCGCCGCGCGCCTCCGCCACCATCGACCAGCCAACGCCGATCTTTCCCTGCGGAAGCTCGCCCGAAAGATAGAGCGACGCGAGCGCTGCAGCGCGGCCGTCGAGCGTCGCGAGGTAATCGGCGATTGTCGCTATCTTCGCATTGCGAGCGCGTGTCGAAGCGACCCTCTTCGACGTAGCGACCAGGTCGGCGAGCGTGGCTTCTTCGGCGGAGGCGCGCATCGATTCGGCCTCACAGTTGCGCCGTCGTCGACCGACGACCCGACTCGACCAGACAGGCCGTCATGGCCGCGATGAGCTCGTCGGGATCGACCGGCTTCGATACATATCCGGATGCGCCCGCCTCGATGCATTGTTCGCGGTCACCGCACATTGCTTTTGCCGTCAACGCGACGACAGGCAGGTTTGCGGTGCTGGTCTGCGCGCGGATTCGACGCGTCGCTTCGAGCCCATCCATCTCGGGCATCATGATGTCCATCAGGACGAGCTCGATGTCCGGACGCTCTTCGAGCCTTTCGAGCGCGTCTTTCCCATTTTCTGCGAATACGACCTCGATACCGTAATGCTCGAGGACCGCGGTGAGCGCGAAGATGTTGCGGACGTCGTCGTCGACGACGAGAACCGTGCGCCCTTCGAGAATGCCATTGGGCGGCGGCGTGATGTTGTCCGCGCGCACGATGGCTTGCGACGGCCGAGGCGCGACATTCGGGGTTTGCGCATCGGTGAGCGGCAATCGCAATGTAAAGGTGCTTCCGATTCCCGGCCGGCTCTCGACGCGGATGTCACCGCCGAGCAGCTGGGCGATCTCGCGGCTGATCGCCAGCCCGAGGCCGGTGCCGCCGTATCTTCGCGTAATGGTGCCGTCCGCCTGCTGAAACGCCTCGAAGACGAGCTTTTGCTGCGATTCGGGGATACCGATGCCGGAGTCGATCACGGAGAAGGATACCCACGCGCCCTCGCCGCCCGGCCCCTTCGACACGCGCGTGATCTCGAGCCGGACCGCGCCGCGCTCGGTGAACTTGAAGGCGTTCGCGAGAAGGTTGCGAACTACCTGTTTGAGACGCAGCTCGTCGGTCGAGATCGCGCCGGGAAGAGACGGATCGACCGACACCGCGAAGTCGAGCTTCTTGTCGCCGGCGACGTGTTCGAATGAGCGCTGCACGTAGGCCGCGAGATCGTCGAGCCGCATGGCGCGCCGCTCGACGTGCATCGTGCCCGACTCGACCTTCGCGAGATCGAGGATCTCATTGATGAGCTCGAGCAGATCCGCGCCTGCTTGATGGATCGTCTTCGCGTAATGCACCTCGCGCTCGTCGAGGTTTCCAGCGCGGTTATCGGCGAGCTGCCGGGAGAGGATGAGCAAGCTGTTGAGCGGCGTCCGCAGCTCGTGCGACATGTTCGCGAGAAACTGCGACTTGTACTTCGAGGCGAGGGCGAGCTGTTCCGCCTTCTCTTCGAGCTGCATCTGGGTCTCGACCGAGGCGAGGACGATGCCGAGCGAATCGAAGAACTGGTCGAGAAATGATCGCTGAACGGCGGTGAAGGGCTCGAGGCTCGCAAGCTCGACGACGGCGTTGATGCGTCCCTCGAAGTGGATCGGCGTCACGAGCAGCATCGCCGGTGTCGAGTTACCGAGCGACGACCCGATCGAGGCGTAGCCCTCCGGGACATTGGTCACGACGATCGGCGCCCCGTCGATCGCCGCTTGCCCCAGCAAGCCCTCGCCGAGCGCGATCTCGCTCGGCGGACTGGACGCGCCTGCGCATGCGTACGCCGCGAGCAAAACGAGCTTCGGCGCGTCGTCGCGACCCGATCGTACGTAGAACGTGCCGCGCTGCACCCCGACCGAGCCCGCGAGCTCCGACAAAACGCGCTTTGCGAGCGTCGCGAGATCGCGCTGGCCTTGAAGCATGCGTGACAGCCGCGCAAGGCTCGTCTTCAGCCAATCCTGCTCCTCGTTCTTTTTCGTCGTCTCTGCGAGCGTGCGAATCATCAGGTTGATCGTGTCGGCGAGCTCACCGACCTCACCACGCGCGTCGATTTCGAGCCTCTGCCGAAGATCTCCCCTGGCTACGTCCCGCACCGACCCCGCGACGGCGCGCACCTGTCGCGTCAATCGCTCCGACAGCACGTTGATGCTGTCGACCAGATCTTTCCAAATACCGGACACGCCGCTCACCTCGACGTGCCCGCCGAGGATCCCTTCGCTGAACTCCTTCGCGACGCGTGTCACCTGCGCGCCGAACGACTCGAGCTGGAGGACCATCCGGTTGATCGTGTTCTTGAGCTGGAGGACCTCACCGCCGACCTCGAGGCGGATCATCTGGCTGACGTCGCCGTGCGCGACGGCCGTCGTCACCTTCGCAAGCTCGCGCACCTGCATCGTCAGCGTCGACGAAACACGGTTTACCCCCTCTGCGAGCTCCCTCCAGCTGCCGCTGTGATCGGTGGCCGGGACGCGCGCGTCGAGCTGCCCGTCGACGGCGACCCGTGTCGCCACGTCGCCGACGTCCCGCGCGAGGTGGTCAATCCGCTCGGCAACGCGGTTGAAGCGAGCAGCGACCTCCGCGCTCTCACCCTCTACCGGTAGCCGTACGCCGCGCTCGCCCCGATCGAGCGCCGCGAGCGCCGCGGCGAGGTCGGGCGCGTCGCGCTTGGCGCTCGTGCGCCTCGGCCGGGCCTTCTTCTTCGGAGCGGCGGCTTTGCGGGTCACACGCTGACGGTAGCAGCCTCAGCGGGGGACCAGCATCCCACGTGCGGCAAGCTCGTATTCGATCGCGACGAGCACATCGCGCCGGACTTTCACGTCGCACCAGTGCCGGCGCTTGCCCGCCGTCCAGCCCGCGCGATTCCATGTTTCGCGAAACGGCGAGTCGCCAGTCGACGCAATGGTAATCCCGCGGCGCCCGTTCGCGAGCCGGAGATACGATCCGACACGCACGTCTTTCGAAGGGTGATTCATATCGTAGGTCGCCGTCACCGACGTCGACCGAGAGACGAACAGCGGTCCCGATTCAATCGTGCAGGGAAGCCTGATTCGCCTGCGGCCGAGGCCGAACGAATGCCGCAATACGATCACGTCGCCGTCGATCGCGAGCGTCCCGCCCCAAACGCTCGCGAGCCCGGCGACCGCGACGAGGAGAGGCGCGAGGAACCCGGCGAGGAGCGCGTACGCCGCTCCGGTACCATGACGAATCGAGCCGCTGCCGATTGCGATCATTGCGATCGCCATTCCCAGCAGCGTCGCGGCGGTCGCCCAGATGACAATCCGCCGGTCGGTCCCGCGCCACGGCGACATCGCGCTCGTTGCGCCTGGATGCACCTTCGCGAGATGACCGTCGAGATTGGTCGCCTTCACCGCGTTGACGCAAACCGGGCACGGCAACTTCGCCTGCGGATGTGTCGCCGCGAGTCGTCTCGCGGTCTGGATAGGGTCCGCTCCCGCCATGGGGAGCGGGATGTTACCTCTCCTCGGGTCGAAGGTCGCTCACGCCCTCGCGTTCGTGCGCCTACGCTTGAATGCTCCTCTGAGCTGCGCTCGAACCTGCGCGAGGTGGCCCTTCTTTTCCTCGGGGGGTTCTTCCTCAGCATTCGCTTCACGGCGCGAAGACTCGTCACTGCCGGCGCGCATACGTTCGACACGCTCGCCGAGATCCTCCGCCGCGCCTTTCGTGTGCGAAACGACGCTTCTCACGCCCTTCATGGCGCGACGTCGAGCCGTCTCCAGTGGCTGTGTGAGAACCAGCGCGGCCAGCCCGGCTCCGACGATGGCCAGCAGACCGAGGCCGCCGATGAGGAAGAGCGACGCCCGCGACGTGTGGCGTTTGCGACGCAATCCCATCGCACTCAAGAGTGCGTCGGCGCGCCCCAAGCCATATCGACGAACGTCACGACCGGAAATGCCGAAGATCTTTTTCAATGGTCCCTCCACCATTCCTCGCGCGCGACGAGCATCGATGCAGCGCGCATGCCCGCCGAGTGCGCGCGTGAGCACTGCGATCCGCCTCTCTACCGGAGTGGCATGCGGACCTCGTGCGGGGCGCCAAAACCCTCGGGGCGTCCGCGCCTGCTACGTTTGGCGACGATCCGCGCGACGGCGCAGTCGCTCGAACTCGTGCTGGAAAGCGTCGAGCTCTTCCTGTGTCGCATCTTCGAGGTCCGCGAATGCGTTGCGAGCACGCGTCGCACGAATCAGCTCGTCCAGCTTCAGGTGAACCGCCTTGGCGTCGCGGTTTTGCGTGGATTGGATCAAAAACACCATCAGAAAGGTGATGATCGTCGTCGTGGTATTGATGACCAGCTGCCAAACATCGCTGTAGTGAAAGAAGGGCCCCGTCGCGGCCCAGCCGATGATGAGCGCGACCGCGGCGATGAACGCCCAATGAGAGCCGAACTTGTTCGACGCCACATTGGAGAGGTGTCGAAAGACATCCGACACCGTCGACCGTGGCGGCTCGACCACATGCTCCCGCTTTCGGGACGTGGCACGGGTTCTTCGCGGATGGTGACCGGCGGCGACGACGTGGCTTGGTTTCATGCGTTCGGGGACATTGGGGCAAAGACCATGCGAGCGCCTCGCCGCCCACGGCCGCGGCGCGCCACTCTTCCGCGTTCGCCTTCGGCGAACCGAGCCTCGTGGGAGCCGCCCCGGGCTGTCTCGCTACGCTCGACGTGACCTGCCCCACTCGGTTCAATGGCAATCTGCGACAGTCTCGCCGCCCACGGCGCCTCAATGTGGCGGCCTTGCTGCCCTGCGGCCGTTGACAAGTCGATCCTTCTCAAAATCGATCTTCGCCGACGACAGCGGTCGATTTGCAATGACGTCAAATCATTGTTCCGAAATGCCGCTTTCTCAAAATACTTATCCGACTGCGCGTTGGCGATGAATCGACGATGAAAAACATGTAATCGATAGGCTCGTTGCCCAAATGCCGACCTGGTCGGAAAGGATAGGCGGATATGTCACGAGCCTCGGAGTCCCACTTCATGCGTTTCGGTCGCGGCGCGATGGTGCTCGGCGTTTGCCTTTCTCTCTTCGGGGGCTGCTCCGACGACGTCGACCCCGACGACGACGGCGACGGTGGAAACGGCGGCGCAATCGAAGGCGCAGGCGGATCCGGCGGTGTTTCGAACGAGTCGGGCGGCGGAGGTGCCGGGGGAGGCGGTGTTTCCAACGCCGCGACCGAAGAGGATATCGCCGTCCTGAAGGCGCTCGCAGCGATCACCAAGGCGGTACAGACGAACGAGAATGCCTGGCCCGACTACAACTATATGGAGATGCCGATCGTCGCCGTGCACCCGGGCGAGCGGGCGCTCATCGTCAAACATCCATCTCCGCCCGACGGGCTCCCCCCTCTCGAGGGCGTTCCCGACGAGATCACCGAGGTGCTCGGCACGACGTATGTCGGTGTCGGCTACGAGGATCTGCTGCAGCCCGGCGAGCCCTTCGAGTACTTCACGGACATCGGCGACCGGACTTCCGTGTTCACCTTCGGCTATCCGTTCAGCGACATCATCGAGCAGCCTCTTCCGCCGGCTGTCGAAGAGATGATCACCGCCTTCATGGTCGTTCACGAGATGTTTCACATGTATCAACTCGACCACTGGTCCGAGGTGACTTTACCGCTGCTTTGCGAGTTCCCCCTCGACGATGACGATCAGCTCGCGCTCGCCAGGGTCGAGCACCTCGCGCTGAACCAGGCGCTGACGGCCGACGATCCGACCGCGGCGATGGAGGACTTTTTGACGGCGCGGCTCATCCGCAGCGGCGCCACGCCGATCGTTCGCGACGTCGAGGACCACTATGAAGCCTCGGAGGGATTGGCCCATTTCACAGAAGGACTCTATTCCGAGACCGCCGGCTACGTGCCCGATGCCTCCGCGCAATGGGCGGAGGAGCTGGTCGAGCCCTTCGACGTGCAGAGGCTCGGTCGGGATCGACATTACGCGACGGGCGCCGCGCTCGCTGCGGTTCTCGACCGAATGGAGGTCCCGTTCCGCGAACAGATTGTGAATCAGGGGCGGCTCTCGGAGCTCGCCGCGATCGCCCTCGCGATCGACGAGGCAGCAGCCCAGGCCAGGCTGCCCGAGCTCCTCGAGCGGTACGACGTCGAGAACGCGATCAAGCCCGAGGTGATTCAGGCAAAGGAGGAGTACCTACAGGCGCGCGACGGGGCCGTCTCCGATGTCGAAGAAGGTAGCGCTCCCCTCGTGGTCTTCGATTTCCTGCTCGCGGGCGCCTTCGAGAGCTACGGCTGGTACACGCTCGCCGATTGCACGACCTACTTCGTCAACGCGTCGTTCTACGTGACCGACGCGACGCTCGAAGCGATGATCGAGGGAAAGACCATTCGCGCATCGGCCGACAACCTGGAGCACGCGTTCCGCTCGACCTCCCAGGGCGCATTCACGCTCGATGGTGCGTCGCAAGACTGGGCTCCGGGGACTTACCCCTTCGAATCATTGAGCATCGCGTTCGACGATTGGTCGGTCACGACCTCGGTGCCGGGCACACTCACCATTTCCGACAATGAGGTCAGGATCACGCTCGACGAGCCCTAGCGTCGGCCACGACGATCCCGACGATATAGGTCTTACCGATCGGGTTTCTCATCGGGTAGTAGCTCGCGATCCAGCCTGGCTTTTCCACCTCCGAGCCTTCATCCTCGGGAAGGCTCACCTGCGTAATCCCGGTGTCGAGCACGGCTTGGATCTTCTCCGGAACGATTTGGGCGTGCGTGCCGGTCACCTCGTCGACTGGGCGGGCCTCGATCTCTCGAACCGAAAGCCCGCTCATCCGTGCAAAGGTCTCGTTGACGCGGAGGTAGCGTAGCTCTTGGTCGACGAAGGCGACGCCCAGCGGCGCCGTGGTTATCAGTGACTCGAGCTGGCTTCGCGTTCGATCATGGTCGGCGTCGATCCTGATGCGCGACAGGATATCGGCCTCGTAAAGCTCACTGCCGACCGTCACCATTGCAGCGTCGATCTCGGCGAGCAGCCGCTTGAGCTCGCTCCATTGAGTCAGGTGCGCGTCGCCGATGAAATCGAGGAGCGTCGCGCGGAAGTGGGCCCACTCGCGGAGAGCCGATCTCAGCGAATAGGCTTGCGCGTGACGTTGCCGTGCGTGAGCCGACGGCAGCACACCCTCGCCGACCACGAAGTGTTCCGGATGCGGCGTTCGCGCGACGGCGGTCAAGCTGTCGAGGAACAGCGGGATATGATCTCGAAGGACAGGCTCCGGCAGCCGGTTCGCCTCGGGCACACTGGGGTCGGAAAGCACGCGCCGCTCCCATTCGCGAACGATTGATTCCTTCCCATGACGAATTAAATCCGCGAGGGTCGGGGGCTTTGGGGTTTCCGGCGGGGCCATCGATGGACCCTGTGCAACGGGCGGGCCGTCGGCGTTGCCCCATTACAACAGCGCCGACCGCTTGCCTGGGGCGAAGTAGTGGTCGCGATCGAGATCCGCGACGAGCCCGAGCTCGCTCGTGGCCCACCCGAGCTCCGCGCGTGTGATTTCGCACGAGCACGGCAGGTCCAGCGCAATCATGTGAGCGAGGAAACCGAAGTAGTCGCCTGCCTCGGCCGCTGATTTCGAGACGACGGGTATCCCCAGTCGGCGACCGATGACGCCCGCGACCTCACGAATGGGCACTCCCCCGTCTCCGACGGCGTGAAGTCTCGAGCCCGCGTTCGCGCGCTCGAGCGCGAGTCGAAAGAGGCGAGCCGCATCGAGCCGATGGACGGCGGGCCAACGATTTGCGCCGTCACCGACATACGCGGCAAACCCCTTTTCACGCGCGATATCGATGAGGCGGGGCACGAAGCCGTGGTCACCTTCGCCGTGGACGGTGGGCGGCAGGCGCACGATCGACGTGCGCACGGCGCGCTCGGCGAAGGAGAGCGCCGTCTGCACGCCCGCGACCCGCGGAGAAGCATTCGGGTTCGGATCGTCTCGCTCGGAAGCGATACGTCCCGGCGTGAGCCCGAGCAGACCGGATGCGACGACCAACGGTTTGTTCGTGCCCTCGAGCGCGCCGCCGAGCGTCTCGATCGCCCGCTGATCGACCTGCGAGGCCTGCGCGAAGTTCGCGAAGTCGTGGATGAACGCGAGATGAATCACGCCGTCCGACGCCTGCGCGCCGGCGCGCAGGCCGTCGAGATCGTCGAGCCCACCTCGAAGAACGTCGCCCCCGACCGCCTGAATGGCGGCGGCCGAGGCATCCGAGCGGGCGAGGCCGACGACCTGATGGCCCGCTCGCACGAGCTCGGGCACGACCGCGGAACCGATGAAGCCGGATGCACCGGTGACGAATACGCGCATGGGAGACCTCCTTCGAGACGCGATGTCAGCGTCTGACATCAGACGTAGCAAGTGATGTCAGTGACTGCAATGACGATGTCAGCCACTGCTATCGCGCGCAGGTTCGGCTTAGGATCTCGACCGATGGCTCGATGGGAACCGAACGCGCGCGAACGCCTCGAGGCGGCCGCGATGGAGCTCTTTCAAACCCGCGGATACGTCGCGACGACGGTGCAAGACATCGCGGCGCAGGCCGGGCTCACGGAGCGGACCTTCTTTCGCTACTACACCGACAAGCGCGAAGTCCTGTTCGGACGCACCGAAGAGCTGCAAGCGCTCATCGTGGACGCCGTCGGCAAGGCGGGTCCCGCGACGCCGCCTCTCGACAGCGTGGTCGGCGCGCTCGAAGCGGTCGCGCCGATACTCGAGGGCCGTCGCGAGCACGGCAAGGCTCGTTATGCGCTCATCGTGGCGCACCCCGAGCTTCGAGAACGCGAGCTGATCAAGCTGACGACGCTCGCGGCGGCCGTCGCGGAGGCGTTACGTGCTCGTCGCGTCCCCGAGCCTGCGGCGAGCTTGGCGGCGGAGGCGGGTATTGCGATTTTCCGAATCGGATACGACCGGTGGATCGCCGACGCGAAATCGAAAACGCTGTCACCGCACCTTCGTGCTGCGCACAAAGAGCTGAAAGCGGTCGTCGGCGGTCAGGTGGTTTCGACCGCCGCGCGGACGAAATCAGGCGCAGCGAGCACGCCGAAGCCCAAGGGTCGCGGCCGCTCGTGAAGAGCGCTCAGCCTCGCAGCGTTCCATTCCTTCGCAGCTCGGCGCCGATGCGGCGTATCTCGGCCTCGCCCTTTTGCAGCGCGTCCGGGCTCGTGTGCACCGAGTAGCTGCCGAGCACGAGATCGTGTGGGTGCCTTCGCGCCGAGCCCAGGACGAAGCGCACACGGCCGTCGGCGACGAATTCGATGGGCTCCGATCCGTCGGCGAAGGTAGCCATCTCGCCGGTCGAAATACGCGATGATGCTCTCAACGCTCCGTCGCCGACGGCGACCCACGCGACGTCGTGCCCGTCCGGCGGGGTGTACGTCCAACGTTCGTGGTCTTCGAGGCTCACGAGGAGATATGTCATCATGTCCGGTGCGGCGATGGGGCTCGTCATACCGCCATAACTTCCGAGAATGACGCGCACACGACCGTCCGTCGGCACGTCCTCCGGCATGACGTAGTGACTCTCGTTCGGGCCGTTTTCGAGCTCGGGCGGCAGCGCGACCCAAAGCTGAAATACTTTTACGTGTCCCGGCGCGGCTTGGCCGGTGTGCCAAACACCATTGCCGGCGCGCATCCACTCGATACTCCCTTTGGGCAAGACATCGTTCTTGCCGGTCGTCTCGGCGATATGAACGGAGCCTTCGAGCATGACGGTGACCGTGGCAATGCCGGAGTGCGGGTGCCACAAGAGCTCCATCGGAATGCGCTCTTCGCCGTCGAATACCGCGAGATCGAGGAAGACGAACGGCTTGAGGAGCTGGCCCAGGTCCGACGGGCTCATGAGGCGTGTAATGGGACCGCGGCCGCGCCCGCGCGTTCGGTGGATGATTTCGCGCTTGGGTCGAGCAATCTCACTCGCCAACATCGACGTATCCTCGGTTGATTGGGACTCTGTTGGATCACTGCACGCCGACACACCCACGGCAGCCATCATCAGTCGGCGTCGGGACAGTCGCGGTGCAAAACCGTGGCTCACTCGGTTCACAGAGGCTTCTCGCTAGAACCCGAACATAGCCCGTTCCACGAGCTGGATTAGTGGGGGAATCTGGAAGGTCTGTTCCATGGGTGGTAACAGTCGGGTCGACGGCTCCGCCCTGGCAGCTCGGACCCATCCTTCACCGCGGGGCGGCGCGCAGCGCGAGATCCTTGCGCGACGGTCATCGCGAACCGAAGTCGTATGGTCGAGACGGGACCCTCCGACTTCGGATCGACAAGCATGCACGAAATGGGTCTCGCGATAGCCGCCATTCGAGCGGGGCTCAGGTTTTCGCAGCGAAAGCGATCCGATCCGACGGGGTCCAGTCCCAACCTGGTAACTTCGGATCGCGCACGTCTCAATAGGGCCAAACCGTCATAAGGATGCCATCAGGTGTTCAAGGGTCGGGCCTCGGGTTGGTCGGCACAACGTAGCCGCGGGGCGTGGGGGATTCGAGATATCCCGCTTGGCGAGACTACGTGATTGGTAGTCCCGCCTCGGCCGCGAGCGCGCGGACGAGCACGGCCGCGGGGAGCTCGCGCAGAAGAGGCGCCCCTTGGCCCGTCCACATCTGCATGAGATCGGTGCGCCCCTGCGCCGCGGCGGCCGCGCGCAGCTCCGCGGTGAGCTCTTGTTGGACCGGAAATGGCGGCGTCGAGACACCTTCGAATGCGTCGGTCATGCGATTGCGTATCCCGCGCGCTGCGCGCCCGCTGAAAGCGCGCGTCACGACGGTTCGGCGTGCCTCGGGCGACAGGAGGTGTGCGCGATGCGCGGGGTGGGTGCCTGCTTCGGGGCAAAGCATAAACGCCGTTCCGAGCTGTACGGCGGTTGCGCCGAGGCCGAACGCCGCGCGAATGCCCGCGCCGTCCATGATGCCGCCCGCTGCAATGACGGGGATGTTGACCTTCGCCACGATCTGCCTCGTCAACGCCATCGTGCCGATCAGCGACTCTTCCGTGCGGCCGATGAACGTGCCTCGGTGACCGCCCGCTTCGCTGCCCTGCGCGGCGATTGCGTCGACGCCGAGCGCCGCAAGCGCCTCCGCTTCGTCGAGCGATGTGGCGGTGCCGACAACCAGGATGTTTGCGGCACGCAGCTCGTCGAGTTGGCTGGGCTTCAAGAGCCCGAACGTGAAGCTGAAGACGCGCGGGCGAGCGCGCAGCACCGCGGCGAGTTGGGCATCGAAGGACGGCGGCGGTTTGCCGGGGCGGCCCTGCGACGGCAGGCCGAGCTCCTGTCGAAACATGGCCAAGATCGGGGCCGGATCGGCGGGAGCAGTTGCGTCATCCTCGCGAATGAAGAGGTTCAGCGCGAACGGCTTGCCCGCGAGCGAACGTGTGCGCGCGACGAGCGCGTCGATCTGCTCCGCGGAGAGATAGGCGCAACCGAGCGAGCCGAGGCCACCTGCTTCGCCGACGGCAGCTGCGAGCTCGGGCGTGTCCGGGCCGCCGGCCATCGGCGCTTGGATGATCGGAAGCTGGACGCCGAGGCGGTCGAGGAAGGCTCTCATGGTCGTTGGTTCTTTCGCGCGAACCATACTCGTCGATAGCATCGCCGCCCATGGAACCGCACGAGCACGAGCACGCCGCTGCCGATTGGCCCTTTGCCGATCCTGTCGACAAACAGGTCATCACGACGCGCCCGGTGCTCGAAGAGCAGCGCCCGATCCTCCGTGTCGCGCACGAAGAGGACGGCGACTGGCAGCTCCTCTGCGGCACGACGACGGCGACTCCCGACGCGCGCGCGGCGTGCTTCGGATGTCTATTCGACAAAGATCGCACCCTCGCCGAGCTTGCCGATCTCCCGCGAGGGTGGACGGCGAAGCGGCCCGCCGCCGGGGCACCGTGGACGCGCGCGAAGGAGCGGAGCCCGCTCGATGTCGTGCGCCAAACCATCGACAGGGAAGGCTTTCAAATCGTCCTCTTCCCGCCCCAACGTCCCCTCTGGGGCATGGCCGTCGGCCTGCAAAAGCGCTTCGACCACCCCGAGGTGGTCGTCTTCGGGCTCCCTCCGCAGGTCATGCAGCAAATGGTGTGGAACCTCGCGAGCGCCATTCGAGACGGCGAGCGCTTCGAGCACGGCACGCGGACCGATATCGTCATCGAGCGGCTCATTTGTGAGCTGCGCACCATCGATCCGAAGTGGCACGACCTTCTGCTGGGGCCGCTCAAGGCTCTTTACGAAGATGCGCCTCCGAAAATGCTGCAATGCACGTGGCCCGACAAGCAGGGACGATTGCCGCATGAAGACGGGTACGATGCGCAATACCGAGCGCGGCAGGCACAATTGGAGATTGCGGATCCGGCGAAGGCGGGAATGTTGCCTTTGTTGAAGGCGATGGGCAGGGCGTAGCCAGAGGCGGGGCGCCGGGGCGGCCATCCGGCGCGGATGCAACATTAGGTTTTATTGGTCGCAATGGGGCGGCCCCATCGCCGCCGAATGTCTCGTTTCGTTCCTGAATTAAGGTTCCGGACGCGCGAAACCCTCATCGCGTCGAAACGAGGAGGCGGGAGCAAACTACGCAGGCGCCGAACCTCGAAGAGGCACCGCTTCCCGTCGGAACGAATAGCGCATTACGAACGGCGCCCAGCGACGGAGCGAGCGGTTCGAGGCCGCGGACCGGAGAAGCGCTCCTGCGGTCGTGACTTCCTCTGGACTGTATCCTGGCGATCGAGGCGTCGCAATCGCGGGCAATGAGTCGACGCCCCAGGCTCCTCCCTGCAGGTCATGGAGCACCTCGGGCGCGAGGTTGGGCGAGCCTGTGATGAGCGCGAGCAGGGTCAAGACCGCCTCGTGATCCATGCGGTCGTAGTCGTCCCAGTCAGGCTCGCTCATGCTTGCCTTTGCGAGACGGTAGAGATTTGCGAAGCGCTTCAGTCGCCGCGGGGACCGGCCCAGGTAGGACGTGAGGCCTTCTGCGAAGAGTAGTTCGTCGCGCGTGATTGCCTCGCGCACGCGGGGAGCCATTTGTCCGACTTCGTCTGCCGACTCGATGTCTTTGACGGACTGGTCTCCGACGGCCTCGTCCGAACGCGCACGGCTCGTCGCATCACGCACTCCTGAGGAAGCGCTGTCAGTCTCGGGTTTAGGTGCCGGGGCTTGTGAAGCCAGTGCCCTCTCATTTCCGTTCGTCGTGCCCGCACTTCGCGAATCCCGAGAAGCCTCACCCCACAGATCTCGCAGAATGCGTTTGGCACCATAGCGATTCATCGGTGCGACCCAGAGAGGAATTTGAAAGATTTTCTCGAGGTAATCGGCAGGCGATGCTGCGCCCAGCGCGAGCTGACGATGTGTCGCGAGGAGCGCCTGCGACGCCCACCTCGCGTCGACGGCGACCACCACGACGAAGAGCGGGAAAGCGAGGAATAGGTGGACTGCTTGTAGAACGTCTGCGACCTTCTCCGGAGGACAGCGATCCAGATCGTCGATGTAGAGGATGATCCGGCGGATTTGCGGGAGCTGCGTTTCGGACAGCTGTAGCTCCCGCAGGAGCTCTTCGCGCCGTGGATCGGGCTGCTGACGCTGCAGAAGCACCGAGAGCTTGTCGAAGTCGTCACGCAGTGTCTCGATCACGCCCAGATGCTTCGCGTAAGTCCCTTCTTCGAGGCGCTTGTGAACGAGGGCTTGGAGTCGGCGCTCTGGTCGTGAGGCTTCCGCCGCCGCGCGTGTTTCTTCGACTCTCGCATCCGTCTCGGCCAGCTTTCGTTCCGTTCTTTCCACCTCTTTGGTTGCATTGTTAAGCGCTTCCTCCGCTTTTTTGACCTCCTCGTCCTTGGCACGCTGCTGTTTTCGAGCCTCTGCGTCGATGGCTTGAATTCCGGTGACGACTGCGGCGCGAACTACCTTGGCGCGGTCGAAGTATCCGTTTGCGGCTTGGTAGAGCGAGAATGCAGGTGTCGCGATGCCTGCGACCGTGAGCGCGAATTTGCACAGCTTCTCGATGCCCGTGCGCCATGGGAAGTAGGTCGAAACGGCATACAGCACCAAGCCGATCACCATGAGGGGGAGTGCCTTTCGGATCGACGCGACCAGGGCGAGAAGACGCGCGCGGGCGCCTCCGTCCTGAAGAAGGTCAGAGGCGAGACGGAAGGAGGTGGAGCGGGCGCCAGCCCGCAAGAAGGAGAGCAATTCTTCACGCTCCTCTTCCGTCAGGTTCGTGTCGTTAAGCCCCTCGTTCACGGTGGCCAGGAGCTTTTGCCCTTCGTCTTCGCCGAGTAATTCAACAGCGATCGTCGCCGCGGCGCGCGCCTTCTCTTGCAGGCCGAGCTTTCGGAGCGCCAACGTCGCGACGCGTTCGTCTCGCTCGCGCTGCGCGGCAGCCTGCGCCTTACGGGCTTGGTCGAGGTCGTTCCTCGCATCGGACTGTGACTTCACCGCCCATTGCAGCTTCTCGAGCACGGCGGAAACGTCCCCATCGGAGTCTTGGGCAAATGGCTTCTGTAGATGACAGAAGATGCGATGGGCCAAGCCTGCGTACACATCTCCTGAGGAGTAGTGCCAAGCGTTGAACTCGATTTGTACGACGGGCGGCTCGTCTTTTGGAGTTACCTCGCAGACTGCGTCTCGCATCAGTTTCATGAAGAACGATTTGCCCGACCCCCAATCGCCGAACAACGCGATCGACAGAGGGGGCGCGATCTTCGAAGAGGAAGCGAGAAGCGCGAGTGCACGCGCCTCGTGCTTGAAGTCGAGCCGGTCCTCTTTCGGAGCGACGTCCGCCACGATCGCTGCCTGCTGTACCCCGCTCAGCTTGATATCTCGGCCACGAAGTTGACGCGACCACACGTCGAGGACCGGCAGGTCCTCCGCCGAGGCCGAGAGCGTACGCGCCACTTCCTCATAGAACTGTTCAGCGACGTCACGTCGCTTGAGGCCCAGTGCCGCAAGTAGACGGTCAATTTGCTCCCCGAGCCTTCCGTCTATGTGATGTGCGACGGCCGCCGCAATCAGATGATTGCGGCTCAGATGTTGGTCGTTGCGGTGCATTAACCGTAGGAACCGGTGTGCTTCGCGCAGCCAGTCCATCACGGGCCAATCCACATATTCCCGCTCGGGCAGACGGTGCGCCGCCCCGGGTGGACCGCTGGCTTGTCGTGCCATTAGGAGGATGCCCGCGCGTCGCGTCGCGAGGTCCGCTCCAGCCCTTTCCTGAAGGATGCCGGGGCCCATCGCGTCGTCATCCTCGACCGACGTAAGAACCCCTGCAAGGAGATGCGCAACGTCGAGGAGTCGGCGATTGCTGTCGGCGAGCTTGCTGGCTGCTACGAATGCGTCCCGCGTGTTTGAGGATAGGTTGCTCAAGGCGAGCTTCGGCAAGACGAGCGGCATGTCTGCTCGCGCCTCGAACGGCGCGGTAAGCGCCTCATCGGGCCACTCGAACGCCATGAAGCCGACGAGTTGCTCGCGAAGGTCGCCGGGCGCGATGCCGAGCTTGGCGAAGTACGTGGTCACATCGGGCAACGCGATTGCTGCGGCAAGGAGGTGGCGTGTGGCAACGATCGTGAGACCAGCAGCTGCCGCTCGTGCCCTGGCATCTCGCTCGATGGCCCGTGCAGACTCACTCCATGTATCCGGCTCCAAGTTGAGCGCCGCCGCAGCTCTCCCGGGATCCTCATCGTCGGGTTCCGCCGAACCCGCGAGGTCGAGCGCTTGGCGAATCGCCGCAATATTGGAATCGTCGAGCTCCGAACGAAGCCACTCCGACGCTCGATCCGGCGCGAACAAGCAAGCACCGATGAGCGTGGTGAAGGAGACCAGGACCGGCTGCGGCGAGGTCGGGTTCAGCTTGCGCTCGTGACGAGGACCGAGCGCGCTCGCAATTCGGATCAGCGCTCCCGCTTCCCGGTCGAATCCGCCTTCGTTGGCGCTCTGATACCGCAATTCTGCGTCTTGAGCTTGTGTTGTCTGATGCCGAGCGATCTGGGACACTTCGCTTGCCTCCCCCGCGAGGACTGTGCACGAGACGGAGGAACGTACCTCGACGTGGCGTACGGACCTAGAGGCACGAGCGATGCAGCCGAAGCACAGCTCTTTTCCGAGCGTTCTTGGCGAGTTGATGAGCCCTCTGTTCTGTCAGGGCACCTCCGTGGGTGGCAAGGCTATCACCGTAGGTTGGCGAGCTGTTCTATCGGAAGGCTCAGCTACAAGACTATGTGTCGATGAAGTTCAAATCAGTAACTCGGCTACTCGAATTATTCCGTCGAATATCCCTATGGGAAGCTGGGCTCACAATGCCAAGCTCGGGCTTGCGTGAACCCGCAGCCAAGCCGTCGGACAACCCCACTCACACCAGACGGGCAAAGGCGTCGATCGTCTCGACCACCGCCGCCGGAAGCTGCCGAACGAGGTCAATGGAGACGACCGCTCCCCCAGCGCCGACAACCTGGGCCGCCAACGCCGCGACCGTGTCCGTATCGCCGCCCAGGTCCACCGCGGCTTGAACCGCTGCCTCCACCGAGCTCCCGTACCGCGCCGAAATCACCAGCGCGAGCGGGATCGCATCGACGACATGGCCGGTGTTCCCCACTCGTGAAGGATCGAAGCGCATCGACGAACGGACCGGCGGCAAACCCGAGCTATTCCCGCTGCGGCTCAGCGAACCCAAATCCCATCCCCGTCCGTCGACCAAGTCCAAGCACCGCCGACGTCCGTCCTCGCGATCGGTACCCCGGCCGCGCCGAGCTTCTCCAACGTCGGCGCGTGCGGATGCCCGAACGTATTGCGCACTCCACAGGAAATGACCGCGTGGGAGGGTGACACAGCCTCGAGCAGCTCCGGCGTCGTCGAGGTCCGGCTGCCGTGATGCCCGACTTTCATCAGGTCAGCGTCGAGCACGCTCGGATCGCTATCGAGCAGTCGTCGCTCGAGCTCTTCTTCCGCGTCGCCCAGCAAAAGCGCGGAGCGGTTGCCATGCGTGATCTTCAGAACAACGGACCCGTCATTCACCGATAGCTCCGGATCGAGCTCGGGACACGGCGCCAGCACCTCGATGGTCGCGCCACCGACCGTGCGAGGACCGTCGCAGAGCTCGTCCGGCCCGCGAATCACCGCACCCTTCGACCGAGCGATCTCGATGATTTCGCGAACGGCGCGGCCTCGCGTGTCGTCGGTGTCGTAACCGTTGTGCCAGAGCTCTCCGACAGATTCGACGCGCCGGAGCGTCGTCGGCAGGCCTAGGTAATGGTCGGGGTGTGGATGCGAGAGCACCACCAGATCGAGCCGATCTCGACGCCGCGCACGCAAGACAGGCGCGATGACGCGCTCGCCGAGGTCGAGGGGCTGACCAGGGAAGCCGCCGCCGTCGACCAGCATCTCACCGCCGTCCGGAAGGTCGACGAGGATGGCGTCGCCTTGGCCGACGTCGAGCGCGGTGACCGAGAGGACCCCGTTCCGGCGTGATGCGCTGCGCACGCCGAGCTCGACGGTGCCCAGCGCGACGAGGATCGCAAGGATCGACGTGTAGCGGCTGGTTCCGCGCGCACATCCCATCCAGGTCGCGCCGATGCCGACGACGACGAGGTGATACGCGGTCGGTGGGGGAACCGTGAGCGTCGCGCCGGTCTCACGCGCGAGCTTGGCGACGACGAGGACCGCTCGGAGCGCGCCGGAGGCTGCGTGTGCGGCTCCTTGTTCGAGCGCAGGAATCGGCGAGAGCATCGCGTGCACGACGGCGAACGGCAGCGCGAACGCTTCGCCGAGAGGAGCCGCGACGAGGTTTGCGAAGAGGCCCGCGAGCGGCAGCGCGGGCGAGAGAATGGCGGTCATCGGCGCGCACGCGATGGTCGCGCCCAACGTGGCGGCGAGCGCGGAGACGCACCCATTCCAGATGCGACGAAGCAAACCAAAAGCCTCTTCTTCCTTCGGCTCGCGCGCGCCGAAGAGCGCGGCGAGCGGGCGCGACAGGACGAGGAGCCCGGCGGTGGCGGCGGTCGACAACGTGAACGAGACATCGGCGATGACGACGGGATCGAGCACGACACCGAGGCCGATCGCGGCGGCGAGGCTTCGTGAAGAGCAAGGGCGGCGCTCGAGCGCTTGCGCCGAGAGGATCGCCGTCAACATCGCCGCCGCGCGGACGACCGACCCGCTGCCACCCGCGAAGTCCGAGTACAGCCACGCGATCGGGATCGACGCGAGCGCTGCGAGTCGGCCGGTGTCGATGCGCTGGGCCAGCGTCGACCAGCGCAACAGCAGCGCACGTAGCGCACCCGTGAGCGCGAGCACGGTGACGACGAGATGAGTCCCGGACACCGCGAGGATGTGCGAGAGACCCGTGACGCGGAATGCGTCGTTCACGTCTTGATCGAGGTCGGTCTCACCGAGGACGAGCGCCCGTCCGAGCGACTCGGCTTCGGGGTGATACGTCGCGCGGATACGGTCTCGAACGCGTGCGCGCGCTCGATCGACGAACGCGGCGATCGAGGTCTCGGTCGACAAGACCTCGAGCGACTCGGCGCGTCCGCTGAGCGCGGTGCCGGTTCGGCCGATGCGGACCCACGCCGGCATCAGCCCGGGGTTCTCGAAGAGGTAGATCGGGGCGATCTTTCCTTCGATGTGGACGCGCGCTCCGCGGGTCAGGCCGCGCACCTCCGTGCGGACGTCGATGCGTGTGCCGGCCGCCACAGCCGACTCGGATGCTTCGTTTCCTTCGTTTCGCGCTTCGATCCTGCAGGTTCCACCCGTCGCTTCGAGGGTGAAGCGCTCGATGTCCGCACGGGCCTGCGGAGAGGTGACGACGATGCCCTCGACGACGCAGCCTGCGGGCGGCGAAGCGAGACGGCGTGCGGACTCGTACCGCGCGAGCGCTTCCTGCTCTGCGACGAGGCCGCGCACCGCACACCCGGCGAACACGAACAGCAGCGCTGCCGCTCCGCGCGCGGACACCACCCGAAAGACGCGCAGGATGAGCAGCCCGACGCCGACCCCGAGCCCACACGCGACCGGCGCGAGAACGAACCCACCCGCGACATAAGCGGTGAGGGCAAGCAGAAGGAGACGATCGCGGCCGCTCATGAGGGCACCTCTCGGGGCCGAACGCCACGCAACGGCTGTTCCGCCGCGACAATCCCGGTTTTCCCCGCGTGCGCCGTGTGAACGACCGGCGGCCGCCGGCGGATGCCGGGTGCTCGCCAGCGTAAGGAACTGAACATTCAGCTGCGAACCGCGCGCTCGCGTCCGTCACCGAAGCGTCGTTCGTTCGCTGACGGACGGTCAAATCCAAGAGCATCTCTGATAGAGTTTGAGCCCTGTCTCGGTCCGCCGACTTGGAGGTCCTTGGATGTCGCTTCGTCGCCGCTCCGCCCGGTCGTTTGTGTTTTGGGGGGTCACGCTCGCGCTAGGCGGGTTTGCAGCCGCGTGTGGTGAGCCGGACGAGTCCGGCACACCTCTCGCCCCCGAACAGACCGCCGAATCGGAAGAGGCGATCTCGGGCGGCTACACCGACGAGAACGACAAGAACGTCGTAGGCGTCGTGCATTTCGACCAAGGCGCCATCTGCACGGGCTCGCTGCTCGCGCCGAACATGGTGCTCACCGCGCGGCACTGTGTCGGGCCGATCTACAACGAGGCCGACGGCGGCGGCGTGATCTGCTCACAGACCACGTCGGGCAATCCCTGGAGCACGAGCGGCTTCGGCGTCACCACGCTCACCAACATGTTCAACGGCAACTACAGCGACTTCTACGACGTCGCTGAGGTCGTCACGACGCCGGGGGACAATCATCTCTGCGGCACCGATCAGGCGATCCTGATCCTGAAGACGCCGATCCCGGACTCCGAGGCGAAGCCGCTCATTCCGCGCGTCGACTCGAAGCTCGACAAGAACGAGGGCTACTTCGCGGTCGGCTACGGCCAGACGAGCGATGGCAACTACAACTCGTCGGGCGTCCGTCGCCGCCGCGACGACCTCAACGTCTACTGCGCCGAGGACGATTGCACCGGCGTCGAGGCGTACGTGAAGGTCGAAGAGTGGGTCGGCGACACCGGGATTTGCTCCGGCGATTCGGGCGGTCCGGCGATCGATCTGCAAGGCCGCGTGGTCGGCGTGACGTCCCGCGGTGGCCCGGATTGCTCGAGCCCGATCTACGGCTCGGTCCACCAGTGGGGCGATTGGATCAAAGAGACGGCGAAACACGCGGCCGAGGTCGGCGGGTACGAGCCGGCTCCCTGGGTCGACGGCTTCCCGACCGATCCCGAGTACAACGCGCCGATCGGCGGCAACTGCCAGGACAACGGCTGCAGCATCTGCTGGAACGACGAGTGCACCCGCTACTGCGGCGACAACGCGCCTTGCCCCGACGGGTACCAGTGCGAAGAGGTGCAGGAGGGCACGAACGTCTGCACGCCGATCCCCGAGCCTCCGTCGGATGACGACGGAAGCAGCGACGGAGACGGCAGCAGCGACGGCGGCGACGAGGACGACGGCTGCAGCGTCTCCAACGCGGGCGCGGATCCGACCAATCCGGTGCCGTGGTTCGTCGGCGTCGGCGCGCTCGCGTTCCTCGCCGCTCGACGTCGACGTCGCTGATGCCGGAGAAGACAACGCGGCGAGCGCTCCTCTCGGGCCTCGCCGCGCTCGCGGCGTGCAAAGACGCCGGCGGATCGAAGGGTCCGATCGAGCGCATCGTCAGCACCTCTCCGAGCACGACGGAGATGGTTTTTGCGGTCGGTCGCGGTGATTCGCTCGTCGGTCGCTCCTCGTTTTGCGACTACCCGCCCGAGGCGCAGAAGATCGAGGTCATCGGCGGGTTCTCGAACCCGAACCTCGAGCGCATCCTCGCGCTGAGGCCCGACCTCGTCTGTGGCGAGCGAGGCCCGTCGTGGCCCGGATCCATCGCGCCGATCGAACAGGCGGGGATCCGCACGTTTTTCCCGCCGATCGATCGCGTCTCCGACGTGTCGAAGGCGATCGAAGAGCTCGGCGCGCTCCTCGATCGTCGCGACCGGGCGCTCGAGGTGACGCGCGCGATCACCGGCAAGATCGAAGCGGTGAAGCGCCTCACCGAGAGCGAGACGCGTGTCCGAACCGTCATGTTGTTCGACTGGAAGCCGCTCGTCGCGGCCGGGCCGGGCAGCTTCCCCGACGAGGTCATTGCTCTCGCGGGCGGGGAAAACCTCGTCAAAAGCGGCGGGCAATACCCGAAGCTCAGCGTCGAGGGGCTCATCACGCTCGATCCGGATCTCGTCATCGACGGCTCCGCAGGCGCGTATCCGGAGGGCCCGGAGGTGCTGGTCGCGACCATCCCCGGCCTCTCCGCGCTGCGCGCCGCCAAATCCGGAAAGCTCCGCCGTCTCGAAGGGACATCGGCGATCCGCCCGGGGCCTCGCATCGGCGAAGGTGTCGAGACGGTCGCGCGCCTCCTCTATCCCGAGCGCTTCGCATCGCCATGACGAAGCCTTCCGCGTCGGTCGACAAGCCGCGGCGCGAGCGCGCCGACGTCCTTCTTTGCGCGCAGCAGCTCGCAGAGTCGCGGGCAAAAGCGCAGTCGATGATCCTCGCGGGTGAGGTGTTCGCGGGCACCGAGCGAATCGACAAGCCGGGGCAGCTCGTCCCGTCCGATACGGCGTTGCGCGTCGTCGCCAGGCGCCGGTTCGTCTCGCGAGGCGGTGAGAAGCTCGACCGCGCGCTCGAAGCGCTCGGTTCCGACGCAGGGCCGATCGAGGGCATCGTCGCCGTGGACGTCGGAGCCTCGACCGGCGGCTTCACGGATTGCCTGCTCCAGCGCGGCGCGGCGAAGGTCGTTGCGGTCGACGTCGGCTGGGGTCAGCTCGACGCGAGGCTGCGCGCCGATCCGAGGGTCGAATGCCGCGAACGAACGAACGCGAGAGACCTCGGCGCCGCGGACTTCGCGGAGCCGATCGATCTGGTCGTCGTCGACGCCTCGTTCATCGGCCTCGACAAGCTGATGCCTGCCATCGCGCGGATCATACGGCCCGGCGGTCGCCTCCTCGCGCTCGTGAAGCCGCAGTTCGAGGCCGGGCGGGATGCCGTCCGCCGAGGCCGAGGTGTCATCCGCGACGAGGCCGAAAGGCAGGAGGCCATCGCCACGGCGCGGGGCGCCATCGTCGCGCACAACCTGACGATCGCGCGGGAGGTCGACAGCGAGGTCCTCGGCCCCAAAGGCAACCGCGAGCGCTTCGTCCTCGCGTTCGCGCCGGATCGCCCGAGCAAAGACGGCTGACGTGCGGGAAAAGGGGTTGTATACGAGTCTCCTCTGTCACGAGGGGAGTCAGACATGCTCGGACGACGACAGTTCATCGGCGGCGCAGCCGGCCTCGGCGCGGTTGGGTTCTTCGGCTTCAACGCGGGCTGCGGCGGCGGCGGTAGCGCGACCGAATGGGTCGTCGGCTCCTATCTGAGCCTCACCGGCGGCGAGGCGAAGTTCGGCGCGGACACCAAGGACGGCATCGAGCTCGCGGTCGAGGAGATCAACGCGGCAGGCGGCGTCAAAGGCAAGAAGATCAAGGTCCTGTTCGAGGACAACAAGGGCCAGGTCTCCGAGGTCACGAACAAGGTCCAGCAGCTCATCGATCGCGACAAGGTCGTCGCGCTCCTCGGTGAGGTCGCCTCGTCCCGCTCCGAGCCCGCCGCGGTCATCGCATCGAAGAAGGGCATCCCGATGATCTCGCCCTCGTCGACCAACAAGGTCGTGACCGAGGGCAAAGACTTCGCGTTCCGCGTCTGCTTCGTCGACGAGTTCCAAGGAAAAATGGGCGCCGAGTTCTGCGTGAAGACGCTCGGCAAGAAGAAGATCGGCATCGCCTTCGCCGAGGACGACCTGTACTCGAACGGTCTCGCCGGTGAGTTCCGCAAGGCCGTCAAAGAGCTCGGCGGCGAGATCGTCGGCGAAGCCAAGTTCACCCAGAACGAGATGAACTTCACGACCTTCGCCAAAGAGCTGAAGGCCTCCGGCGCCGAGATGATCTACGCACCCATCTACTATAAGCAGATGGTCCAGCTCGGCCGCCACGCGAAGGAAGAGGGCATCACGGGCAACATGTGGCTCGGCTCCGACGGGTGGAGCGGCGAGCAAGCCCTCCTCGACGAGCTCGAGGGCGCGTACTTCACCGATCACCACGCGCCGGATCTGCCGTGGGAGCCTTCCAAGAAGTTCGTCGCTGCCTACGAGGCGAAGTTCAAGCGCAAGCCGTCGAGCCTCGCGGCCATGGGCTACGACGCAGCGGGCGTCCTCGCGGATGCGATCAAGCGCGCGAAGGAAGACACGCCGAAGGGCATCCGGGACGCGATCGCCGAGACGAAGGATTTCCCCGGCGCCTCGGGCGTCATCACCATCGGCCCGGATCGCAACGCGCAGAAGCCCATCGTCGTCTCGCAGATCCGCGGCAAAGAGGCGCATTACGCCGACGTGCGCGGCCCGGGGGCGGAGAAGCTCCTCGGCGGCGCGACGCCGCCGGCGGCGGCGCAGCTGACCGCCGAGCCGAGCGCGACCGCGAGCGCC
>JABFXY010000050.1 GCA_013361525.1 Polyangiaceae bacterium | reverse complement strand
ACATTGCGCAGCATCGCCACGTTCGGCGCGACGAGCTCCGCCCAGGTCGGACGATCTTGATAGGCCGCGTAGAAGACGTGCGTGACGTCGCGCAGGTCACCGAGCTTCTCCTTCGTGTCGTGCGGGTCGAGCAGATCGACGGCGAGCTGCCGCACCCGCTCGGTCGATGGGCCGCCGCGCCGCGACAGCCCGACGACCGTCCAATCCTCGAGTGTAGCCAGGTGGTCCACCAGCCCACGCCCGATGACGCCCTGCGCGCCCACTACCAGCGCAACCTTCTTCTCGCCGTTCTTCATCGATTCCTCCGTCGAGTGAAAGCTAGGTCGCGACCGTGTTGCCTACCAGGCCGCTCGTGGCACTACACTCGTGCCTGTCAGGAACGATGATCGACCGCGAAGCACTCTGGGCCATGCAGGTGTTCGTCGCGGTGGTGGAGGGCGGAAGCCTCGCCGCCGCCGCGAGGAGCCTGCGCGTCACGCCGTCGGCGGTGAGCAAGCAGCTCGGGAAGCTCGAGCGGCGCATGCACGTCCGTCTGCTGCAGCGCTCGACCCGGGCGCTGCGAACGACCGCCGCCGGCGAGCGCTACCGGGCGCACGCGAAGTCGATCCTCTCGGCTGTCGAAGCCGCGGAGTGCGACACGCAAGCGCGCGAAGAGGCGATTGCGGGATCGCTGCGCGTGAGCGCGCCGACGGTCCTGGGCCAAGAGGTCGTCGCGCCGATCGTGGCGGCCTTCGTCGCGCGTCACCGCGACGTGCAGATCGAGCTCGATCTCACGGATCGATTCGTCGACCTCGGGACGGAGCCGGTCGACGTCGCGATCCGCGTCGCGTCGCGCTTGCCCGAGAGCCGCCTCACCGCGAGACGCCTCGGTGCTCTCACATGGATCCTCGTCGCGAGCCCCGCGTACCTCGAGGCGCGCGGCAAGCCCTCACGCGCCGAGGATCTCGCGACACACGCCTGCCTCGATCTGGCCCACGCGGCAGATCGAGGCAGGTGGCGTCTTCAAATGCGCGAGCGATCCGTCGAGGTGGAGGTCACGGGTCCGCTCGTCTCGTCGAGCCTCATCGCGCTCCACCGGTGCGCGCTCGCAGGCGTGGGGATCGCGCAGCTCCCGAGCTACTTGGTGCGCGCGGATGTCGCCGCGGGGCGCCTCGTGCAGGTGCTGTCGACGGCCGGGGCCGAGCGCCGCACGGTGTGGGCCGTGCAACCGACGCGCGCCTTCGTGCCTGCACGCGTCCGCGCGTTCGTCGACTTCGTCGCGAGCTCCATGCCCGGGGCGCTCGATCCGTCGAAACCCAAAGGCCGCGCGCGAACGTAGCGCCGCGCGCGTCACGGCTTCTTGCGAACGATTCGAAACAGCTTCACGTCGCGGTCGGTCTGGACGAGCAGCTCGGAGGCGCTCGCGTGGAGGCTGAAGATTTCATCCACGTCGACGCGCTTCTTCATCACGACCTTGCCGGTCGCAGCGCACCATCCGGTGATCGTGTCGTCGCGTCTGCCGAGCCCGATCGCGTAGATCACCTCGCCGTCACTTGCGAAATGGGCCGCTTGACCGTCCGCCTTCCACAGCAGCTTGCCCGTCGCGGCGTCGAACGTCATGAGCGCGCCGTCGCGGCTGTTGTTTTCGTCGAGCACCGAAAACACCAGGCGCCCACGATCGAGGAGCGCGTCCGTGATCCCCATCTCGTCGTCGTCCTCGCCCGGAGGCAGGCGGAACACGCCGAGGACCGAAGGCCCGCGCACGACGGCGATGGACATGCGACCGTACAACCCCGCGGTCGTGCCCTCGCGAGAGTGGGTTGCGAAAAGCGGAGATCCCCCAAATGCGGGAGGGAGCTCGTCCGAGAAGGATGAATCCTCGTGGCTGACTTTCGCCTCGAGCCGTCGCTCGAGCGGCGAAAGCTCCTCTTCTCCACGCGCTGCCGTCTCGACGAGCTCGAGCTTCACCGGCGCGCATCCCGCGGCCGGATCGGGCGGGCTCGGATCGTCCGGCGACAGGTCGATCGGTTTGTTCGACGTGATGTCGGGGCGGCGGCCCTCGACGTGCGCACGCAGGAGGAACGCCGCGCTGCGCACCGCGCTGACGAGCGGGCGCGGAGCCTCCAAGGCATCGAGCGCGTCGGTCGCGGCGCGGGTGGCTTTCTCGTCACGAGCGTCGAGCGCTACCGCCGCAGATGCGAGTGCGCAGCGCATCGCCGGCGTGCGCATGGCGAGCATCGACGGTGTCGGCCGCTCGAAGAATTTGTAAGGAGGGCGGTCGGCGTCGGGCGACTCGAGGCCGGTCGCGTAAGCCAACATCTCGTTGGTCATCGTATCGACGACGACGATGCCGCTCGGCAGCTGCCACAACCGCCTCGGCGCCTTCGGCAGCGGCATCGTCATCACCTCTTTGCCCGAGGCGACGTCGAACCCGACGATATTGCCCTTCTTGCCCGCGCCGCGCCCGACGAGGACGAGCTTCCCGACGATCGCGAATGCCCCTGCGACGGGGGGCTCGAGCTTGCGCGTCCACAGGACGCTGCCTTTTTTGGCGTCGACGCCCATCAGCACGCGTGCGCGCTCACGTTTCGACGGCGCAACGTCTTCCGCGAGGATGACGACGATGCCCGACGCCATTTCGATGTCGCCGAAGGAGAGCGTCTCCCCCTCCTTCGGGCCGAGGAGCGCCCGCATGTTGAGCACGGTCAGACCTGCGGCGTCCTCGGCGAGAATGTACGGCGGGTAAAAGATGACCCGGAAGTCTCGGCCCTCGTCGAGGTACGTCACCGACAGCTCGCCGAGGTGCAACGCGATGTCCGGTACGAAGCCGAGCGCCGGCAAGTACTCCTGGTAGGCGTCGACCTCCGGGGGCGTCGGAATGCTTCGCAACGACAGCGCCGGCGCGGCCGCGTCGGGTCGTGGTCCGCTCGGCTCGCTCGGCACGTCCAGCGCCCGCACGTGTCGAAGCGAGGCCATGACCTCGGAGCGCGACAGCTCCAACATGCTCTCGTTCGCTCGCTGGAAAACCGCCGCGGTGAGATCGTTCGGCCGCACGCGCTGGGAGCGCTCGAACGAGGTCCCCGCCTCTCCGAACGCGCCCCGCGCCATCGCCGCGAAGGCTTCGCGCCGGAAGCTGTCCGCGTCCGCGTCGCCGAGCTCCGGGAACGTCGCGTCGCACGGTGCGTCCGCCGGATTCGACCCCGCGGGCTTCGACGGCGAGGCGTCGGTCAACGCGGGCGAAGTTGAAGGCCGCGCCGTCGCGCAGGCTGCGCCGAGCAGCAACCACGAGAGGACGAGCATCGAGACGACTGCACGAATGCGCGCGGTCATGGCTCGCCCCTTCTCGCGGACGGCTTCCGATCGCAATGGGCGACAGCCGTCGAAAACGAGCGACGTGAGTCAGGACAGATTCTTCTTGCACGTCCGCTCGGCCCCTCGAAGGACCGACGACCATGCTCCGGCTGAAAGCGCGCTCACGAATCAGCCTGGATCTTGCGCATCGATTCACGCAGCTTCACGTGCAATGTGACGCGCGTGTTGTAGGGTGGAATCGACACGGGGATTGGCCGGCTTCATCGGGCGCGACCGAGGCGGCCGAGAGACCCATGAACTTCATCGAGCGTTTCTTCGACATCCGACCCGCAGAGCGAAAGCCCGTCCTCGCGACGTTCGCTGCGCTGCTGCTCATCGTGGTCGGGCACACGATGCTCGAGACGGTGCGCGATGCGCTCTTCTTGCGGCATGTCGGCGTCGCCGGTCTCGGTTGGATGTACATCGTCGTCGCCGCGCTCACGCTCGCGGTCGGGTCGTTCGCGGCCGGCATCGGTGATCGGTTCGGCCCCCGGCGCGCGCTCGTCGCGATGCAGCTCGCGTCGGCCGCCGCGAGCGCCACGTTCTTTTTTCTACCGCCGACGCGCAACGTGCTCGTCGGCCTCTACGCGTTCTCCGCCCTCAGCGGCGCGTTGCTCGTGCCGCAGCTCTGGTCCTTCGCGGCCGCGCTGTTTCACGCAGGGCAGAGCCGCCGCCTCTTCGGGACGGTGGCCATCGCAGGGATCCTCGGCGCAGCTGTCGGATCATCGCTCGCCGCGACCGCGCTCCTCCGCACCGGCGTCGAATTTTTGTTGCTGGGCTCGGCGATCGCGTTCGTCGCTTCCGCGGGTGCGATGGGTATCGCACCGCGCGTCGCGCGCTCGCGAACCCCCTCCGCGCCTTGCGCGAAAGGCCCTGCCCTCTCGGTCCTGAAACAGGAAAAAATCCTCGGCCGCATCGCGGCGGTCGTCGGGCTCGGCGCGATCACGACACTGCTCGTCGACTACGCGTTCAAGGCTGCGGTCACCGCCCACGTCGCGCCGGACCAGCTCGGCCCGTTCTTCGCCCGTTACTACGCGGTGATGAACGTCCTCGCGCTCGTCGTTCAGCTTCTCATCGCGCGCAGGGCCATCGCACGCGCCGGCGTGGTGGGGACGACGGGCATGTTGCCGTCCGCGTTGCTCACCGGCTCGATCGTCACCGTACTGACCGGCGGAGCGTTCCTCGCGATGCTCGGCACGAAGGTCATGGATGCGACGTTCCGACACTCGGTGCATCGCACCGGCGTGGAGCTCGTGTACCTCGCAGTCCCGACCGCCGCGCGCAACCGCGCGAAGCCGCTCATCGACGGCGCAATCATGCGCGTCTCGCAAGCGGTCGGCGCCGGGCTCCTCCTCGTTCTGGCCGCGGTCGGATGGGATTCGGTCCCGCACGTCGCGCTGCTCGCGATGGTGCTCGCGTTCCTCTGGGGCGCCGCGACTTGGTCGCTGCGTGCGCCTTATCTATCGCTGTTTCGCCGCACGCTCGTCGGCGTGCCCACCGACCCGGGTCGCGCCCGCGCGGATCTGGATCTCGCGAGCGCCGAGGTCCTCGTCGAGGCGACGTCGAGCCAACGCCCGCGCGAAGTCATCGCCGCGATGGCCGTACTGGAGCGCCGCTCGCGAACGGGTCTCGTCCCGGGGTTGGTTCTCCTGCACGAAGACGAAGACGTCCTGGTGCGCGCGCTCGATCTGTTCGGATCGACGACGCGCAAAGACTGGATTCATCTCGCGGAGAAGCGCACGAGCGATCCGCGTGAGCGCGTCCGGCGCGCAGCGCTCCGCGCCCTCGCCCGCGCTTCGGTCAACGTCGCCGATCGCGATCGTGCAGGCGCCGACGAGCGGCCCTGGATCCGCGGCTACATCGCGCTCCGGACGAACGCCGAAACGCCGGCCGAGCTCGAGCACGTCGTCGCGAGCGCGCGCGGCAGGAGCACAGACGCTTCCGAGGCGCGTCTCGGCATCTTGACCGCAATCGGGGACGCGCGACCGAGCGGCGCGCTCGCGGACGCGCTCGTCGCACTCCTCGAGGACGCTCCCCCGTCGCTTTCGCTCGACGCGGTGACCCTCGCCGCGCGCGCCGCCACCAACGTCGCCGACGAGCGGCTCATCCCCTGGCTCCTCGTGCGCCTCGAACGGCGTGAAGGTCGCTCCGCCGTCCGCGCGGCCCTGGTCGCGCTCGGTCGTCCCGCCTACGACGCTGCCGCCGAGAAGCTGCGAAACACGAGCACGCCGCGCCGCCTTCGAATCCACCTGCCGCGCACGCTCTCGCGCTTCGGAACACAAGAAGCCGCGGATCTTCTCTACGAGCTTCTGCGCTCGGACGCCGATGGGCTGGTTCGCTACAAGTGTCTTCGCGGCCTCGGCCGGCTCGTGGTCGAGCATCGCGCATCGTTGCCGCCGGCCGGTCTTCGCTCGCTCGCGATGCGCGACCTCTCCGAGCACTTCCGCCTTCGCGGCCTCAAGCGATCGCTGTCGTGGCAGCGCGAGGAAGCGGACGGCAGCGCCGCACGCACGCGCACGCTGCTGGCGGAGCTCCTCGCCGAAAAGAGCCAGCAGGCGCTCGAGCGCGTCTTCCGGATCTTGAAGCTCGCGTTCCCGGAGGAAGACATCCATCGCGTCCACACGGCGGCCCTGCAAGGCGATGCCGCGTCGCGGGCGAACGCCGCGGAGTTCCTCGATGCGCTCCTCGCGCCCCGCCGTCGAGGCGCGATGACCGACGATCTTCGCCCGCTCCTGCGGCTGCTCAACGCCGATTTGCCCGAGGCCGATGCCGTCCTTCGCGCAGCCGAGCTCGCGAGCTTCGCGCTTCCGGCGACGCCTGGGGAGGGACTCACGTGGCTCGTCGAAGAGCGCGACGTCACGGTGGCCGCGCTCGCGACCGTGCTCGTTCGTCAGAGCGCTGCGCCGGATGCCACGGCAGCCGCGTCGAAGGCAGTCGAGCGTCGCCGCTCGATCGCGGAGTCGGTGGACGCGCTGCTCGCGCCGCCGCGAGCGTTGGGAAGCGCGCATGGCTGACGAGCACCTTCAACGCATCACGCGCGAGCTGCTCTTCACCACGTTCCTCGGTCCCTCGTCGGGGATGGACGAGCAATGGATCCTCGAGCGCGTCGCCGATCACCTCGAGGAGCACGTCGTCGTGCCGGGGGAGATCCTGTTTCGCCAAGGCGACACGTCCGAGCACCTCTACTTCATGAGCGACGGCCGGGTGCGCCTACGGGCGGAGGGTCACCCCGATTGGGTCTACGACGGCCGCTGGGTGATGGGCACGACCGACATGTTGCTCGGGCGGCCTCGCGGGCGCACCGCCACCGTCGAAACGCCGGCGCACCTATTTCGGCTTCGCGGCGAGCATTGGCTCGATTTGATGGAGGACAGCTTCGAGGCGACGTCCGGCGCGCTCGTCGGATCGGCACGCGGAAGCGTAGCGTTCCACGGGCGAGTGCCGCCCGATGGAGGATTTCTCCACGTCGGATCGCCGCACGAGACGGGCCGGGCACCACTCTCACTCGAGACGCTCGTCGATCGCGCGCTCCTCCTCTACGAAGCGCCGCTTCTTCGAGGGGCCGGCGTTCAGCCGCTCACGGATCTCGCCCGCGTCAGCACCATCCAGGAGCTCGCAGCCGGAGAGGCGCTGTTTTCCGCAGGCGTCGCGCCGGGTCGAACGTTCCTCGTCGCCGACGGCGAGATCGAGGTGTCCCGAAACGATCCCAACATCACGGCGCGGTTCGGTCGCGGCTCGATCGCCGGCGGTGCCGTTTGCCTCGGCGATCCGGACGCGCAGTGGAGCGCGCGCGCGACGATGTCTTCACGCGTCCTGTCGTTCTCCAACGAGGACTGGTTCGACGAAATGGAAGAACACGTCGATCTCGCGCGCGCCGCGATGGGTTCGCTCGCGTTCGAGCGTGAGCACCTCGTCGATCTGCTCGCGGCGCCGGTGGGTGAGGTCGTCCTGTACTGATCGGGCAAGACCGGACTGGGGCCCGGAACTAGGGCTCCGGGTGTCGGGCCGGCGCCACGGGGAAACGGGGGTTCTTGCGGCAAAAAGCGTGTGGTACACACTTCATTTACCTCACGCTTTTCGCGCGCATCGCAACCCCTGCTCCGGGCCCAGGCCCGGACCCCGACGCCCGAGCGCGTTCACCCAGCTTGGGCTACCGCTTCTTCCCCGTGCGGATCGCCTCGAACGTCGCCGCAAGCTCCGGATCCTTCGCGAGCTTGTCGCCCCAGTGTCCGAGCGCGGACACGAGGTCCGTCGGCGTGAGGCCGACCCGCTCGAGCGCCGCCACCGGATCGCCTTGCCGCTGGATCGCGGCGACACCGCGCGCGAAGTCTTCGAGCGAGACCGTGCGGCTCGTCCTCGCGCGCGCCTGGGCATCGCGAACCGCGGCCTCGTAGCGCTGGAAGAACGGCGGCACGGTCGGACCGTCGTGTTCCATCGCCTTCGAGAACTCGGCCTCCACTGCCTGCTCGATCTCGTCGAACGCGGCCTCGGACAGACCGCGCGCGGCGATCGCCTCATCACGAGGAGTGCCTGCCGCAATGTCAGCGAGAACGGCCGCGTATCGTTCGAGGGGTAGCTCTTTGTCGATCATCGAATCGTCCGCACCCTGAGGCCGGCGCGACGCATGAAAGCACCAGGTTGTGCCGCGGGAGAATGTCTTTCGCTCTCGCGTGCCGTCGGATAGCTTTTCGCTCTCTCGGGGCACCACAGGGGAACAAAAGTACGATGGCGGCTTCCGGCGATCGACCTCTAGAACCTACTCCGAAGCACGTCCTCGCAATGGAAACGGCGCTCAAGCTGCTGGCCACGACGGCGCGTGCAGCGGTGGACGCGCCGGCCAGCGAGGCCGACTTGCGCCCGCTCGCCGCGCTGCTCGCGCGGGCGACGACGTCGATCCTCGACGCGTACGACGTGCGCCGCGAGCCGGTCACTGCGCTCCAAGACGCGACGACGGCTTGCGACGAGGCGATCGCCGAGCTCGAGCGGGTGAAGCTGAAGGACCAAGGCCTCGAGGGCGTCTCGGAGTGGGTCCGTGCCGCCCGCGGCTGGCTCGCCGTGCCGGAGCAGGTGTTCGCGCGGACACGCGCCGTTCCCCCACCTGCTCGGGAGATCGTCGCGAGCAAAGACACACCCACGTTGCACCGGATCGACCGACGTTCGATCGGTCCCGTCTGGCAGGTCGCCGCGCCGCTTCCGGCGGCGGTCAACGTCGTGCCCCTGTCGGAGGAGCTCGCGAAGCTGCCCTCGAAAGAGCGCCTCGCGACGCTGAAAGAGCGCGCGAAGACCATGCGCGAGGAAGCTGCGCAACGTCGCGATCAACGAGAGCGCGACCGCGAGGCGAGGCGCGAAGCACGGCGCGCCGAAGAGGCGACCGCACCTCGGCCCGGATACACGAAGGGCAAACACGCACCGCTTACGCTCGAGCATTTCCACCGCAACAAAGCGCGCGAGCTCTTCGAGGACGTCGCCGCAATGGGGATGCAGCGCACCCCGCTCCTCGGTGACTACTGGCGGGGTTCCGTCGTGTTCGATCAGCGCATGCTGCGCAACATCGACGCCATCGCTGCGTTCGGCGACCTCGCGCTCCAATCGCTCGAGCCGCTCGTGATCGGCGCCCCGGCGAAAGATCCCTCGCGTGCGTTCGCGATCGCCATGGCGCTCGGAAGTTTCGAGGGCCGCGACGCGCTCGCTTCGATCGATCGTGTCGTGCGCTTCCTCGGCCCGGCGGATCCCGAGGTGTCGAAGAACCTGGCGATGGGCTTGAAGCTCGCCCCTCATCCGGATCTCGCGACGATGTTGCGACAGTGGCTCGGCGACACCGACGAGGGGCTGCGCGCGATCGCGATCGACGTGCTCGGCCACCGCGGTCTCGCCACGCCCGAAGAGCTCACGAAGGCCTGTCGCGACGAGTCCGAGATCGTCGCGGCCCGCGCGTTCGTGCCGGCCGCGCTCGCGCAGGTGCCGGAGATCGGCGTCCTGATCGAAGAACGCAAAGAAGCGAAAGATCCCGACCTCGTCGACGCGCTCGCGTGGGCGACCGCGCTCGGAGGCGTCGCGTACGCGTCGGATCGTCTGCGCAAGCGGATCGCCGAGCCCGAGGGCGAGCGCGTGCTCCTTCCGATCGCGCTCGCAGGCGAAAAGGACGACGCCGCGGAGCTGCTCTCGCGGTTCGAACGCGCGCCGACGCGCGCGCTCGCGATCGCGCTCGGATACGCGGGCTTGCCTGCGTCGCTCGACCCGCTCGTCGACGCGCTGGATCGCGAAATCGCGCCCGAGACGAAGCAAGACATCGCGTTTTCGCTCCAACGCATCACCGGCGCGGAGCTCTACGACGACGTCGATGTCGCCGCCGACGTGCGCGATGTCGAGGAGCCGGCCAACCCGCCGCTGCCCGACGATGCGCCACCGCTTCGCCGAATGTCGGTGGATCGCCGGGATCGCCCGGGTGAGGGCGCGGCCGATCGGGTCAAGCTGCCGACGATGCGCGCCGAGGCCTGGCGCGCATTCCTCGCGGAGGACAGCGTGAAATGGCAGGGCGATCGGCGCCTTCGCCGGGGCAAACCGTACACCCCGGCGCTATCGCTCGAAGAGCTCGATAGCTACCAGATCACGCCTCCGGAGCGGCGCATCCTCTACCGCGAGATCATCATCAAGACGGGCCGACACATTCCGTTCGACCCCGTCGACTTCGTCGCCGTGCAGGAGGAGGCGCTGAAGAAGCTCGCGCCCATCGTCCAGACCGCATCGAGCGTTCCGGGCGCGTGGGGCCGAGCCCTCCGAAAGTAGCCCCTCCGACAATCCGCGATTCGCGCGGCTTGCCGTGCGAATCAAATAAGCAATTCACCTGGCTTGCGCGTTCTCGGTCGGGCCCCTCGATTGCAAGTGATGAGACTTCGCCTCCAGGAGAGGCAATCCGCGCGAGTTGTTGATTGATTCACCTGGCAAGCCAGGTGAACCCCCAAGGGAGGAACCGATGACCGAAAGCGCGACCTTGGACATCACGACCGAGTTGGAGAAGAGCCCTTCGCCGAAGGTGAAGGTCGCCATCACGGATATCGACGGAATCCTCCGCGGCAAGTACCTCCACAAAGAGAAGTTCTTGTCCGCAATGAGCGGAGGTTTCGGCTTCTGCAACGTCGTCTTCGGCTGGGACGCGGCCGACGTTTGTTACGACAACGTGCGCTACACCGGCTGGCACACCGGCTATCCGGACGCGCTCGCGCGGGTCGACACGACGACGTACCGCCGCGTGCCTTGGGACGGCAACGTCCCCTTCTTCCTCGGCGACTTCCAAGACGAAGCAGGCGCGCCGCTTCCGGTGTGCCCGCGCAGCCTGCTCAAAGGTGTCCTCGAAAAGGCGCGCGCGCTCGGCTTCAGCGCGAAGGCGGGCCTCGAGTTCGAGTGGTTCAACTTCAAAGAGACGTCGGCCTCGCTCGCCGACAAGAAGTACGTCGACCCCTCGCCGATGACGCCCGGCATGTTCGGCTACTCCATCCTGCGCATGTCGCAGAACCTGCCGTTCTTCAACGCGCTGATGGACGAGCTCGCGGCCTTCCGCGTGCCGATCGAAGGCCTGCACACCGAGACGGGCCCCGGCGTGCTCGAGGCGGCGATCCTTTATTCGGACGCGCTCGAAGCGGCCGATCGCGCGGTGCTCTTCAAGACTGGCTCGCGCGAGATCGGCCAGCGCTTCGGGATCATGCCGAGCTTCATGGCAAAGTGGAACGACAAGCTCCCGGGCTGCAGCGGCCACACGCATTTGAGTCTCTGGAAAGACGGCGAGAACGCCTTCTTCGACCCGACGGATCCGCACCGGATGAGCGCGACGATGAAGAGCTTCGTCGCGGGCCTCTTGAAGGCGCTCCCGCAAATCCTTCCGCTCTTTGCTCCGACGGTGAACAGCTACAAACGCCTCGTCGACGGCTATTGGGCCCCGACGAAGCCGACGTGGGGCATCGATAACCGCACCGTCGCCGTCCGCGTGATCCCCGGCAGCGCAAAGTCCACGCGCATCGAGTTCCGCGTGCCCGGCTCGGACATCAACCCGTACCTCGCCGTCGCGGGCGCGATCGCCGCGGGTCTCTGGGGCGTCGAGCACAAGCTCACACTGGAAGAGGCGCCGGTCGTCGGAAGCGCCTATGCCGAGTCGACGGTGGCGCGCCTGCCGCGAAACCTCCACCAGGCGACCATCCAAATGGAGCAAAGCCGCCACGCGCCTGAGCTATTGAGCGAGGCGTTCGTGGAGCATTTCGTCGCGACCCGCCATTGGGAGTGGCAGACGTTCCAAGACGCTGTCACCGATTGGGAAACCCGCCGCTACTTCGAGATCATCTGAGGCCCGCACCATGACCATGTCCCGCTTCAGCTTTCCGACGCTCATCCATTTCGGCCCAGGCGTCCGCTCGCTCGCGCCGGCCCACCTCGCGAGCGAAGGCGCCAAGCGGCCGCTCGTCGTCACGGATCGAGGCGTCGCCGCGCTGCCGATCCACGGTGAGCTCGTCGACCTGTTGAAGAAGTCGGGGCTCGAGGTCGCGAGCTTCTCCGGCATCTGGGGCAACCCGGTCTCGTCGCAGGTGAAGGCGGGCGTCGAGGCGTACCGCGCACATGGTGCCGACTCGATCGTCGGCCTCGGCGGAGGCGCCGCGCTCGACGTCGCGAAGGCGATCGCGCTCATGGTGCATCACCCGGGCGACATCTTCGACTACGAGGACGACAAGCCCGGCGCGCGCCCGTTCGATCAGCCGATCCCGACGTGGATCGCCCTGCCGACGACGTCGGGCACCGGCAGCGAGGTCGGCCGCAGCTCGGTCGTCTCGGACGACGTCACCCACATCAAGAAGATCATCTTCTCCCCGCGCCTGCTCGCGAAGGCCGTCTTCGCCGACCCCGAGCTCACGCTCGATCTTCCGCCCTCGATCACCGCCTCCACCGGTATGGATGCGCTCACGCACAACGTCGAGTCGTACCTCGCGCGCGGCTTTCATCCGATCTGCGACGGCATCGCGCTCGAGGGCCTGCGCATCGCCGCGAAGAGCCTCGCGAAAGCCGTGAAGGACGGGGGCGACGTGCACGCACGCGGCGACATGTTGATGTCGAGCATGATGGGCGCCATCGCGTTCCAGAAGGGCCTCGGCGTCACGCACTCGTGCGCGCACGCGCTCGGCACGGTCGTCGACATGCACCACGGCCTCGCGAACGGCGTGATGATCGACCACGCGTTGCTCCACAACGCAGAGGGCGCCCGCGACCGCTTCGAGACGATGGCGCGGGCGATCGGCCTCTCCGACGCGAGCCCACAAGGGTTCCTCTCCTGGCTCCGCGAGCTCAAAGCGGCGATCTCCATCCCGGCGGATCTCACCGAGGCCGGCGTCGACGCGAAGCAACTCGATCGCCTCGTCGACGTCGCGGTCGCCGACGCCTGCCACCAGAACAACCCCGTCGCCTGCACTGCCGACGACTTCCGCCGCATCTTCCGCGGGGCCTTCACGTGAAGCCAAGACCGCTTCGGATCGGCGTCTCCGCCTGCTTGATGCACGCCGATCCAGCGCGCCCGGTCTTCAACGGAAAGGCTCTTTATTACCTCGAGCGATCGATGGCCCGATGGGTCGGGTCATCGCGCTCCGAAGAGCTTCGCGCGCTCGTCTACATGGTGCCGAGCCCCGGTGAGCTCACGGGTGTCGGCGCCGCGGATGTCGCCGCGGATCTCGACGGCCTCGTCCTCGCGGGCGGCGTCGACGTCAGCCCCCGATCCTACGGTGAAGAGCCTCGCCGCCCCGAGTGGACCGGTGACGGGGTGCGAGATGAATACGAGCTCGCGCTGGTTCGCGCGATGGTCGACGAGGAAAAGCCCGTCCTCGGCATCTGTCGCGGGCATCAGCTCTTGAACGTCGCGTTCGGTGGCTCGCTCCACCAAGACATCCGCGACGAGGTGGCCGACGCGTTCGTGCACCGCGACGCCACCGTCTACGATCAGAACGCCCACGCGATCGCGCTCGAGCCCGGAAGCTGGCTCGCCGAGCTCTATCCCGGCGTCGGCCGCGCAACTGTCAACTCGGTTCACCATCAAGCGGTGAAGCGCCTCGGCGACGGCGTAACCGTCTCTGCGCGCTCGACCGAAGACGGCGTCGTCGAAGCAATCTCGATCGAGTCGCGCGCCTGGGTGCGCGGCGTGCAATGGCACCCCGAGTTCACCGATCCCACCGACGCTCGTTTGCTCGATAACGCCCCTATCCTCCGCGACTTTTTGGACGCTGCGCGCGTTCGCCTCCACCGAGCAAACCCATGAGCACCCTGACGATCACGAACCCCGCAACCGGCGCCACCATTCGGACCGTTCCCGCGGATACGCCGGACGACGTCACGGCGAAGGTCGCTCGCGCCCGCGCGGCGCAACCCGCGTGGCGCCGCCGATCTCTCGACGAGCGCATCGGCATCATCCGCGCGTTTCGCGAGATCATCGAGCGCGACAAAGCGACGCTCGCGGCGCTCACCACCAGCGAGGTCGGCAAGCCCCTCGGCCAATCCAAGAACGAGCTGAACGGCCTGCTCGGGCGCATCGACTTCTTCCTCGCCGAGAGCGCGAAGACACTCGCGCCCGAACAAGTCTTCTCCGAAGGCACCATGGTGGAGGTCATCGACCACGAGCCGCTCGGTGTCGTCGCCAACATCTCGGCGTGGAACTACCCCTACTTCGTCGGCTCCAACGTGTTCGTGCCTGCGCTCATCGCCGGCAACACCGTCCTCTACAAACCGAGCGAGTTCGCGACCCTCACCGGCCTCGCGCTCGCCGACGCGCTCCACGAAGCGGGCGTCCCCAAGGACGTCTTCATCCCGGTCGTCGGCGGCGGTGAGATCGGCGCCGCGCTCACGAGCCAACCCGTCGACGGCGTCTTCTTCACCGGCTCGTACGCAACCGGAAAGAAGATCGCCGACGCCGCCGGCAAGTCGATGACGCGCGTGCAGCTGGAGCTCGGCGGCAAAGACCCTGTGTACGTCGCGGACGACGTCGACGCCGCGGCCGCTGCTGCGGCAACGGCGGACGGAGCCTTCTACAACACGGGGCAAAGCTGCTGCGCGGTCGAGCGCATCTACGTGCACGACGCCATCTACGACCAGTTCGTCGACGCGTTCGTGCGTGAGGTCGGCGGGTTCGTCGTCGGCGATCCGACCGATGAAAAGACGTATATCGGGCCGCTCACCCGCGCGGCCCAGCTCGCCGTCCTCGACGAGCAGATCGCCGACGCGAAGAAGCGCGGCGCGAAGGTCGCCGCCGGCGGACAGCGCCTCGACCGCCCCGGCAACTACTTCGCGCCCACGGTCCTCTTGAACGTCGATCATTCGATGGCGGTCATGCGCGAGGAGTCGTTCGGCCCCGTCATCGGCATCCAGCGCGTCAAAGACGACGCGGAAGCAGCCTCGCTGATGAACGACACGCAATACGGCCTCACCGCGGGCGTCTACACGAAGGACCGAGCCCGCGCGGAGAAGCTCCTTCGAGACGTCGACGCAGGCTCCGCCTATTGGAACTGCTGCGACCGCGTGAGCCCGCGATTGCCCTGGTCGGGACGCGGGCATTCCGGCCTCGGTCTCACGCTTTCGCGCTACGGCATCCTCGCCTTCACGAAGCCGAAGGCCTGGCACCTTCGCTCGCCCGGCTGACTCCCTCACTCGAAAAACGGCGCTGCAGCCAGCTCGCTGCAGCGCCCAGCGGCCACAGCCGCGTCGCCAGGTTTCGCGCGGCGATCCCCCATCGTGTCGATGGCATGAGGAGTGAAGCCGCCGTCGTCGCATTGCGCTGCTTCGGGTCGACCAGCTTCCTGTGCTCGGCCTCGTATCGAGCAAAAGCGGCGCGGTGATCGTTCGGAGCGGCAGCGAGCGCTTCGGCGAGTGTGTAGGCGCCGGCGATCGCCATGGACGATCCGTCGCCGAACAGGGACACGCACGAGGCCGCGTCGCCGAGCAACGCAATGCGACCGTTGGACCACCGGGGCACGCGTACGCGGCTGACCGAGTCGAAGTACAGCTCGTCCGAGGACGCCACGCGACGAAGAATGTCGGGTACGCGCCACCCGGCGCTCGCCAACGCGTCCGCGAGAAACCGCTTGTTGCCCTCGACATCGTTCGAGTCGAACGACGCGAGCTCCGGGCTTCGGACCATGAAAAACGCGAGCGCGCGGCCGCGCGATGGGTGGATGGCCACGGCCATGCCGGGCTCGTTGTACATGACCACCTCGCGGGGATTTTCGTTGCTGCCCGGCAGCGGACACGTCGCGACGTACATCCCCATGTGCTCGGCGAGCTCGCGCTCCGGCCCAAACGCGATCCGGCGCACGGCGGAGTGCAGACCATCCGCGCCGATGACCAGATCGAACCGACGGCACGGCCCGCGCTCGAAGGTGACGTCGACGCCGCCTTCATCCTGCGTGAGCGCAACGATTGAATCGCCGAACAGGATCTCCGCGGAAGCCCGGCTCGCCTCGAAAAGAATCGAGGCGAGATCACCGCGCGGGATCTCCACCTCGACGCGACCGCCAGCCCCTTGGAACGCGCGCATGTCGATCCTTCCGACACGCTTACCTGCGCGATCGACGAAGATCAGGTCGGAGACATCCGTCGCGGCGTCTCGAAGCGCCCCCATGATCCCCATACGTTCCGCGACCGCGACGGCGGGACCGCGAACGTCGACGGGGCTCCCGCTCGAGCGCAGGGCCCCTGCACGCTCGACGAGCGTCGGATGGAAGCCGTGCCGAGCCAGCCAATACGCGAGGGTGGGCCCCGCGACTCCGGCGCCCGAGATCAAAACGGTCCGATTGCCCACGTGAGACTCCTTTCGCGACAACGTCCTGACCTTCGGTCAGACACTATTCGCTATAGCCTTGCCCATCGGTCAGTCAAGGCCTAGGGTCACCGCATGATCGAAAGTGCCGTGTCGGACACACGAGCGCAGATCCTTCGGGTCGCGCTCGGCGAGTTCGCGAAGCGCGGCTACCACGCAACCTCCATTCGGGAGATCGCCGCGCAGGTCGGGATCACGAAGCCCGCGGTCCTCTATCACTTTCCCGGCAAGGCGGAGATCCTCGCCGCCCTCTCGGAGCCCATGTTGGGCGCGCTCGATGCAGCCGTTGCGGCCGCCGAGCTCGCAGACGGAGAAGAAGCTGCACGGTGGGCCATCCTCGAGGGAACACTCGAGGTCTGGCTAGCCCACCGGTACCTCCTGCGAATGAACCTGCACGATCTCGCGCTCGCGACCGACACCGTCGTTTTCCAGCGATTTCGCGACGCAATGATGCGCGCAAATCAGATCGTCGCGGGCCGACGGCCGAGCCTCGCCGACCGCGTGCGCGCGGCGCAGGCCCTCGCGATGCTGTCGGACCCGGTCGTGCTGCTCGCGGACGCTCCGACCGACGCTCTTCGGACGCACATCCTTGTCGGCGTGCGCGTTCTGTTCGCCGTCACCGAGCCCGACGAACGCCGCGCCCTCAAAGCAAAGCGCGCCGAGAAACCGGCCGCTGGGCGGCGCCGCGGGCGGCCGAGCGCCGTGAGCGGTCCGATGCGCGACGAAGCGCGGCGCTTGCTCGAGGCGGGAAAAACGGCCGACGAGATCGCGGAAGAGCTCGGGGTCTCGCGCGCCACCGTCTACCGGCATCTGCACCGTGACGATTGATATCGAGACAATATTGAGACCATCTCGAATTATGAGACAACCATCGGATCCGCTTCCGGCTCGCCTTTCGCCGCATGCCGCTGGCGCTCGGCGATGATCTCGTAGTCGCCGGCAAACTCGGCGCGCACCTGCCCGCTCTCGTCGACCATCCACGCAGGGGCAGCGCGCCGAGGAATGCGCACGCGTTCTGCAGGCTGATTGGTGCCGAACACGTGATCCCACAGCGCGGAGGTGACGCCGTGGTTCGCGCGCGGTGTCCTGTGGTGATGGTCGAGGTGGTGTTTGCGCATCCACCGGCCGTAGCGGGTCCTCGGCGCCGCCACGTGGACGAGCCGATGGGCGACCTCGTACGCCCCGTACGCGACCGAATAGCCGCTCGCGAACGCGCAGGCGCGGCGGACACCGAGGATTGGGGCGAGGACCGCCGTGAGCGCGGGGATTGCGACCGCTGCCGCCCCCGCCTTGTGGCTCGAGGCCGCGAAGTACGTCGTGTCGGTGTGGTGCGCGCGATGCTCGGCATTGAACGCCGCCATGAAGCCCTTCGGCGTGAGCCGCTGGAGCAGTTTGTCCGGCATGTGGCGCGATTTGCCGTGCCCGATGAAGCGATGAATCACGTATTCGCTCGCGGTCCACGAAAGCCCGCCCAACGCTGCCCACACGACGACGCTCTTGTTCACTTCGCCCTCCCTTTTTTGGGTGAATCGATTTTTGCGACAACGCTCGGCACGACCTCCGCGACGAGCCGCTCCGCCGCGACCAGCCGCGGCGCCGATGCGCCCCAGCTCTCGAGCAGCCCACGCGCCGCCGACATGCCGATCCCTTCCGGCGCCGGCAGCACGGGCGCGAGCCTCCGTGCCTTCTCGAGGCAAAGCGCGCCGTGGAGCGCGGCCCAATAGCCGAGAACGCGCTCCTGCGCAGAGCCGGGAGACAGTGCACCCGTCCGCGTCGCGCGCTCGAACGACGCTGTGACCTCGCCGAGAAACCCGAGGAACAGCGGCCCGGTCTTCATCGCTTCCCCGTCCGAGAGAAGCGGCCGCGGATCACCGAGCAAGAGCGCGATGAAAAACCAAGCGCGCGGCTTCGACCTCGGCAACCCGAGGTACAGGCTCGCGGACAGGAGCAGCTCGGCGACGGCGCTCGTCGCCTCGTGCGCGTCGGACCACGCGTCGAGCGCGGCTCGTTGCTCGGCTTGGAAGTGCGCGTGCACGTCCGCGATGGCGCGGCGCTGCAGGGCCGCCGACAGCGCATCTTTGGACGGGAAATAGCGATAGAGCGCCGTCGTCACGAGCCCGAGCGAATGCGCCAACCGCTGGAGCGTGAGCGCGTCGAACCCCTCGCTCTGAACGATGTCGAGCGCCTGCTCGAGGATCGCGTCGATCCGCTCGGTTCGTCGGTCCGCGACACGCCGCGAACGTTCGATGTGAATCACATTCACAAATGTGAACGACATTCACACTACCGTCAAGCGGATGTTTTCGCTCTTCGCGCCCAGCGCCGGTCACGAGGCATCGCGCCGCGGGGAGGCGGTTATGCACGCGCCGAACCGGCGACGACCCGTGCGGCGCTTTCAGGGCACGCCCGTTGCGATGTACCAAGCGTGGCCCTACCCCGCGCCTCTTCGACAACCGCGGACGCTGGCAGCTATCGCCTGCCCCCGGTTCGGTCGACAGCCGACGGAAAGCCGCGGCGTGTCGGCGTCGAAATCGAGTTCGCAGGTCTCGATCTCGAGGTGATCACGCGCCTCGTGCGACGGGTCTTCGGCGGCGTCGAGGAACAGGATTCGAGGTACGCGGCCCACGTGCGTCGCACGCGTCTCGGCGACTTCCGTGTCGAGCTCGACTCCTTACCGCTCAAACAAGAGAGGCATAAAGCGCTCCTCGAGCGCATCGGCGCCGGTCCGGGCCTGACGCGCGCCGTCGACGAGGTCATCGAAGGCGTCGCCACGCAATGGATCCCGCACGAGATCGTCGCGCCACCCATCGCGCTCGACGACCTGCCGAAGCTCGAAGCCTTGCGCGCCGCGCTCTGCGCCGCCGGCGCGCGCGGCACGCGGACATCGGTGTTCTACCTCTTCGGGTTCCAACTCAACCCCGAGGTACCGAGCCTCGAGGCGCCGGTGCTGCTCCGTTATCTGCGCGCATTCCTTGCGCTGTCTCAATGGCTGCGCGCATCGATCGACGTCGACACCACGCGAAAGCTCTTCTCCTTCGCGGATCCCTTCCCCGACGAATACCGCGCGCTCGTCCTCGACCGCGCCTACGCGCCGAATCACCGGCAACTCATTGCCGATTACCTCGAGCACAACCCGACGCGTAACCGCGCGCTCGACATGCTCCCGGCGTTTTCGATGATCGATCGCGACGAGGTGCTCGCGAAGGTGCGAGAGCCGGACCGCGTCAAAGCGCGGCCGACCTTTCATTATCGACTACCGAATAGCCTCGTCGACGATCCCGATTGGTCATTTGCGCTCGAATGGAATCGGTGGGTCGAGGTCGAGTCACTCGCGGAAGACTCGTCGCGGCTCGAGCGCGCGAGCGGCGACGTGCTCCGCAGTCTCGACCGCTCCCTCGAGCGCGACGAGATCATGACCATGGCGCGGAGCTGGGGAGTAACCGCGCCATGAGGCGGCCCGTCGTCGGCGTGACAGGCCCCGACCGCGGCGGCGGCGCCGCGTGGGCGATGACCGCGCTGGCGATTCGACGCGCAGGCGGCCGCCCGAGACGAATCAGCCCTTCCAGATCCGTCGACCCGGCATCCCTCGATGCCCTCGTCCTCGGCGGCGGCGCCGACGTCAGCCCCGAGGCATACCGCGAAGTCGCGACTTCCCTCGGCGAGCTCGTGGAGGCGAGCACCTCGATCGACGAAACAGGCCACCGCCACCGAGGCCTCATCGCGCCCAGCGTCTTGCTCCTGCGGCGCGCCCTCGCACGGCCGCGCGCTCGCGCGACGGGACGGCCATTACAGTCTTTTGCATCGCGGCTCGACACGGCGCGAGACACCCTCGAGCGGTCGCTGCTCGACGAAGCGATCAAACGCGGCTGGCCGCTCTTAGCGATATGCCGAGGCGCGCAGCTCATGAATGTCCACTACGGCGGCACACTCCACCAAAGCCTGGAGGCCTTTTATCTAGAGGTCCCGCAGGTATTCACCGTATTGCCCAAAAAGCCCGTCGCGATCGAGCCGTCGAGCCGGCTTTGTCATGTCGTCGGGACGACGACGCTGCTGGTGAACGCGCTCCACCGGCAAGCGGTGCGGACGCTCGGACGGGGGCTCTCGATCGTCGGGCGGGAGCGCTCGGGGGTCGTGCAGGCCATTGAGGACCCGACACACCCGTTTCGGATTGGGGTGCAATGGCATCCCGAGTTCATTCCGCAGAAGAGCGTGCAGCAGCGTTTGTTCGATGTGTTGGTGGAGACCGCGCAGCCGGCGTGACTCGCGAATACGTCGGACCTTTTAGCCGCGATATCCGCTACCAGGTACACGTCGGCGAAACTGCTCGCAGAGGTAGGTCTCCTGGACGAATTCAGTCAGACGCTGCCAGATGGCGAAGATCCCTGCCTTGTCGCTAACCCGCAGATACTCGTCTTTGACTCCCCGAAAACACGCAAGCGAGCCAAAGAGGCCGTGCCCACAGGGACTATAGTCGGCGTACGCGCACGTTATGCAGCTGCGTATATGGGCGGCACCGGCGAGCGCCTTCTCGAGCTCGAGCATTTCGTCCTCGAACCACCCGGAGTGTCCCGAGCTTCGAGTCGTACCGACTGGGGTCCTGAGCTCCAGCGCGAGCACTTCGGAGCTGATTCCACCATTGGGCGTCGGATCACCCAGGTCGAGGGTTGCCGCAAGCAATGCCGTGCCGATCTCACCTCGATACTCGATAGCGAGCGGCATCACCCATTGAAGCCGGCACGAACACAGGCAGTCGTGCTGCAGCGTGAACAGTGCCCTGGCGCGCTCCAGGTGCGTCTCTATAGGGGAGAGGCCGTCGAAGTCCGAACCGACAAAATCGACACCGCGTAGCGAAACGCGCAGCTCTGCACCGTCGTTATGAATCTGCGTCGTTTCGGGCCCTCGAGCATCCTCGAAGGTCGCTTCATAGACGTCGGTCAGCATGAACCGTCGGTTCAACGTAGCCCCGGCCAGCGGCAGGTGCCAGCGTGACGCCGATCAGCTCGCTGCGCGCTTCGAGCGCGGAGTCTTCGACCCTCGCCCCAGCCGAGAGACCACGAGCCACACCAAGGCAACGCCGCCGAAGACACCGGCCGAGATGGCGAGATTCTTCCAAAGCCCGCTGCTGGATTCGGTCGAGAGCGCCGTGAGAGGCTTCGGCTTCGCGTCCTTTTCGACCCCATTCAGGAGGTTCGTCGCGGCCGCGCTCGGGATGCCGAAATTGAGGCTCTGTCCGTCGCGCGCGCCGACGGCGATGGCGATCACCTTGCCGTTCGAGGCCACGATCGGCGAACCGCTCGAGCCAGGCGAGATAGGCGCGGTGATCTGAATGCCCCACGCGTCCGTCGTCATCTCTCGTCCGTTGACTTTGCCGCGACCGGAGATGCCTTGTTCGCGAATGGCGGAGACGATACCCGACGAGAGGGTGTTCGACAGCCCGTGGGGGCTGCCAATCACGAAGATTTCGTCACCGGGGCGAACCGTGCCGCTGTCCCCCAACGACAGCGCTGGGTAGGTGCCGGCCTCAGCCTGGAGCACGGCGAGGTCCTTGTCCGCGTCCCACGCGAGCACCCCTTCGATCGCGATGACCCGCCCGTCGTCGGTCTTCGCGCTGACCTTCGTGCCGCCATCCACCACGTGGAAGTTCGTGAGTATCCGCCCGTCCGCCGAGACGAAGAATCCAGTCCCGCTCCCTTCACCGCGTGGCGACGAGACGTCCAAGTGGACGACCGAGGGCGCCGTTCGTGCAGCCAGCTCGGGCAGATCCGAAGCCTGGGCGGATGCCGCCATGCAGACGGCCGCTGCACACACACAAGCCGCAACCGCGCTCACGCGGCCCCGCTGGAACACAATATTCGCCTCCACGTTACGCGAGATTGCTACGCGCGCCCGTCGACGTCGTCAAGCAAGGCCTCGGCACGTCGGACCTGGCGTTCGAGCCGCAAACGCGAGCTCATGCCGGGCGCAGCGCGCGCCCACGCATTTCGGGACTTACATGCGCTGACGCGAGCACGTGACGCTGCAAACGTCGCACGGCAGACAGCGGGTGATGAGGCAATAGACGATCAAACTCCTCCGCGTCCGATGGGAGCTGCCGTGCCAAGCAGTCGCGAACGCGAGCGAAATACTCCTCCATTGTGGCGGTACTGCGAGCGTCAGACGGCTCTCGTGCGGGCGGCTGCAGCACACCGACCACGGCCTCGCGCGCCCCGGTCGTACCGCGTTCAACCGCCTCCGTATTGATCATGATGAAGCTGTCGCCCAAAGGGAGGGCGATCATACCGACGATGTAGACAGCGAGATTGTTCGTCCATCCGGGAACGCACTTGATAGCCGGGAATTTGAAGATGCCGCGAAACGCGCGACAGCCGTCCAGCCGGACTTCGTCGAACGAGAGCACGACGCGGTCCACGAAGTCGCATCGATGGTGAAGCCATCCAAGGAGTCCAGGGTCACAGTAAAAGCCTACTCCCTTGCGGCGGTTCGGTCGATGCGATTGGCGGCTCGCGGTCGGAGGGTGTGAGCAGCCTGACGACGGGAACACATCCCCTCTCGTGGCGCATGCTGGGTTGACAGGCGAACGCCGACGCGCGCACATACGGCATGCCATTCGGGAATACCGACGACCCCCAAATCCTCGCGCGCCTCGCGGACTACCGCACACGGTTCGCATCGACGCTCACGGGCGTCTGGCGAACAGCGCGTGGAAGCGCCGATATTCTCATGAGCTCAAGTTGGGACTTCCGATCCGACGGAACCCTGTTGGTCACCTCCGAGTCCGTTCTCGCCGGCCTCGATCAAGAGGTCTATCGGTGGGAGCAAGAGGGCCCCTTCCACGTCCGCCTGGGATTCCCGCCGGATGACGAAACCCCCGACGGGACGTGGGCGAGCGTCCGCTACGAATTTGTCGTACTGGAACACGATGTCGGCAAAGAAGTCGTGCTCCGCGCGGTCGGCACTGCCGGCTTTTGGCTGAGTGATGCACCGCTGGCGAGAGACGGCCGCTCTGCGCTGGATCGATCGGCACCTCCGCGGTTCTGATAAGTCTACGTGCAGATGCGAAGGCTGCTCGTCGCTGCCTGCTTGGTCCTGGCCTGTCCGACAGACCCAGAATCGACCGGGTCGAGCGCCGCTCGCGTCGATCCGCTCGGTTCCTCTGCGGATCGCTCGCGCCCGAGCCCGACCCTGGAACATCCCGATGCCGAGCCGCCCCCCGCCGGCACATTCGAGCGTGTCGCTGTGCGGGTCGACCCCACGACGTTCGAGGCGACCCAGCTCGGAACGATTCGGTTCGACGCGAAGCCACCGTTCAGGGGCATGGTCACCTCGGGTGACGCCGCCCTTCGCGACATCGTAAAAGAGATGAACGCGCTCGATCACGTCATGTCGGCCGGCGTCGCTGGTCGCCCGCAACGGGTCGAGCGCACCGACGATCAATTCCTCCGGATCATGCAGCTCGGCTGGCTCGCCGACACGCACCATGTCGAGCTGCACCTGCCGGGCAAGGCAGGCGCGCCCGTCCGTCGCTATGACGTCGTGACGCTCGACGCCGGGAAGAACGTACTCCTCGGCACTGTCGCCATCAACGACGTTCACTACCTCGCTATCGTCGACGGACCGGCGGAGCAGCGAGAGCGGCTCTGGAAGGTCGTGAAAGAGGTCAATGGGCGCACCGTCGAGTCGGTCGACGTCCCGCATCCAAATGGCAAGAGCCGCAAGTGGGGTCGTGTCGTCGAGCGCGGAACGAGCGCCTTCCTTCCGATGTTGCGGGACCGGCTCTACCGCGAGGGGGCACTTCTCATACCTGAAGGACGCAAACGTCCGGACGAGCTTCACGTCCAGGGCCCGTTCGCGCGGACCGGCGTGACGAGATGGCTATCCGCCGAAGTGCCCGGTGGCTTCATCGTCGTGCCGCCCGCCGACGACGTCGTTTTCCACCTCGCCGGACCACCGGGCGGGGCCCTCGGCTTTCGCGTCTTGCGTTATGACGAGGTCTCGCCCGAGCCGAGCGCACTGAAGGAGTACGTGCGCAAGCTGCACGGCAAAGCGCCGGCTTTCACCGAGGGAGACGTGGGCGAGGTCGAGATCGCCTCACGCAAACTGTTGGCGCTTCCGTTCCGAACGGGCGAAGGACACGCGAGATCTGCGCACTTGATCGCGCTGTGGCCCGACATCGAGCCGTCGAGCACCGGCGACAAGCCGCGCCACGAGGGCGTCGCCATCGAGTTGACGACTGGTGGCCAAGACGAGAAGCCGAGCATCGAGGCCGCGATGAAGAACGATCGAATCGTCACCGTCGTGGACTCTCTCTTCATCGATCTCGACGCCGCGCCCTGAGCGCAAAGCGCGCCTCGGCGCGCCTGCAAAAGATCAGATTCCTTAAGGTGCGATAAGCCGCGGCGACGATTACATCGGCAACGAACGGGGGCGTTCGTTCCTTTCGCCGCGTGCTCCCGGCGGCTCGCATATCGAGGAGAAGGTCATGGCCGTCGATCAGCCGACGCGCCCGGTGCCGTGGCGCGCGTTGCGCCTGCGGCGTCGCGGTGTCGTCCTCATTTTCCGTGCCGCGCTCGCGTCACTCGGGGCCACATTGTGGGTCTGCCCGGCCGCGTCCCACGCGGCCGAGCTCCTGCCATGCGACGGGACCGAGACGGACCTCTTCGCTATCCTGGCGGCGCAGCCCAACGCGAACGCGGACGCGGGGCCGCTCGACGACGGCAGCGTGCCAATTACCGGTGCAGCCGTCAGCAGCGTCTTCCCAAACGGGGTGCCTTTCACGAACGGGGCAAACGCGTCCTTCTTCGTCAATGTCAATGGGACGGTGAGCTTCGGGCAGGCAGTCTCCGTATTCGACCCCGAATCGATACCGGGTTTGACCGTCCCGTCTATCGCGCCCTACTTCGCCGACGTCGACTTGCGCGGCGACTTCGCCGGCTCCCTCACCGTTTGCCAGGAGCCGGCCAACCATCGAATCATCATTACCTGGCAAGACGTCGGCTTTTACGACCAACACCAGGACAACACGAATTCGTTTCAGGTCGTCCTGACCAACAACGACGTCGAGGTCTGCGCATCGGCCGCGAACCTCGAGGTGGAGCTGCGTTACGAGACGCTGGCATGGACCACCGGTGACGGCTCGGACGGCGTGGGCGGGCTCGGGGGGTCCGAGGCGACGGCCGGACTCGATGCGGGCAACGGCAACGCGATCGCCCTTCCGGGCTCGGGCACCGCCGACGTGCTGGAACTGGTCGCCGACAGCAACATCGCCGACCCTGGCGTTTTTCGATTTCTCGTCGCGCAGGGAACATTGCCACGTTGCGGAGACAGCACACTTCAGCTCTGCGAGGAATGCGACGACGGAAACGAGGACAACGGCGACGATTGCACGAACCTGTGCCTCGACGCGACTTGTGGGGATGGGCTGATCCAGGACGGTGTGGAGACTTGCGATCTCACCCTTTTCACAGAAGCGATCGAATGCCCGGCCGGATATGACGGCTTACCACTGTGCAACAACGATCCGCGCAACGACGCGGGTGACGGCACCTGCACGGTGGACGACCTTCCCGACGGCTGCGCCGACATCGACGAGTGCGCGGGGGGGCTCGACGACTGTTCGGCAGACGCGACTTGCCTGAACGACGAAGGCGGATTCACCTGCACGTGCAACGATGGATTCGTCGGGGACGGCGTCGACTGCTCGCCGATCGACGGCGGCGGTGGACAAGGCATCGGTGGCAGCGCCGGTGGCGCAGACGCTTCCGGCGGCGGTGGCGCCGTACCTTCGGACGACGGCGGTGACTCTTTCACGCGCGGTGCAGGCTTTTGCTCCGCGGGACGCTCGCCCGCGTCGATCCTGCCCACGCTGGCGATCGCGCTCGTCGCCCTCGCCGTCCGCCGCCGGTCGCTTCGCTCCAAATCCAACTAGCTTGGCCGCCCTTCGGGCGGACTAGTCATTTAGCAAAAGGGAATACGTCATGGTCGGACGCAAGCTCATCGTCGGTCCTATCGTCATTGCGTCGCTCGCCTTGGTCGTCGTCGAAACCGCCTCGACCGCCAGCGCGCAAAACGTCGACCTCCCGAGGTTCGATCCCTCGGCGGCGGGAGATCGCTTCTTCGGTGTTCCGTCACCGTACGCCGCAGGTGAGGTGACACCACACGGTGGTATCGTGCTCGACTACGCGCACAATCCGCTGGTCCTCGCGAGCGCCGATGGCGAATCCGCCGGCGCGGTGGTGGAGCACCAGATGTTCCTTCACGCCAACCTGACCTTGTCGATCGTCGACCGCGTCCTCATCAACGTGGATATGCCGTTTGCGCTCGTGAACATGGGCGACGGCGTCGTCGCGAGCAACGACCTCGCCTTCGTCTCGCCCGACGGCGGTGGCTTCGGCGACCTGAGGGCTGGTTTGCGCGTACGCCTCCACGGCGAGTACGCCGATCCATTTCAAATTGGGTTGGGCGGGTATGTGTGGTTTCCGACGGGCACGGACGGCGACTACATCACGAACGCGAGTGTCCGCGGCCAGCCGCAGGTGCTTCTGGGCGGGCTCGCGGGCCGATTCCTCTGGACCGTGATGGTCGGGGCGACGCTCAAAAGCGTCGACTCGCTCGACGACCAAGTCTCGCTCGGACACCAATTCGTTTGGGGCGCGGGCGTCGGCTGCCTCCTCGGCGGCGCACGTAACGTCCAAATCGGGGTGGAGTCGTCCGGCGCGATGACGCTCCAGGACCCCTCGAAGGAGAACACCAACATCGAAGCGCTCGCCGGCATCAAATGGAGGATCGTTCGCTTCCTCGAAGTGGGCGGCGGCGCTGGGCCCGGCTTCACGAGCGGGATCGGGACACCCGATGTCCGCAGCGTCTTCAGCTTGATGTACACGCCGGATGTCGACGAGCGTCCTCCGTACGTGCCCCCGAAGCCGCTCGACCGCGACAAGGACAAGATCATGGATGATGTCGACGCTTGCCCGGACGAGCGCGGCATCGCGCACAATGATCCCCAAAAGCACGGGTGCCCGATTCGGGACCGCGACCATGACGGCTTTGCGGACGATCTAGACGCGTGCCCGGACGAGGCCGGTGTCGCGAGCACGGATAAAGTGAAGCACGGGTGTCCGTTGCGAGACCGCGACGACGACATGATTGCCGACGACGTCGACACATGCCCGGATCTCGCAGGCCTCGCGAGTGAGGACCCGAAACAGCACGGGTGCCCGGCGGATTCCGACGGTGACGGGTTTGCGGACGATGTGGACGCCTGCCCGCGCGAAAAGGGCGTAGACGATCCGGCGCCGTCGAAGCGTGGATGCCCGCGCGCCGTTCGCGTGACCGAGACCGAAATCGTCATCCTCGAGCAGGTTCAATTCGATACGGGCAAAGCAACGATCAAATCCGCGTCGAAAGCGCTGCTCGACGCCGTCGCGCAGGTCCTCGACGAGCACCCCGAGATCGAGCTCGTCGAGATTCAGGGGCACACGGACAACCGCGCGGCGAAAGCGCTCAATCAGAAGCTCTCCGAACGACGCGCTCAGTCAGTCGCGGACGCCCTCATGCAACGTGGCATCGAGCGCGCGAGGCTCGTCGCGAGAGGGTACGGCCTCGACAAACCGGTTGGCGACAATGCAACGGAAGAGGGCCGTGAAAAGAACCGTCGTGTCCAGTTCGTCGTCCTCAAGAAGGGCGAAACGAAAAAACGGTGAGCTCAAGTCGCGGCACGCGACCTTGGGAGAGATTGAGGGTCTACTTCTTGAAGAAGTCTTTCGTAACGAACGCGCTCGAGCTCGGAGCGGCCGTGCCGGTCGGCGAAGGCGGTCCTCCGGCCGGTGTTTTCGGCGCTGGCAGCCACACCTCGGACGCATAACCCTCGGGGGCGACGCGGTACGCCTTCAGCTCCGTCTCACGCGTTCGCTCCTCGGCGACCTTCGTCGCGTCCATACTGCGCACGAACGCCACGACCGCCTCCGCCTTCGCTTCTGCGACGGGCGCCCGTTCAGCGTCGGGGCGTACCTGGGCGCGCGCCGTTATCGCCTCCATTGCAGCGGTATTGAGGAGCGTCGGCCGGTGGAGAGCAAAGAGCTTCCTGCCGGCGAACCACCGCGCCCCCTTCACCTCTCCGCCCACGGCATACGCGAGGCCGACCACCCGCCCCGGCTGCTCCACCTTCTCGAATGCCGCCGCGGCATCTTCGACGATGCGCTCCCGCTCCTTCCCGAGCGCGGCGTCATCGAGCGACGCGAGCAGCGTCTGCGAGGGCGCCGCCTTCATGTTGGCCTCATTCACCTTCGATACGTTGCTCCAAACCTGGGATTGGTCCTTTTCGTATTGGCCCGCGGCGCGGACCTTGCCAACCGCCAGCATTTCCTTCGCCTCGAATTTCCCGTTCGTCGCGGTGCCTTCGCGCTGGCCGTTCCAGCGTCCCTGCTCCACGCAGAAGGCAGCGACGTTCGTCGTCTGGCCGGGAGCCACGACGACGTCCTCGCCAATTTGCCGATCCTGCTTTCCACCTTTCACGATCGTCCCGGCCAGAATGAGGATCGAGGCGTCCGTGCTCTTGTTCTCGATCACGAGGGTATTCACCGTGCCCCCCTCGCCGACCTCGCGCACCTCCGCCTTCGATTCCTCGATGGCCTTCGCGAGCGTCATGAACTCCCCGACATCCTCCGGCGTCTTCGCGTACACCGGAAAGACCGTGAGATTGCCGACCGAGACACCCGGTCCGACGGAGTGCCCGTCGTCGAGCGGAATACCGGGCAGGGGAAGCTCGTCGTCTGGCTGCACAATAGGCGCCTCCGGCGGCGGATTGAGCACACCGGAATACCGGAGCCAAAGGCCCACCGAGGCGAGCAATGCACAAAGGACCACCAATACGGCACGGGACCGTCCGCTCATCGGATGCCTCCTCGTCGACGCGCCTGGTTGCGCCCTCCCCTGTATCGGTGGGGGCGTCGAACTGTGACGGGTGGGAGGGAGGAAAGTTTTGGTGAGCGGGGCGATTAGTCGGTGATGGGGCGCGAGGCTGGCCCGCTCTCGTACGTGATCGCGACCCCGAGTGCCTTCATGTGAGCGATCAACTCGAGGCGCGCCGCCGGCGTCGCATTGTGCAACGCCAGCTCAGCAAGGAGAGCGTCGGGGCTCGATGAGGCGATTTCAGGGATCGCGGTCCGCGACGCACGGTACCCCACGAAGGCCGCTCAGCACCCAAGAAGCTGTCGACACACGTCGCGCAGATGGCAACGGTCGGCCCCGCCACACAGGCATAGCAGGCATGGCAAAAGGAGCATTGAAGGTCCCCCGAGCTCAGCGAATCTTCGAAAATGATGGCGCGGCAGGTCTCGAGACAATACGTGCAAACAAAGACCAGTCCTGAGCCGTGTAGAGAGGCATCGCGCCAAGGAAGCTCCCAGCGTGCAATGCCGTTGAAAGCGCAGGAATTGAGGTGCGGCGGCGTCGCGTCCGACATCGTGGATGTGGCTCAGCGAGCCTCGGGGAACGTGCCGATCGGAGCCCCCTCGGGGGACAGCAATGGGAACCCTGCGAGACTCAGGCGTGCGCCGGGTGAGCAGGTCAACCAACCCGAGCACGAGGGGTGTTGCAGCGCGCGATCCCCGAACGGCACGCCTGCGAAGGGCTCAAACTCGTTACCGCGGCACGTAAGACAGTGGGCAGGGCTCGAGCGGGATCGACGCCAGCGGAGTTGTTGTTCTGTGCGACGGATGAATTCCGCCCTGAACGTTGGCTCGTCTGGCCAAACTTTCCGTAGTCTTTCATCCAAGGGCGGAAGAGGTTCTCCACTCTCGAGACGTTGGAGCATGCGCGAAAGCCCCTCTTCGGACGGGATCTCTTCCGCAAGAACGACGCCGTCGCAGGTTCGACACCACGCACGGATCACGCTAGCGCTCAGCTGATTCCCATCGGGCAACTGATAGAACACGGGACCAATGGTGAGCCGTTTTTCGTAGCTACAGTCGGAGCAGGTGATTTTCAGAAGTAGGCCCACGGTGCCTCCGGATAACGGTATCCGCGCATACGTCAGGGGCCCCGCGGCTTCGCACGTGAAACGGCAATTCGCCCCAAAGCGACCCCGGCGAGGTATTCGCGCGTGAGCGCAACTGCGTCAGCGACACAAGACACGATGCCCAACTCGCGCTCGTCCGGCTCGGCATCGATAGCGGCACGGCGCTCGGGGTCCGACTCGGGCCAAACGGGGGTGCAGGCGAGCGGGGCCGCAGAATACCGAATTTCGTCGCAGATGCGCCCGAAAGCCAGCCAGCGCGTTGGGCCAGTCACAGTTAATGACGGCTCGCGGACTGTTCTG
>JABFXY010000237.1 GCA_013361525.1 Polyangiaceae bacterium | reverse complement strand
CATCGCTTCGCTCGCGACGGGAGGCGTCGCATCGCTTCGCTCGCGACCGAGAAAAGACCGCGCTGCCGCCGGCCTGACGGGCGTTGCATGGTGGGCTGCTGCTGCCGGCCCCGCAGAGCGATTTTAGCTGGAGGGGCTTGAAAGCCCCTCCCCCACACCGCGCTGCGCGCGGCGGGGCCCCCCACCCAAACTTCGCGCTCCGGGCCTTACGGTCCTCGCGCGCCCATCGCCTTCGGCGATGGGGCCCGGTCACGCACTGGGTTGGTGCCGCTTTGGGTGGTTAGGGCAAGCGCAGCTGGCAGCTCGCGGGAAACCCCTGGATGGTTCCGCTTTCGTAGGGGGAGGGCTGGCCGGCGCGATGTGCGGAGAAGAATGCGCTCACCATCGCAGGCGTCATCTCGGGATGGGGCGAGTGGCCATTTTCGTGCGGGCAGTCGACGACGATCCGGTTCGCCGCCTTCAAGAACGGGAACGCCGCCTGGGCCGCGTCTTCGAGGTTCATGATCCCGAGGACGGTCTGATCGTTCGGTCCGCCGTGCGTGAGGAGCACCGTGCCGCCGTCGGCGGGATCGAGCTCCGGCCAGCTCCAAGCGATGTCGATGAAGTTCACGAGGTCCTGCTCCGCCGGATCGTTGAACCACGCGCCGCTGATGGCGACGATCGCGCTGAGCAAACCCGGGTACCGCGAGTGAAGAAGGCTCGTCATGACCGAGCCCGCGGAGAAGCCGTACGAATAGATGCGCGTCGGATCGATCGAATATTGAGCGTTCATGCAACCGAGCATCGCCTCGAAGAACGCGAGATCTCGGTTGGTATCCGCCGGCGTGCCTTTCGCGATGTCCCAGTCGAGGCCCATCGGCGGCTGCAAGCCGCTGTCGTCGGGCGTGATGACGGCCAACGGAAGCGCCGGGTCGCCGTTCGGATCGAGAGCCGATGCCGCGCGGTGGTTCTCGAGCGTGTCTCCGAAGCCGTGCCACGAGAAGACGACACCCATCGGTTGTGACGGGTCGCTCGGGAAGTCGACGTAGAAGCTGCGCGTCAGGTCACCGACCTGCACCTGGTTCATGCCCGGCGCGATCCTTCCGCCGGGGCACGCGAAGGGGATCGTGATCGGCTCGCCGCCGCCGGATCCACCCACGCCGATCGCGCCGCCTGCGCTCGTGTCGCCGCCGGAGTCGCCGGCACCTGCGTTCGTTCCTGCGCCGTCGCTCGAGCCGCCGGCGTTTGCCCCTCCGTCCTGGCCACCGCCCGTCGAAGGTGCGCCAGCGGAGCCTCCCTGTTCGTCCCCGGTCTCACTCGAGCACGCCGCGATCGACAACGCGACGACGGTCCACCAAGCGCCCCTGAATCCCCGTTCGATCGTCTGCATGGCGCGATGGTAAACATGGAGTATACCTCGTGACAAGGGCGCGCGAAACATCGCGTCGCGCTCTCGTCACCGTTCCAAGCCGACCCACGCGCCGGTGCACGCGAGCGCGAACGCGACGGGTGCGAGCGCGAGCCCGAACACGACGGCGATCGGCGCCGCGAGGCCGAGCAGAACCATCAAGCTCACGATCGCGACGGACGCGCTGAGCGCCGGCTCGAGCACGCTCTTCGCGGCGGAGGCGCGCGCCACGAGGTAACCGGAGAACGGGAACGCGCAGAGGATCGCGGTGCCGAGTAAGACCAGCGGTGCTGCGCTTTGGTCGAAGCTCGCGGCCTCGTCGACGGCTGCGAAGTCGACGCCGGTGCGGTGCCCCAAGAGCACGCTGCCGGCGACCATCGTCAGGAGCACGCCGATGGTGACGAATGCGCCGAACACGATCCAACGGAGCATGACCGGGCGATCGGGGCGACGCAGAAGCGCGCGCTCGAGCTCTTCGATCGACGGGGCGTTCACGCGGAGAATCTGCGAAAAACGACGCTTCTTCTTCGGCTGCTCCGTGATTCGCAGCAGGTCCCGCCGCGCGACGAGTGACGTCAGCACGCCGGAAAGGACGAGCGGCACCGCGGCCCACGTCGCGATCGGACCGCGCACGAGCAAGAGGTGTGTTGCGATGCCACCGAACACGACTGCCGCGAGGAAGGTCCGGCCGAAACCCGGTCCACCGACCGTACGCCGGCGCTGGCGCGCGACCGCAAATCCCCACAACGACGACAGCGATACGTGCGCGATGGAATCGAGCGCGACACGCGCTGCCAGGAGCCCTCCGATGGGCGCTCCCCAGAGGCGTCGCGCCGCTTCGAGCGTGGCGAACCCGACGGCGGCGCCGATGGCGAGCCGCATGCCGTCGTAGGGGCGTTTCAAGCCCCGCGAACGAAGTGGATAGACCACCGCCGCGACGCGAAGGGACTCGTCGAACGGCGCGATGACCAGGAGTGAGAACGCGACGGCGACGACGTCGATCGCGCCGCGCTCGGGATCTTCGATGCCGAGCTCGCTGCGCGCGAATGCACGAAGCCCGAGCGAAACGAAGAACGCGACGCCGCCGAGCGCGGTCGCGACCACGCCGGGCCAGAAGACGGTCAGGCGTCGGCGGCTCGAGCGAGCGCCGGGGCGATCGTCACGGCGCCGCTCCCAAACAGGAGCGGTGAGCACGAAGAACCCGACGGTGAGCGCCAGGAAGAGAGCGACGTCGGAGCCTCGCACGCGGGGTCACAAATGTAGTCCGATCGTGCCCTGGATCGCGACCGCTGCGCCGTAGCCTGATCCGTCGAGCGCGAGGGCCTGCTCACGTGCGGCGGGGATATCGCCGACGTCCGGGTCTTGTTGAATCGCCTGAATCTGCGAAGGATCGAGGCCGGGGCGCGTCAGCCCCATGAAGTCGAACGTCGCCTGGGCGCCGAGCGCGAGCTGCTTCACGGGGTAGAAATCGACGCCCGCGCCTGCGCGCACGTAGAAGCCGTGGATGGAGATGTCCTCCGGGACGATGTTGTCGAAGTTCGCGATTGCCGCGTACCCCGCGCCGAAATCGAACCGTGGCTCGACGAACCCGATCGGGATGTGGAAGCCAACCTCACCACCGACGGTCCCGAGCTGCCAGTCGTCGAAGAAGCCGAGGCGCGTGCGCGCGCCGATCGTCACGAAGATGATTTGCGCGCCGATCCCCGCGCTCACGACGCCGCCGCTCGACTCCGTTTCGACCAAGCCGACCGAGAAGTTCTCTTCCTCGATGTTGAACGTCTGCAAACCGACGTGCTCGAAGCCACCCTGCACCTCGAGCCAGAACCAGCTGAGGCCTCGGCCCGAGTCCTCGTCTTTCGATTCGTCGAGCTCGTCGTCGATGTCGACCGGCGAGGCCGAGGTCGATGCCGTCGCGGAGACGGATGCCGTCGCGGTGGTGCCGCCGATCGGGGCGGGAGGCGAAACTCCGCCTGCGTTCATTCCTCCCCACGCGTCGACGCCGCTCGTCCCCGTGGTGACCGGCGCCTGGCCAGGCGGAACCTGTCCGGGAGGTGCGGGCGGGGGCGTGACGGGCGGCGCGTTGGGATCGGTCGTTTGCGCGAATGCAGCGACCGGAAATGACGCGACAACGAAGGCAAGCACACGCAAAGCGCGCATGCCCTGAACCTAGCACCGACGCCGCGCCCATTGGTGCGTGCGTGTTTTCTACCGATTGCTGGGCGCGTCCGGGGCCTTCGCGGGCGGTGCGCTTGCTGATGGCGCCGGTTGAGCCGAAGGCGCGCTCGCCGATGCGGAGGACGACGGAGAAGGAGGAGGCTCGGAGGCGTCGGATGCAGGCGCTTCGGCCGGCGGATCTTTCGGTTCGACGGCGACGACCTCGACGTCGAACGTCACCGTCCGGCCGGACCGGAGCACGAACGTGCCCGCGCCCTTTCGCGCTTTGCCGTCGTACGTGAACGACAGCTCGATTTCGTCGCCTGCTTCGCGAGGCGCGCCGTCCGAGATCGTCGCCTTTACTTTGACGCGCAACGAACCGGCTTGAACGGGTAGGCCGGGAAGGGCGAGCTTGGTGACCAGCGAGCGCAACGTGCGCGTCACCGACAGCGTCAACGCCGCGCGCTTTTCGTCCGGAGGTTTCTGCTCCTCGGTCGGACGAACGACACGCCCGTCGTCGCCGAGCTCGATCGTGAACTCCGTCGCGGGAAGCGTTCCGACCGTGAGCGTCGTCCACCCCTCGATATCGGCGGCGTAGCGCGGCAGCTCTTTCGTGAACCGCGCAGCGAGATCCGGCGCTTTTTCGCGCGCGGTTGTCGCTGCATCCACGCTCGTTCCCGCCGTACCATTGCCGCTCGCCGTGCCGCCCCCGGTCCCGGCGCGGCTCCCCACAATGCCAATCTCCGGCGAGGCCTGGAGCACCGCGACGCGTTCTTCAGTCAGATGGTCGACGAGGTCCTGGCTCGGGCCCCGCACCGCATAGTGAGGGTGGGCATCGACGACGCTCTCCAGCTTCGCGACGGGTGCGGGGGGGGCCGCGGCGACCTCAGGGGCGACTGCCTCTACGGGCGGCGCCGGCGCAGCGGCGGCTTCCTCGGCGGGTTGCTCTTTCGAGGGCTCGACCTGATCCGCGACGGGAACGTCGGTGCCCGGCTCGAGCTCGGCAGCTTCGACCCAGGTGATCGGATCGGGCGGAGGCGGCTCCTTCTTTTCTGCGCGCTTCTCCTCCTCGAGCTTCCACGGCGCGATCCAGAGGGCGGCGAATGCGGCGGCGACCACCAGGTGCGCGAACGCCGAAGCTGCGCAGGCGAGCGCGGCTGCGACGCTCGATTCCCCCGCGTCGAGCGCAACGAAGCCCGGCGACGCGGCACGAGCTGCTGCGACGATCGGCCGAGTCACCATCGATCTCCTACCACCAATCATCAGGCCTGACATCCCGGCCATTGGTTGGTTCCCGTGCGCGGCGAGGCCGTACTTTCCCAGCCGCGATCACCAGTTCAAAGCCGGAGGTGTTCCGAGTAGCGTGCCGGCCCGAATGCTCGTGCTCGGGCTCACCACCGCGACGCCGCGCGGAGGCGTCGCGATCGTCGACGGCGACCGTGTGCTCGCACGCGCCGTCTACGTCGAGCTCCGGTCACACGCCGAGAAGCTCTTTGCAGGGATCGACGAGGTCTGCGCCCGCGCCGGTGTCGAACGCGCGCAGCTCGTCGGCGTCGCGTGCGACATCGGTCCGGGATCGTTCACCGGCGTGCGCGTCGGCGTCTCGGCAGCGACGGGCATCGCCCTCGCACTTCGAATCCCGGCGATCGGCGTGCTTTCGCTCGAAGCGCTGGCCACGGCGGCGCTCGAGGACATCGGCGTGGCCGCCTACGTGGTGGTCGCGATCGACGCGCAAAAGAGCGAGACCTACCTCGGGCGTTACCGAGCTCTGTCCGGCGGCGAGGTCGAGCAAGAAGAGGAGCCGGTCGTCGTCTCGCACGAGCGAGCCAAGGAGCTGCTCGCCGAGGCGAAGTCCCGGGGGGACGTCGTCGCGGGAGCGGCCGCCGCGCAGCTCGGGGTCGAGCCGACACGCCGCTCCGATGCGCTGGACTTTCCTGACGCCGGCGTCATCGCCCGCATCGCGGCGCGCCGCCTCGCCCTCGAGCCGACCGCTGGCCGGATCGATCGAACGAACGCCACCTCTCCGACGCTCGTGCCGGTGTATGTGCGCCCGCCGGACATCACCATGCCGCGCGCCGGCGGCGTCCAAGGTCCACCGCCGGACCGTACGGAATGAGCACCAGCCCCTTGTTTGACGGGGAAGCTGAATTGCGAGATCGCACGCTGGCCACTAGGATCGGCGGCCCGATGTCGGAGTCGCCCGCGACCGCGAGGACTGACGAACCCACGATGCTCGACGAAGAGACGGGACCGGACTTGCCGGTTTCGCAGGGCGAGCGGCTCCGTGCGCGTTTCGGCCGCCGCTTTTCCCCGGGTGAGGTGATCTTCCGCGAAGGCGAGGAGGGCACGAACGCTTTCCTCCTCGAAGAGGGACGTGTCCGCCTCATCAAACGCGTCCGCGGCGTCGAGCGATCGCTCATGGTGCTCAAGCCGGGCGATCTCTTCGGCGAGTCTGCGCTCCTCACCGGCGCTCTGCGCTCTTCCACGGCGATCGCGCTCACGGCCGGGCTCGCGCTCTCCCTCGACCAAGCGACGCTGCAGAACCTGCTCGAGCGAAACCCCGTCGTTGCCTCGCGCCTCGTGAAGCAGCTCGTCCGGCGGCTGCGCGACGCCGAAGATCAAATCGAGATCATGATGCTCTCCGACACGCAGTCGAAGGTCGTCAGCGCTCTCTTGAAGCTCGCTCAAAACCACATGGAGTCGACGCTCAATGGGTCGATCTCCTTCTCCATCTCTCCGATGGAGCTTTCGACACGTGTCGGTCTCGATGTCGACACCGTCAAACGCGTCGTCCAAGAGCTTCGCGACGGGCAGTACATCCGGGTCAGCGAAGAGCGGCTCGAGATCCCCGACATCGACGCGCTCCGGCGCTTGTTCGCGCTCCTCGGCGTCAAAGACGAGATCCGCGGCGAGCCCGACGACTCGGTCTAGCCGGTTTCTTGGCCCGGCCTGCGTGCCTTCGGTATGGCCCGACGGCCATGGTTGTTTCCGCGCGCCATATCGGGGTTTTGCTCGTCGCTTCGGCGATGGGTGGATGCATCGGCCGGTCCAAGGATGCCGTCGCGGACCCGCAGAGCGTCGCGCTCTACGACGTCGCCAACGACGAGTTTCGCAAAGGGCGATACCGCGAGGCCCTCGCCAAGGTGAACGAGTCGCTCGACGTCGACGGCGACAACGCCGACGCGATGCACCTCGGGGCGCTCATCTACCTCGCGTTCTGCGCGCACGACACGGGCTCCTCCGATTGTCGCTTCGAGGAAGCAGAGCGCCTCGCGCGCCGCGCGATCGACGAGAACCCCGAGATGCGCGAGGCGACGAACACGCTCGGTGTCGTGCTCATCCACGAAAAGAAATACGACGCCGCGATCGAGGTCCTGAAGCCGCTCACCGCCGACATCCTCTACGGCTCTCCGCAGGTCTCGTGGGGCAACCTCGGCCTCGCGTACCTCGAGAAGGGCTCATACGACGAGGCTATCGATGCGCTCAGGCGATCGGTTGCAGCGCAGCCCGCGTTCTGTGTCGGCAACTACCGGCTCGGTCTCGCCTACGAGAAGAAAGGCGAGACGAAGGCGGCGCGTGAGGCTTACCGTCGGTCCGTCGAGACGGAGCGGCCTGGTTGTAAAAAAATCCAGGAAGCCTGGGAGGCGCGCGGCCGTGTCGAGAAGAAGCTTGGTTTGTACGACGATGCGCGAACTTCGTTCACGACGTGCGCTCAGCTCGCCCGTGCGTCGACCTTGGGGGGTCGCTGCGAAGGAGCGCTGAAAACGCTGGAAACGAGCGCCCCCGCGCCGCAAGCGCGGGTGTCGCCGGCGCCCTGAGCACCTCTTCTCACCCAGGCTCCGTGCGATCCCGGTGCACCCTGTCCGCGAGGACAGTGAGGCCCTCGGGGGGCAGCGAGGCGTTTTTGCGAATGTAAAGGGTTCAAATCGACTCCGAGATCCGGTACCACCGTCCGGCTCCAGGCCAGGTCCCTCTGTCATGGCTCAGGGGACCGCATCGCAGAGGTCGCGATGCGGCTTGGCCGTCTCTCCTCGCTGCGCCTTCGGGCGCATCGAGAACCGCTCGAAGGATCCTATGGAGTCGATCGGTCGCTACCTAAAGGGCATGCGCGAAGCCCACGGAATGAGCGTCGAGGAAATCGCCCGCGCGACGCGCATCCCGATTTCCTCGATCGAGCACATCGAAGGGGATCACTTCGACGACCTCCCGGCCGAGGTGTTCGTACGTGGGTTTCTTCGCTCGTACGCCCGTGCGGTGCAGGTCTCGGTCGACGACGTGCTCGCGCGCTACACCGCGAGCCGCCGCGTCTCGCTCGTCACGCCGATCCCGCTGTCCGCGCCCCAGGGCAGGAAATCGTCGGGCCGCCGCGTCGGCGTCGCGATCGCCTTCGTCCTGCTGCTGATCCTGTTCACGGTTGCGATCAGCATCGTCCTCCGGCCGCGCGGCCAAGGCATCCCGCGCGAGCTCTCCAACACGACGCCTTCCACCTCGTCGGCGTCGTTTTTGGGATGACGCGCGCCGCCGTCCCTCGGTGAGCCCGCCAAACGCGCCATGGCCAACGGCGCTGGGACCCGAGGGGCGCGCAAGCTTCGCGAGCGCATCGAGACGCGCGCGCTCGTGACGCGCCGTATCCCGATCGCCGAAGCGGACCTCATGTTGACGTTGCTCACGCGCGAGCGGGGGCTGGTCTCGGCAGCTGCGCGCTCGGCGCGGCGGACGTCATCGCGGCTCGGCGCGCTGGAGCCGATGCACACCCTGCGCGTCACGCTCGAGATGGCGCCGAACGACGACGTCGCGAAGCTGAAGGAAGCGCGCATCGAGCGCCCGCGCCTCGCGCTGTTGGACCACGAGGCGCGGCTGGAAGCGGCCGCCGAGCTGCTCTCTTTCGCGCGGAGCTTGGTGGTCGAAGGCCCGAACGAGGCCGAGAGCTTCGACATCGTGGAGAGCGGGCTCGACGCGATCGCCGAGCGCGATCCGAGCGAGGCGTCTGCCGTCCTCGCGTGGGGCGGCGCGCAGTTGCTCGCTGCCACCGGCTACGCCCTCGATCTCGAAGCGTGTGTGCGCTGTGGGACACCTTGCCCGCCGGGGGCAGCCGCGCTCGTCGATCCGGCCGCGGGCGGCCTCGTCTGCCGGGCATGCGGCGGCGGTCCGATTTTGCTCTCCGGTGCGCGCCGAGCGGCGATCTCCGAATGGTTTCGATCGGGCGAGGGAACGCTCGACGTCGACGACGCCGCGCTCGCCGCGCGCCTCGTCAAAGAAGCGATCAGCTCGCGCGGGCGGTCGCGTCAGGGCCAGAGCTCGCTCGTGCCGGGCTCGCGACGCGGACCGCCCTAAACGGGCGAGCGGGCCGGTCGCTCGCGGGTTGGCTACACGTGTGAGCTCTGGCCTTCGTTGTTCTCGTAACCCAGCTAAACGCTGGGTTACGCACGCGATCGCGCGACGTGACGGAGGACCGCCGTCGGGAACGCTTCCGTCCCCTCGATCTCGAGAAACGGCCGGCCCTGAGGCATTCGCGGAAACGAGAAGCTGCCGGTGTTCGCGTAGGTGGCGTCGACGTGCTCGCGGTGCGCGTGACCGAGCACCACGAGCTTCGCGCCCGTCTTCTCGACGACCTTGGCCGCGCCCTTTGCGAGCAAATCCGGGACGGAGCCGCCGTAGCGATCGTGGCCGAGCGCCCACGAGATGCTCATCGCGAGCGCGCCCGCGGATAGGCTGATCAACGCCTCGTTGCGCTTGCCGGCGGCGGCCAGAGCCACGCCGCCGAGGAGCGCGCACGTCGCCCCCACGCGATCCAGGTACAGCCTGCGGAACGTGTCGCCGAGGCTCTCCATCGTCGGGCGCGCACGCAGCTCGAGCATCGATTTCACGAGGGTCTCGTCGACGCTGTGGGCCCGCATGAACTCCGCTTCGCGTGCGGTGCCCTCGACCGCTTCGTCCGCGCCGGCGAAGAACGGCCCGCTCGATGCGAGCGCGCGGAATGCGGCGTCGAAGTACTTGTAGACGACGTAGGGGCCGCGCACGCCGTACCATTTGAAGGCCGAGACGAGCAGCTTCAGCGGCGTGCCGTCGTTCGCATTCAAGTATCGGAACGCGCCCGTCGGCGCGATGAACTCTTCGACGAAATGCACGCCGAGGCTGCGCACGTTCGCCATCAGCGGGTGCACCGTCGCGTTGTCGGGATCGTAGAGATGGCCGTGCTCGAGGTGCAGGCCGCCTTCGCGGATGAACCACGGGCTCGTGCGAACGCGGCTCGCCGCGTCCGGCCGGAGCGACAGCGCCTTCGCGATCTCCGCGGCGTGCGCCGGCTCACCGACCGAAGCATCGTGATTGCCGCCTACGAGCCAGAGCTCCCCGTCGCGCTCGACGTGCTCGCGCAAAACGGAGACGAGCCGCGGTTGCGCGGCAAGCGCGCCCTCGAGCGCATCGCGTTTCTCCTCACCGGGGTGATCGGCGGAGAGATCGAAGAGGTCGCCGGCGATCACGATGCGAGTGCCGCGATGGCTCTCGATCAACCCGACGAGGTCGTCGAGGACGCCCGAAGGCGTGTCGCGCACGATGTGGAGGTCCCCGAGGACGATCGTTCTACGTTTCATCAGCAACGGCGGTGATACGAAAAAGAAGGCGCGCTCGAGCGGAGCGGCGCTCTTGTCTTTTCAGACTTGGACGCAGTGCGCAAGCGCTCCGCGCTCGATGACCGACGGGTCACGGTTGGTCGAGGCGCGCGCGAGGTCCTTCTGTGTATGCTCGCGCCCGTGAACCGCGACGCGGTGCTTCTCTCCTGTCACGGGACGGTCACGGACATGCGCGACGTGCCCGCATTCCTTTCGAACATTCGTCGGGGTCGCCCTGCGCCGGACGAGCTCGTCCACGAGGTGATCCGGCGTTACGAGACGATCGGTGGATCACCTCTGATGAGCGGGTCGCGCGCGCAAGCGGCGGCCCTCGAAGCGCGCCTCGGCGTGCCCGTGCGCGTCGCAGGTCGGCTCTGGCATCCGTACCCGGACGAGGTGTTGCGCGAGCTCGTTTCGAGCGGTGCAACGCGTGTTCTCAGCTTGCCGCTCGCACCACAATCGGTTGCCGTCTACCACGCCGCCGTGGACGAAGCCGCGCCGCGCGCAGGCGCGCCCGCGCTCGTGCACGCGCCGGCATGGGGCCTCGAGCCGGCCTTGATCGACGCGTTCGTCGAGACGATCGACGAAGCGCTCGGGGCCGCGGGGGCTGCGTCGTGTTCGCCGAACGCTTCGCCGATCGTGCTGTCCGCGCACTCGCTTCCGGTGCGGGTCATCGAGCAGGGCGACTCCTACGAGCGTGACTTCCGTGCGATGGCCGAGGTCATCGCGGAGCGCTTCCGTTCACGCGGCCATCGCGTCGAGATCGCGTTCCAGAGCCAAGGCGCATCGCAGGAGCGCTGGCTCGGACCCGACCTCGCCGAGGTGTTCGGCATGCTTGCCGAAGCAGGATTCGACACCGTGGTGGTCGCGCCGATTGGGTTCCTCGCGGAGCACATCGAGACGCTCTACGACCTCGACGTCGAGGCCCCCACCATCGCGCGGAACAAGGGTCTCTCGCGATTTGTCCGAGCGAAAACCGTGGCGGATCGGCCGCGGTTCGTCGATGCCCTCGAAGCCGTGGCCCGGCGCGCGCTCGCAGGCTGAGCGTCTCCGGTCCGGCCTGAAAAGCGGGCTGACCTTTCGACGAGGGATACTAAGCTACCGCTGCCTCCATGAAGACGCGCTCCCTTCGCCCGCGCCGGACGAGCTCGCTGGCCCACGCCCTTTCGTCTCTCGTCATCGCAGCTTCCGTCGCGCTCGTCGCGCCTTCCGCGCACGCGGATCAAGCCGCGCTCGACGAGGCGAAGAAGGCGATCGACACCTCCGAGTACGACGAAGCATTGGCGACGCTGCAAAAGCTCGAATCCGGCTCGGACGCGGCGCGTGCCGCGTTGCTCCGCGCCGAGCTCTACTTGAGGACGGGCAAGCTTCCCCAAGCGCAGAAAGACGCCGAGCGCGCCGCGAAGGACAAAGCGCTCCGCCCTGCGGCCGCGGCGCTCCGCGGGGAGATCCTCTGGGCTCAAGGAAAGACGAACGACGCGATTTCCGCGCTCCGTGAGGTGGAGAGCGATCCGCTCGCGCGCCGCGCGCGCTTGCTTCTCGGCGAGTACCTCATCGCGATCGGCAAGCGCAACGACGCACGCGCGCCGCTGATGACGATCATCGACGACTACAACAGCGACGCGATCAACGCGAAGGACCCGGAGGGCCTCAGCTACGTCGGGCGTGCGGCGCATCTGCTCCGCAGCCAAAAAGAAGGGAACGAGGCCTACAAAGAGGCGGAGCGCGCCGGCGCGAAGAAGCGCGTCGAGACGCTCCTGTGGCGCGCGGATCTCTTCCTCGACAAGTACAACCCCGGCGACGCGGGCGGCGTGATCGCCGACGCCGAGAAGCTCGCTCCGAACGATCCGCGCGTGCGCGTGATGAAGGCGCGCTTCCTGCTCGAGAACGCGATGGACTTCAGCGGCGCCGAGGCGGAGATCCGCCGCGCGCTCGAGGTGAACCCGGGCTACGCCGACGCGCACTTCGTGCAAGCGGGCCTCGCGCTGCGCGACCTCGACACCGAGGCCGCGGACAAGGCAGTCGACGAAGGCCTCAAGGTGAACCCGAACGACCTCGAGCTGCTGAGCATGAAGGCGGCGATTCGATTCCTCGCCGACGACAAACCCGGCTTCGACAAGGCCGAGAAGAAGGTCCTCGAGCTCAACCCGACGTACTCGCGCCTGTACGCGATCATCACCGAATACGCCGAGTGGGAGCACCGCTACGACGACATCATCGCGTTCAACCAGAAGGCGATCAGCGTCGACCCGAAGGACGAAAAGGCCTACGCGCAGCTGGGGCTGAACCTGATTCGCGCCGGCAAAGAGGACGAAGGCCTCGTCGCGTTGAACAAGGCCTGGGACAAAGATCCGTTCAACGTTCGCGTGTTCAACACGCTGAACCTCTACGAAAAGACGATCGCCAACGACTACACGACGGTCGACGGGCAAACGTTCCGCATCCGGTATTTGAAGGACGAAAAGGCGATCCTCGAGCGCTACGTGCCCCAGCTCCTCGAGGAGGCGTGGGGCTCGATGGTGAAGCGTTACGGCTTCACCCCGAAGATGCCGGTGTCGATCGAGCTCTACGCCGACGACGAGCACTTCAGCGTGCGCACGAGCGGTCTACCGAACGTCGGCATTCAAGGTGTGTGTTTCGGCCAATCGCTCGCGCTCCTCAGCCCGCAGGCCGCGCCGTTCAACTGGGGCAACGTCCTGTGGCACGAGCTCGGCCACGTCTTCGCGATTCAGCTTTCGAAGAACCACGTCCCGCGTTGGTTCACCGAAGGGCTGAGCGAATACGAGACCATCGTGCGAAGACCCGAGTGGCAAAGGGAAGAGGACCCCGCGCTCTACGCCGCGCTGAAGAAGGGCCGCATCCCCGCGCTCACCGGCTTCAACCGCGCCTTCACGCACGTCGACAGCGTCGAAGAGGTGACGATGGCCTACTACGCCGCGAGCCAGATCATCGTCTTCATGGCCGACAAATACGGCTTCGACAAAGTCGTCTCGATGTTGCCGCGCTGGGCGAAGGGCGAGCGCACGCCCGAGGTGATCAAGGCATCGCTCGGTGTCACCCCGGAACAGGTCGACAAGCAATACCGCGCGTGGCTCGACGCTCGCTACAAGCGCTACGCGACGCAATACGTCCCCGACCTCCATGCTCCGGCGCTCCCGGACGCCGAGGACGCCGTGAAGAAGGCGCCGAACGACGCGCGCAAACAGGTGGAGCTCGCGATCGCGCTCCTTCGCGCCGGGCAGACGAAAGAGGGTAAGGCCGCGCTCGACGCCGCGCTGAAGATCGATCCGAGCCAGCCCGACGCGCTGTACGTCCTCGCGGACCTCGCGCTCGACGGTGAAAAGGGCGACGAGAAGGCGAAGGCCGCCGAGGCGCAGCGCCTCTTGTCGAAGCTCGTCTCGGGCAAACACGACGGCTACGCCGTGCGGATGAAGATGGCGAACATCGCGCTCGCCACCGAAGACCTGCCCGCGGCGCAGGCTGCGCTCTCGGGGGCGATGCAGAGCGACCCGTCGCAGGCCGAGCCGGTCGCGGGCCTCGTGAAGATCAACCGCATCCTGAAGGACGAGCGCAGCGAGATGGACGCGCTGCGCAAGTACGTCCTCCTCGAGCAGCACGACCGCGCTGCTTGGGAGCGGCTGCTCTCGATGTTGGTCGCGCGCAACTATTGGGACGAGGCCGTGAAGATCGGCGAGAGCGCCGTGTACGTCGACGTCTCGAACCCCGAAGTGCACCGGCTCTACGCGCGCGCGCTCGCGAACAACGGGCGGCTGGTGTCCGCGATCTACGAGTACAACAGCGCGATCGTCGCCGGTGCGTCGCCCGAGAGCGCGGTGGAGATCTACCGCGAGCTCGCGAAGGGATACGAGGCGCTCAAGCAGCCGAAGATGGCCGAGAAGGCGCGCGAGTATCAGCAGAAGGTCGAAAAGCGCGCCTCGAAGCAGAAGCCGAAGGAGGAGTCGGGCGACCAGCCCGGCCACTCGCACTGAAGGCCTTGCGGCTCACACCGACTGCAGCCGCACGTAGGTGAGCACGAACTCGACCTCGAGCGGCAGCTGCTCTGCGAAGATCCGCACGTAGAGGTAGAGGTTCGATCCGTCTCGGAAGAACCGATTGATCTGGCCTTTGCGCTCCGACGCGAGGATCTGCGAGACGCTCGCGTCCTCGATCTCGTAATGCAGATCCATCTCGTGGCCGGTCACCGTCTCGACGCGCACCGGCCGGCCGTCGAGCGGCGCGGCGAACCGGAGGGGGGACGTTATCGCGAGCGACTCGTTGTCGCGCTCGATCATCACCCTGTCGGCGATCTCGGTCGCGTCCCGCAGCTTCTTTCGCGCGATCGGCCGGAAGAAGAATGGAACCCGTTCGATCGCGCTCTCGATGGATGCGAGCCGCTCCGCCGCTTCGTCGCCGTCGCCGTTGTACGCGTACACGCCGACGAGCGACCGAAGGTGCTCGACGGCGCGCTCACGGGCGTCCGGGTCGGGCACGGGCACCGGCGGAACGATGTGCGTCGACGTTCGCGCTTCGGAGCCGGTCGCATGGGCCCGGAGAGGAAAGGCGACGCCGACGGCTACGGCCGCGAAGCCTTGCAGAAGATCACGCCTCTCGACGCGTAAACCGCGGTTGCTCTGCATCGATGAACGATGCGTCTCGCATGCGACGTGCCAGGACCGCCGAGAGCGCGTCAATTGCGGGTGTGAGGGACGCTCCGCGTGAATGAAACGAGCGCCTCCCGCACGGTTCGCGTCGTCTGCGCCGCACTCTGCTACGGCCTCGCCGTCACGCCTCGTCTTCGGTCTCGGATTCGCCTTTGCGCAGGCCGAGCGCTTTGCACTTCTTGTAGAGGTGGCTTCGCTCGAGGCCGAGAGCGCGTGCGCTCGCCGCCATCTGCCCGCCGTGATGTGCGAGCGCTTGCTCGAGGATCGCGCGCTCCGCCTCCTCGGCGAGCACGCGAAACGGCACGCCCGGCCGGAAGAGCGCGCCGGTCGGCGTCGCCGCGCCGCCCAGGCACGTGCGCACGTCGTCGGCGTCGATCGTGTCGTCGGGCGTGAGGATCACCAGGCGCTCGATGACGTTTCGCAGCTCGCGCACGTTCCCGGGGAAGCTGTGCGCAGCGAGCGCGTTCATCGCTTGGTCCGAGATGTTCATGCCGGCGCGATCGTTGGCGACCGTCGTGAGCTCGAGGAAGTGTTTGGCGAGGACCGGGATGTCCTCGCGCCGGTTGCGAAGCGGCGGCATGAAGAGGGGCAACACGTTCAGCCGGTCGTAGAGGTCGGCGCGAAACTTTCCTTCGGCCGACATCTGCTCGAGCTCGCGGTTCGTCGCGGCGACGACGCGCACGTCGACCTTGATGACCTCGTTGCCGCCGACGCGCTCGATCTCGCGCTCTTGCAGCACGCGCAGGAGCTTCGCCTGCATCGGCATCGGCATGTCGCCGATCTCGTCGAGAAACAGCGTGCCGCCGCTTGCGCGTTCGAACTTGCCGCGGCGCTGTTTCGTCGCACCGGTGAACGCGCCGGCCTCGTGCCCGAACAGCTCGCTCTCGAACAGCTCCGAGGGAATGGCGGCGCAGTTCATCTTTTCGAGCGGACCGCGTGCGCGCTTGCTCGCCATGTGGATCGCCCGCGCAACGAGCTCTTTGCCGGTGCCGCGCTCGCCGATGATCAAAACGTTCGCAGAGGCCTTCGCGGCTCGCTCAATCTGTTCACGTAGGACAAGCATCGCCCGGCTCTGACCGACGAGCTCTCCGAGCCCGGCTTGGGTGCGAAGCGCCCGGGCCTCGGCCTCGACACGCGCGAGACGCAGCGCGTTCTCGAACACCAGGAGCAGGCGGTCGGTCGAGACGGGCTTCTCGAGGAAGTCGAACGCCCCTAGACGCGTCGCGCGGACCGCCGCGTCGACCGTCGCGTGACCGCTCATCACCACGACCGGGAAATCCGCGCCTTGTCCCCGGATTTTTTGCAGAAGGGTGACGCCGTCGCCGTCCGGGAGCGCCACGTCGAACAAGGCGATGTCGTACGAGGTCTTCGCGAGCTTCTCCTCGGCGACCTTCACCCCGCCGGCGACGTCGACGGAGTACCCCTCCAAGGTGAGGGTCTTCTGGAGGGTCGTCAGAATCGAGCGCTCGTCATCCACGACGAGGACATGGCCACGCGGCATAGGCGGCTGAGCCTACCATGCAGCCCGAAGCATCTCGGGCGACGACCGGCGCACCTGCATCGCGGGAGGCCTGCACAGTACAAGGCCCCACCTCGGGGGCACACCCTGCGGGGCGTCACCGGCCGCCTTCGATTCGCCAGCTCCGAGCACGGCGAATATGCGGGAATCTCGACGAGCTGTGATAGCGTCTGGAGCCATGCTGCCCCAAACCCCCCCAATGGCGGAGGGGGATCTCGCGCAAACACCGTACGCCCACCTGGCGGTGTACTTGCTCGACCGCAGGCTCACGGGGGAGCTCTTCCTGACGGCGGCCGAAGACGTGGTGCACGCCATCCGCTTCGAGCGCGGCGTGCCCGTGAAAATCCGCATGGGCGATAGCTACGCCCGCATCGGCGAGCTGCTCGTCGAGGATGGGCTCGTGTCCGCGGAGACGGTGGAAGGCGCTGCGCTGACGGGCGGTCTGCTCGGTGACGTGCTCGTGCTCGCGGGGTACGTCGAGTCTGCGGCGTTGAACGCAGTCCTCGACCGGCAGTTTCGGCTTCGCATGCAGCACGTGTTCGAGCTGCCGCCGGAGACGCCATATCAGTACTTCGATAACGCCGAGACGTTGAAGGACTACGGCGGAGAGCCCGCCTGCGTCGATCCATTCGAGCTTCTCTGGCAGGGCGTACGCGCGCACGGCGAGCTGTCGGCCTTCTTTGCGCCGACGCTCGATCGTCTCGGCGCGCTCGACCTCAAGCTCCACCCTCAAGCTTTGCTCTCCCGCTTCGGCTTCGAGGAAGACGCGCAGCTCCTCGCGGAGGTGCTCGCGCTCGAGCCGACGCCGATTTCCGGCCTTCTGGACATCGAGGGGGTGAGCCCGGACATCGTGAACAAGTTCGTGTACGCCCTCGCGATCACCCGCCAGCTCGACCTCGGGCGCGGCGCGCTGCCCGTCGGGCTCGAGCCCGCCTCTCCGAGCGCGGCGCCTGCGCGCAGCCTCGCGAAGGTGCAGCTCCGCTCGCAGGTACATCGCCGTGGCGCAGCCCTGGACGCACCAGGTGACGGTGAGCGCTCGATGCGCCGCCTCAGCGTCCGCGGGATGGCCGTCATTCCGCGTGAAGAGGACGCGCCCGAAACGGTGCCTGTCAGCGAGTCGGTGTCGCCTTCGGAGATCTCGCCCGCCACGCGTCCCTCCGCGACGGACGTGACCGCCGAATCCATCTCTTCCGATCTCGACTTCGGCGCGGCCGAAAAGGAAGAGCGCGCGCCCTCGTCGGTCGAGCCGGCTCCGTCGTCACCGAAGGTCTCGACCCCGCGCACGCCGGCTCGACCCGATCCCACGCTGCCGTCCGCGTCGGACGCGCCTCCGTCGATCCCGCCCCCGTTCACGGCCGAGGAGACGCCGACCCCGGCCGAGGAATCCTCACGCCGTCTCGTCGCCGATACGATCCGCCTCATGTCGGTCGACGCGCTGATGAAGCTCGCGCGAGAGAAGATCGACGAAAAAGAGGCGACCATGGCCGCCGAGGCCTGCGAGGTCGCCCTCAAGAAGCTCACCGACGAAGGTCAGGTCCCCTCGACGATCCACATCGAGGTGTCGTGCCTCTCGGCTTGGGCACGATCGCTCGAGCCCCACCCGGATCTCAAAGCCCTCGCGGTCGAGCTCGACGACATCATCCGCGAGGGCGACGACGTCGCGATGCCGCGTCTCGTGCGTGGCCTGCTGCGGAGCCGCCTCGGCAACGAAGCCGGCGCGACCACGGACTTCCGCCGCGTGCTCGAGATCGAGCCGCGTCACGAGCTCGCCCAGCGCGAGCTTCGCGGGCTGGAGAGCCGCACGGTGAAGCGTGGCGAGACCGGCTTCCTGAAGCGCCTCTTCCGACGTTGAGTGGTTCCAACCGCGCGGCGTCGCCGCCGTCACTCCCTCGGCAGCTGACGCTGCCATCCGGTCGCAAGGTTCGCATCGACGTGGACCTCGCGACGACGACCGCCGCGGCGATCGAGCGCGGGCCGAGCCTCATCGCTGCCGTATGGCGGCTGCTGCGAACCGAAGGCGTCGTCCGCGACGAAGCGGGGCCCGTCGACGTCGGCGAGCTCGCGCTGCGCGACGCCCATGTCCTCGCGGCGATGGTGTTTCGCGCACGGCTCGTCGACGAGCCCGAGGTCGAAGTTCGCTGCTCGAACTGCGACGCGACGTGGAAGGTGAAACCCTCGAGCGCGGTCGAGCCGGGGCCGTTCGTCGACGACGAGCTGCACGATCCGGAGCTCGACGCGCCGTTCGACTTCGACAAAGCGCATCGGATCCCGTCGATTTTCACGCCGAGCGGTCGCGCCTCCACGATCAGGCTCGCGCCGCGAACACTCGCGCAGGCGGAGGGCCTCTACCGCGACGATGGTCGAGCCGTTCCGCTCTCCAAGGCGATGATCCTCGCGCTCGGGATCACCGCCATCGGGGCGGAGAAGCGAACCGCGGCGATCGTCCGCGCCATCGCGCGCGCCGGCGACGAAGCGCTCACCCAGATCGGCGAGCACTGGGAGGTCGCGCACTATCCCGAGCGTCTCGTTGCGGACGTCTACTGCAGCGCGTGCGGCGCACGCGAAACTGTCCTCGCCCCCGGCGAGCGCGCGTTCGATGCCGTCGCGGCGGCCGTGCCGCTCTCCGAGGACGATGCCGCTCCGGGCCGGGCCGGCTTTCCTTCGTTGGAGGAGTTCGAGGTGGAGGCGGAGCGCGCGCGGCGCGTCGTTTACGCCGCGCGGGGCATTCGTAACGTCCCGCTCATCGTCGACGACGGCGTCGCCGCCTGCGACGACGGCGGCGAGCCGCTCCTCGGCGGCTACCTTCCGCCCGGCTCTTCCGGCCCCACAGTCGCAGAAGATCTGCCGGAGATTCGTCTCTACTACCGAACCTTTCAATCGGAGTACCGGCGCGATCCGACGTTCGACACGGTCCGCGAGATCCGCGAGACCATCGATCACGAAGCGGAGCATCACCTCTATTTCTTGCAGGGTCACGACCCGATGGACGCCGAAGAGCGGGCCGTCATCGCCCGCGATCGTGCCCGCATGGTCGGCAAGAAAGAGCTCGCGAGGCGGGAACGCGGGGGTGTTCTTCGTGCGCTCTTCCCACTGTTGGTCCTGCTCGCGGTCTTGTCCGTCTTACGCTTCTGTCAGGAATGACACCGCGTTCGCCGTTTACCGCCGCGCGTCCGTTCAGATCCCCAAGACCGGTTTCAGATCGGCTGAGTCGGAGCTGTGAGGCGGCGAAGAATCGAGATTGAGATCGGCGATTGTGCTTGTACATTCGAAGGCGAATGCCAACTCGACCGAGCAAAAGCGAACCGACGAACGGCCCCCGCGCGAACGGCGCGCGCACGAAGGTGCAGCGCGACAACCGCCGCGGAAGCCCCGACGTCGTGCGCAAGCGCCGCGCCGCGCGTCACTTCAACGAGCTGCTCGCGGAGGTCGGTGGCGGAGGCTCGAAGCTCGACGGCCGAACGGAGAAGCGGCGGCAGCGCATGTTGGCCGAGCTCCGCGAAGGCAAGGCCCGTGGGAACGGCAAGGCGCTGAAGCCCATCGATATACTCGTCCGTGTGGATGCGCTGCTCGCGCTCGGTGAGCCGCTCGCGTCGATCAAGAAGGCCGCGAAGCCGCCGCGCCCGGTCCCAGCGACACCCGACGTGGTCGACGGGGTGAAGCGCCTCCACGCCGCCTACCGATTCCGCCCCGAGGTTTATGCGTTCGTCGGAATCGACGAGCGTGTCGTCGCGAAGGCCGGGGCCAAGCTCGGGCCCTCCATCGCGGGGCGGAAGCATCGCGGTGGTACGAACGTCGATCGCGCCGCTTGACCCTCGTCGGGATGTGCGCCATCGCTCAGGCATGAAGCTCGGTCGCCTCGCTCGTTCGGTCGCCATCGCGATCACCGGGGCGGGCCTGTACCTCGCCGTCGTCGCCGGCCACGCTCTCGTCGCCGATCCGCCGTCGCCGTCGATCGCTCCCGCGCCCAAGGCGGAGTTCGAGGACCCGATCGTCACGCCTGCGCTCGCGGGCGAGGGCTCGGCCGACAAGGTCGTTGCGAGGGTCGGGGAGACGGTCATCACCGTCGGTGAGCTCGAGCGCCGCCTGGCGGAGACGCCGCGCAGCGACCTCGCAGAGTTCGGCTCCACGCCCGAAGAGGTCCGCCGGAACTACCTCGATCGAATCATGATCAGCGACGCGCTCCTCGCAGAAGAAGCACGCGCGCGCGGCCTCGACAAACATCGCGACGTTCGCGACCGCAGCCTCGGCGCGCTCCGCGCGATGGTCCTCCACGACGTTCGCACCGACGCGAAGGCCAACGAGATCAGCGACGAGGACGTGAAGTCCTACTTCGACCAAAACCAGGCGAAGTTCGCCGCGCCCAAACGCGTCGGCATCTATCGAATCCTGGTCGCGACCGAAGCCGAAGCGAAGGCGATCATTCAGGACCTCGCCGTCACGGATCCGAACAAGGGGCCGGACCCGAAGAAGTGGAACGACCTCGCCCGCGACAAGTCGCTCGACAAGGCGAACCATCTACGCGGCGGCAACCTCGGCTTCGTGTCGGACGACGGGACGACCGGCCAGGCCGAAAACCGCGTCGACCCTGCGATCTACCAAGCGGTCCTCAAGGTGAAAGACGGCGCGCTCGTGCCGGAGCCGGTGAAGGAAGGCGATCGTTGGGCGGTGGTGTGGAAGAAGCAGAGCATGGGCGCGGTCACGCGCTCGCTCGAGATCGAGGCACCCACGATCCGCGCCGCGATCGCCGACGAGCGCATGCGCGCCGCCGTGCAGGCTCTGCTCGAGAAGCTTCGCCCCGAGCTCGTCAAAGAGCTCAACCCCGAGCTCTGCGACATGGTGACGGTGAACAGCGCCGGCGAGCTCGAGCGCGCGAAACGTCCGGGGACCTTGCCTCGCACGAAGCGACCGGCGAACGCCACGCCCCAAGAAAACCCCGGCGGCCTTCGCTGATCCACCGCCGATTGCGCCTTGTAGCATCGGCCCCATGAAGCATCGCATGGCGAGCGGCTCCGCGACCTCGTTGCGCGTCGCTTGCGCGGTTTCGATCGGCCTGCTCGCGTCGCTCCGGGCGGAGCCCGCGCATGCCTGTGCACCGGCGCCGCCCGAGGGAGCGCGCGTTCGAATCGCCGATGAAGAGGCGATCGTCCTCTGGGACGCGAAGACGAAGACGCAACACTTCATCCGTCGCGCGAGCTTCGCGTCGACATCTGCCGACTTCGGATTCCTCGTGCCGACGCCGTCGAAGCCCGAGCTCGGCGAGATCGACAACGGCATCTTCGATCGCCTCGCGCAGCGCCTGCAGCCGAGGATCGTTCACGACCCGGGCGAGCTCGAGATCGAGGCCGGCTCGTTCTTTCTTTCGCTGTTCTGGGGCGGCGAAAAATCTGCCGCGCTCCCTTCGGCGCAGGAGCCGGCTCCGGTGCGGATCCTCGAGACGGCCGCGGTCGGCGGGATGGACGCCGTCGTTCTCGAGGCCGACAGCGCGGACGCGCTCGCGACGTGGCTCGGCGAGCACGGCTTTGCGAACACGCCGTCACTCGCCGAGTGGCTCGTTCCGTACGTCCGCAACCATTGGAACCTCACCGCGTTCAAAATCTCGAAGGCGCCGAAAGCCGAAGGCGTGGAGGTCGGCACCAAAGCCATCCGAATGAGCTTCTCGGCGCCGCGCCCGTTTTTTCCGTACCGCGAGCCGGCGGATCAACGGCAGACGTTGCCCGCCGAGCTCGAGTCGTCGGCGGCGTCGAAGCGGCATTTGCGCATCTACTACCTGTCGACGGAGCGCGCCCTCGGCAACCTCGGGCTCGAAGGCTCTTGGAAAGCGGCGACCTCGTATTCCGCTCCGTACGACGATCCCATCGTGCGCGAAGCGCTGCCTGAGCTGCCCAAACGCCCCTGGCTCACGATCTTCGACGACACACAGGCGGTGCGACCGGGCACCGACGAGGTCTATTTCAGCGTGTCGCCCGACGGCGCGCCGATCGAGCCGCCGCCCATTCACGTGAGCGAGCCGCGCACCGTGCGCATCCCCGTCGATCTCGTCGCGCTCGGCGCGATCGTCGGCGTGATCGTGGTGCTGCGCCTGCGTCGCAACGCGAACGCCTGACGAGCGGCGAAGCTCGGCTCAGTGGAGCGTTTCTTCGCCCGAGCGGTGGTGCTTCTTCTTCGACGTGAGGTCGTCGATCCGCCCGCCGAACACGAACGACAGGGCGATGGCGACGACGCTGAGCACCCCGGTCACGTACATGCCGATCGCCCAATCGATGATGTGCGGATCGAGCGCATTCGGCGCGGGCTTGAAGGCCATGCGGACGACGATCGTCATCAGGCTCATGCCGGCGAGAAACCCGACGGCGACGCGTGCGCCACGCATGCGAAACACGTTCCGCCGCGAGAGCACGAGCGGAATCATCACCAGCCACGCGACGAGCGGCGCCCACATCCAGCCGAGGTGGCTCGCGATTTGCGGACCGGACATGACGATGCGCTCGGGCGCCGTCTCTTTCACCCAGGGCAGGAAAAACGCGGCGACGCCGAGCAGCGCGACCAGCACCAGAGGCCCGCGGCCGCGGCCCGTGTACGTCCAGGGCAGGATTTCTTCGTCGGGGGGGATCTCCTCGACCTCGCCGCCGACCACCTTCGCTTTGGGCAATTCTTCGAGCCGCTTCAGGGCAAGTCCACATTCGGGGCAGGTGCGAGCCTCGCTCTTTTCGAACATCTCACGGCAAAAAGGACACGCGACCAGCGTTCGCATCGACAGGGAAGCAGAATAGCCCACGGTTGGTCTGACGCCTTTGGACGACCAAAGTTTCAGGCGTCGTGGTCCCGGCGCGCGAAGGAACCCGCCGTGGTAGGGTCCGCCCCGCGATGGGCAATCCGAATCGAAGAAAGCTCGAGGCGCACGAGGTCGAGGCGTTCTGTGCCACGTCCGGTTGGAAAGCCGCGGACGGCGTGCTCTCGAAAGAGCTCGCGTTCTCGTCCTACCCGGACGGCGTCGCGTTCGCCGTTGCGATCGCGATGACCGCGGAGCGGCGGGACCATCACCCCGACCTGTTCATCGGATGGGGCAAGGTCGGTGTTCGTTGGAGCACGCACGATGCGGGCGGCATCACACCGCTCGATCTCGAGCTCGCGAAGCTCTCCGACGAGCTCGCCGTCCGTCACGGCTCGAAGGCGTGAAGCTCCCCGAGTCTCTCGCGTCGCTGCTCGGCGACTCCGGCGATTTCGAGCACGTCGAGCAGGCGCTCACGCACCCGAGCTACGCGAACGAGCGCAAGCGCGGACCGCGCCTCGATTACCAGCGGCTCGAGTTTCTCGGTGACGCGGTGATTCAGCTCTGCGTGAGCGAGGCGCTGATGGCGCGCTTCCCCGATGCGCGCGAAGGCGAGCTCAGCTTCTTGCGATCGTCGATCGTCAGCACCGACGCGCTCGCCGACTATGCGCGCTCGATCGATCTCGGCTCGGCCCTCTTGCTCGGGCGCGGCGCCGGGGCGGCCGGCGAGCGATCGCAGTCCACCGTTCTCGCGGACGCGCTCGAAGCGGTCGTCGGTGCGGTCTATCTCGATCGCGGGCTCGAGGTTTCGCGCACGCTCGTCGCGTCGATCCTCCAGAGGGGCCTCGATGCGCGCGCCACGCAACCGCTTCGCGACGCGAAGAGCGAGCTGCAAGAGCGTGTGCAGGCGCTCGGCGGGACCTCGCCGAAGTACAAGCTGGTGTCGACGACCGGGCCGGACCATGCGCGCGAGTTCGTCGCCGAGGTCGAGGCGCTCGGACGTATGTTGGGCCGCGGTACAGGCCGGTCAAAAAAAGCCGCGGAGCAAGAGGCTGCGCGCGCGGGCCTTCAGGCGCTCGAGGGATCGGAGTAAGACGCCCGCCATGCAACGCCGACGTGCCATCGCCGTTCTCGCGGCGCTGCCGCTCTTCGTGGCAGCACGCGTCGCCTTCGCCGGCAGCTACCTCGATCGCTCCGTGATGCTCTTGTCGGGCGCGCGCAAAGACGTCGAGACGCTTCGCGCGAAGATGACCGACAAGGAGCTCGCGCGCATCGTTCGCGCCGTCGCAGAGGCGCGTCAAAGCTCCGCGTCCGACATGGACGTGCCTGCCGTCGTCGCGAAGGCGCACCCGCATTTGTTGCTCGCCCTCACCAAGGTCGAGCGCGCCGCGCGGTCGGCCATCGACGGAAACTACGCGACGGTCCTCGAGTACATCGAGAGCTTCAAGCGCGAAGAGACGATCTTCCGGTCCCAGCTCAAAGAGGCCGGGCACCCCCTTCCTGCGGGCGATTCTTGACACTTCGGCTCCGAGCGCCTGCGCTCGCGGCGCCGTTCAACGTCGTCCTCGTCGAGCCGGAGATCCCGCAGAACACCGGCAACATCGGCAGGCTGTGCGCAGCGACGCAGAGCAAACTGCATCTCGTCGGGCGCCTCGGCTTTCGGGTCGACGAGCACGCGGTCCGACGCGCGGGCCTCGACTACTGGCACCTCGTCGACATGCAACAGCACGCGAGCCTCGACCATTTCGCCGCGAGCTGTCGACCGCCGCGGACGCTGTATTTCTCGGGCAAAACGTCGCGTTCTTACCTCGATGCAGGGTTTCGTCCGGGCGACGCGCTCGTGTTCGGCAAGGAGAGCACCGGGCTCGACGCGTCGGTGATCGAGCGCGCGGCGGGCGAGGTCTTCGCGATCCCCACGCTGTATCGGCCCGACGCACCAGACGAGAAAATCGCCGCCGTACGTTCGTTGAACCTCGGGAACGCCGTGGCGATCGTCCTCTACGAGGCGCTCCGTCAGGTGGGCGCGCTCGACGCCGTTTCTTTGGGGGAGTAGGAAAAGGCGGGCAAAAAATGGCGACGATCTTCAGCGGTATCCAACCGACCGGCGAGGTTCACCTAGGTAACTACATGGGTGCGCTTCGACACTGGGTGGAGCTGTCGAAGAAGCCGGAGCACACGTCGTATTTCTCGATCGTCGACTGCCACGCGTTCACGATTCCCTACGACGCGGCGACCTTTCCGAGGGCCGTGTTCGATGCTGCCGTCGCCGTCCTCGCCGTCGGGCTCGACGAGCGCGCGACGGTGTTCGTTCAGTCCGACGTCCCCCAGCACACCGAGCTCGCTTGGTACCTCGGTTGCGTCGCTCCGATGGGTGAGCTCGGGCGGATGACCCAGTTCAAAGAGAAGAGCGAGCAGCACAAGACCAGCGTCGGCGCGGGCCTCTTCACGTATCCAATCCTCATGGCGGCGGACATCCTGCTCTACAAAGGGACACTCGTCCCCGTCGGGCACGATCAGCTCCAACACCTCGAGTTCGCGCGCGACATGGCGCGCCACTTCAATCATCGCTTCAAAGCCGAGGTCTTCCCCGAGCCGAAGCCGCACCACCTCACGCTTCGAATCAAGGGCACCGACGGCGGCGAGAAGATGTCGAAGAGCCGCGGCAATACCATCGCGATGCTCGACACCCCCGAGCAGGTTTGGAAGAAGCTGAAGGGCGCGTTCACGGATCCGCAGCGGCTTACGCGCGAGATCCCGGGCCGGCCGGAGGTGTGCAACATCTACACGATGCACACCGTCGTGACGCCGGAGCCGGCGCTCACCGAGGTCGTCCACAACGGGTGCACCACGGCGAAGATCGGCTGTGGTGATTGCAAGAAGCTGCTCGCCGAGTCGCTCGAGCGCGACCTCGGGCCGGTGCGCGCCCGCGCGAACGAGCTGCGCGCTCAGCCCGGACGCGTGCTCGAGATCCTGAACGAAGGTGGGGCCACCTGTCGCGCGAAGGCGACCGAGACGATGCGCGAGGTGAAAGAAGCGGCCGGCGTTTTCGGAGCTCGGAGCAGACCATGAAGCGCAGGGCGTTCGTCCTCGCGCTCGCGCTGTGGGCTGCTCTTCCGAGCTGCAAGAGCCGCCCTCCGGACGAGACGCCGGACGGCGCCGTGCGCGAGCTCGTCGAGCGGCTCCGGCGGCTCGACGGCAACCCGAAGAACGCGAAGGCCGTGTTCCAGCTCTTGTCGAAGAAGACGCGGGAGAACCTCGAGGCGCGCGCCGATCGCTACTCGGCGGCGAGCGGCAAGCACATCGAGCCGGAGATGATGATCGCCCCGCAGAGCTTCATCGAACGCTTCAGCGCGCAGTCGTACGTCACCGAGACGAAGGACGGATACGCCATCGTAAGGGCGCACGGCGTCGTGGACGCCGAGGTGTCCGAGATCCATTGCGTCTACGAAGACGGCGGCTGGCGCGTCGATGTCGAGCTGCCGCCGCTGTCTCCGGTCGTCGTTCGTCCCCGCGAAGAGCCGTTCAACCAGCGCTGATCAGCGCTGGCTGAGCGGCGTCACCGTGGCGCCCTCTTGGTGGACCGCCTGTCCCGACTCGCCCGACCGATCGAGACCGAGCTTGAAGGCGATGGGGCCGATGAGCTGGTTGATCGTGATGCACGCGAGCGAGAGCGTCGTGAACTCCGTCGCGATGCCTGGGAACGCGCGACCGATGACGACCGTGAGGCCGATCGACAACCCCGCTTGCGACACGAGCGAGCTCCATCCCCACTTGCGCAGCACAGGGGGATCCCCCGCGACCTTGCTCGAGTATTTCGCGATGACGACGGAGCCGACACCGCGCACCGCACAAAGCGCGAGCGCGACGATGCCCACCGAGCGGAGCAGACCCAGATCGACCTTCGCTCCTGCGACCGCGAAGAAGATCACGAACACGACCGCGCCCGTGCGCTCGATCGCTTCGAGCAACTTGGGGCCTTGATCGGTGAAGTTTCGGACCGCGAAACCGGCCACCAGAAACGACAACAGAGCGTCGAACTGGATGTATCGGAGCAGCTCCGAGAGGCTGAAACCGATCGCGAGCAACACGACGAGACGATTTCGACCGATGAGCTTCAAGTAGGCGCCGAGCCCCATCCCCAGGCACGCTCCGAGCGCCACGCTGCCGACCATCTCGAAACCGAGGTGCTTCAAATCCTCGAATGAAAGGGCTGCAACGGGGTCGAACAGCGGTCGTACGAACGCGATGACGAGCGCAGCGAGAATGACGCATACGACGTCGGACAGCATCACGAACGCCACGGAGAACGTCGTCAACGGCCCCGCAGGTCGAACCTGCGCGATGATCGCGAGCAGCGCGGCGGGGCTCCGGGTCGCGGAAATGACACCCCAAAGCAGCGCGACGCCGACGAGCGACATCGTGTCCAGCCGTGCGAAGGGCGTGAACCGGGCGAGCAGCAAGAACGCGCCGAACGCGATGATGGGAATGATCGCGTGCTGCAACGCCGTGGACCACGCGATGCTCCTCGCCGAAGAGCGCAACATGCCGATCTCGAGCTCCGCGCCGCCGGCGAGGGCGATGAGCGCGAGCGCCAGCGCGTTCACCGGAGCGAGCCCGCCGAGCGTCGAGTCGTCGATGAGCGATAGGACGTCGGGCCCGGCAACCAAGCCTGCGAGGATGTAGCCCGACACGTGAGGAAGGCCGGCGATCTCCATGAGCTCGCTCGTCAGCGTGCCGGCGAGCAGCAAAAATCCGAGGCCGGCGACGGTGCCGACGACGCTCTGTTTTTCCGGGACCAGCCGCGTTGCGATGAGCAGCACCGCGAACACGACGATGAGCGCCGCGGCCTGAACGATGCGCGTGGTGATGCTTTTCGGGGCCGCCGCTTCGCCGTGACTCATGTGCCGGCTCCCGACTGGGAGGACCGACGTCGTGCCCGACCCTCGAGTTGTCGCGTTGCGCTCGACGAGCGCGCCGGAGGACGCGTGCTGGTCCGAAGCAGCCGCGCCGCAGCGCGCATTTCTGCGGGCGACAGCTTGCGTACGGGCAGCGGCGTCGCGCCGGCCGAGGCTTCCGAGATCTCACCCGCGTTGCGGAGCGCGCGCCGCAAGAAGGCCGTGCCCACGACCTCGCCGATGAGGGCGTTCAGCGCGGCGAGGGCGAGAACCCATTCACTCACGACGCCGGGGTAACGCATCGCGAACGCAAGCCCGATGGCGATCGAGAGAATGCCCGCCGGCAGGAGCCCGAGGCCGAGGCTCTGCGGTCCGTGCTTCGCCTCGAGCGTGCGCCCGAGGATCCGCCCCGAGAACCCTTTCGCGACCACGCGCATGACGACGACGACGATGGCGATCGGTACGAACGGCATCGCGTCGGGGAAGACGATGTGCGCCCCGGCGAGGACGAGCGCCGGCAACATCACCGCGCGCTCCGTCGTCGCGAGCAGCTCCTGCAACGCGCGTCTCTCTTTGGCGAGGCCGGTCGCGAGCATGCCCATTACGAACATCGCCGACACGGCCGACAGGCCGAGCCGCAAACAGACGCCGACGCAGAGCAGACCCGTCCCGAGCAGGATGCCCCAGCGCTGGCTCGACCGCGGCTCGATGTCGAAGAGGGCGGCACATGTCGCGCCGAGCGTTGCGCCGATCGCGAGCGTGGAAGCGAGACCGGTCCAAGGCATGCCGGGCAGGGGAATCGTCGTCTGGCCGGGAACGATGGTGGCGAGCACCGCGAGCAGCACGATCGGCAGCGCGTCGTCGGCCTCACACACGTCCGCCAACAAGCGGGTGAGGGGACCGTCCGCGCTGTATCGCTGGACGACGAAGCGAATCGCGTAAGGCGTCGTCTCGGCGCTCACTGCACCCACGCCGAGCCCCAGGATGAGAAGCTCGCGCAGCGAAAGGTCCGTGAGGAAAAACGCGAGCGCGACGGCCGGAAGAGCGGTGAAGAGGCCGGCCAAAAGCGCGAGGGCCAGGCCGAAGAACATTCGCTTTGCCGGCAACTTGCGGCCAGCGGCGTACCCGTAGTCCGACCCCATCACGAACGAGAGCCACGCGAGCGCGACGATCGTGATGATGCTGTAGCCGGCGAGCCCTTGCCGCGTGAAAACGCCCATGAAGCGCGGTCCGAGGAACACGCCGAGGACGAGAAACTCCGTGCCGGAAGGCAGGCCGAAGCCGCGGATGGTGCGGCCTCCGACGAGCATGCTGCCGAGATACGCGAGCGCGAGGAGCCCGGTCAGAACGACGATCGGGCTCATCCGCGTCGTCCTGGTTCCTGGGTCGTACCCCCGCCTCCTTCCCCCCGTTCGGAAGCCCCAGGGACACGTCGTGAAGAAGTAGGCGCGTCTTTCGGCATCCCGCCGTTGAGCGCACCTACCGCAGCGAGCACCATTCGATTTTTCGCATCGAGCTCGTCGCTGAGCACGCTGAGTCCGATCTGCGCGATCTCGCGCTCGATGCTCTCGATCTCGACGCGCGGATCGGTCCCCACCGTCATGAGCGCCTCGAGCAGGTTGCGAACCGTGATCTCGGACGCCTCGGAGCGCGGGATCGTCAGACGCACCGAAATGCGAGGCGCGACGCCGAGCAGCTCGATCGGCCGGAGCAGCGTCACGAGGTGCGGAATGCGCGTCTCGTTGCCGTCGTCGTCTTCGAGCGTGACGTCGGCGAGGCCAATCTCGACGACCTTGCCCTTCGTCGGGCCGACGCGGACGTGCTCGCCCACGCGGTAGCGGCGCCCGTACACCACGACGAGACCGACCGTGCACGATGCCACGATCGGCACGCTTGCGAGGCCGAGCGTGATGATGCCGATGAAACCTCCGCGGGCGAGCGCACCCTCGGGATTGCCGGTGAGGACCGGCCCCGCGAACACCATCGTCGTCAACACGAGCGCGACGCGCATCAACGTGCTCGTCGGGCGAGCGAGCTCCGGCGGGATCCACTCCACCTCGGTCGTGCCGGTGCGAACGCTCTCGAAGAACAGCCCGATGACGCGGAACAGAATCGCGACGACGAGGCCGGCGATCAGGACGACGAGCGTGATCGGAAGGCTCGCCGCGATGCGCGTCGTCAGCGCGACGAACGGCTGCAGGAGGATCCCGTTGAGCTTGTCCGTGTAGCCGCGCGTGGTCTCGAAGAGGCTCAGCGCAGCGAGCAGCCACAGGTAGCCGATTGCAAACTGCGCGAACCATTTGCCGACGCCGATCGCGCCGGCGAGCGCGCTGCGGAACGCAGCGGGCGTGAGCATCGTCAGCGTGCGGACGCGGATCGCCGGGATGCGATGTGGGTTGTCGTCGACCCAGGCGTTTGCGCGCTCCGCGAAGTCGCCGATCTTCCGGATCAGGTAGACGACCAAGATGCCGAAGAAGATGACGAGGCTTATCGAGAAGATGCGGCTCGCGAGGGCCGTGCGATCTTTCTCGGCACGGATGGCCTTGCGCAGGCCAGCCGCGACTGCGTCGGCGTGGACGTCGAGCGACGCATCGCCTGCAACGATCGCATCTTCCGGCGCGAGCTGAACGATCGGGGTCGTGCCGAGATAGACGATCGCGGCGTCCGCCGACTTTTCGACGTGGACGTCGTCGGGGGAGGCGCCGTCGAACGCGTCCTTCAACGCTTTGGTCGCTGCACGCGCTCGGTCCGCCGCGCTCTGGTCGCCGTGCTTCGCGCGAATCTGGAACGCGAGCGTGTCGCCGATTCGAACGTCGGCGGCTTCTTCCGCGACGTGTACGGGAGGCGGGGGCGCGGACGGTGCGGCCGAAGCCGAGGGCGCCGGCTCTGCGGTCGGCTCCGCGCTCGGAGCCGGCGGCGGTGCCGAGGCAGACGGCTCGACGGTCGCCGAGGGGCGCGGGGTCGGCTTC
>JABFXY010000191.1 GCA_013361525.1 Polyangiaceae bacterium | reverse complement strand
AGCGGAGCCAGACCGGCCGGGGCGGCTCCCACGAGGCTCGGTTCGCCGAAGGCGAACGCGAAAAAAAAAACGTGTCTACGTCGTTCCACTTCGCATGACTCGGCTGTCCGGAGCCCATGCTAAATTCGCGCGCAGCCCATCACATGTCCGAATCGAACCCCGACGACGCTCTGATCGACGAGGTCCTCGACGAAGCCCTCGCCGACTACGAGGGGGTTGTCCCGGACGATGTTCTCGCGCTGATTCGTGAGCAGCTCGGTGACACGCTCGCGGCGAGCGGGGCAGGGCGACGCCTGCTCCGTCAGATGAAGCCGGACCCCGTCGTCGACCGCAGCGCGGAGATCGGCGACGAGGCCGCGCGCACCGAGGACGAGGGCGCCACCGGCACCGACAAGAAACGGTAAGAATTTCCAGAGCATGAGACTGTCCCAGGCGCAGCAAAAGCTCGTCGAGTCGGCGTTGCCCACGGTCGACCACCTCGCGCGACGCGCGAAGAGGCGGTTCCCCGAGATCCCGCTCGACGAGTTCATCTCGCAGGGCCGGGTCGCGCTCGTGGATGCCGTCCGCAACTTCGACGAGTCACGCTCCAACTCGTTCGAGGTGTTCGCGTACAAACGCGTCTGGGGCGCCATGATCAGCGACGTCCCGACCGAGCGCGCCGGCAGGCTCCACGTCGCCGTGAAGCGCGCGTTCCAGGCCGACCCGCAGAACTTCGCTCCTCCCGCGGACCTCGATCTGGACGAAGCCCTGACGGATACCCCCGAGGCCGCGCGGGCCCGAGCCGTGGCCTGGGCGCGCAAGCAAGCCGCTGGCATGCTCATCGCCGCGCTCAAGACCGCCGCCGATTCCAACGCGGACGTCGAGCGACAGGTCTCCGCCCGGATGGAACGTGCGCACGCCGAGAAGATGCTCGGCCTCGCGATGGCCGAGCTCGACGACAACGAGCGCTACTTCGTCCGCCGGTTCTACGCGGACAACGCGACGCTCGACACGATCGCCGAGGAGCTGTCGGTGGTGAAGCGCACGGTCTCGAGGCTGCACGACAAGATCAAGACGAAGCTCGAGAAGGCGCTGCGCAAGCGCGGCGTGACGTCCGTCCCGCCGAGCGAGCGATCCGCGTAGGGCTCGGCACGGCGCGAGGTTCATCCTCCGGGCGCTGCGCAACTCGCTCTCGACTCGGCTCGCTGCGCGAGCCTCGTCTACGCTCAGACAGTGCTCGCGCCCTATGGATGAACCGCGCACCGCGCCTCGCTCGCGGGGGGCACCCTTCGCATCTACAAAACCGCGCTTGCATCCACCGACGGGTCGAGGCGCTGGCCTACATCCCAATGTTCGGCGATGCAGTCGCCCTCGAACCGCCAAATGTCGACGGTCGCGACGCGGGCTCCGTTTGGCAGCCCCGTAATGATGGAGTGGGCCCACACGTAGTCGCCTTCTTCGCAAAGGCGCCTTGCTTCGATATGGAATCCCGGCATGTGCCGTGCCGCGGCGCTGAAGTCGCGCACCATTCCCGCCGGTCCGATGCCGTCTGCGCCGGGATGGTGATTGACGAAGCCGGCCGATAGGAGGCGCGCGCCCTCCTCGAAGCTCTTTTCGTTGTAAAAAAGGCGATAGAATTCGAGGAGGATCCTCTTGCGACGGGAGATCGTGCCGCTCTCTTGTTTTGCTGTGGTCACCCGAAGAGCTTGGTTCGAAAAGGGCAAGTTCGACAATTCCGCATTGGACGAACAGACCGGAACGGCTGGCGCGCCAATCTTCCTACGCGCTGGTATGAACTGATCCGGGAGAGTGACGGCCGGGTTAGAGCGGCGGCTCCGATTTTTGGACGATATGCTTCTGCACCTCCATTTGGATGGTTTTTGCAATTCGTTTTAGCGGTTTGCAAACGGCCCGCCACGCCTTCCAGTCCTTCGCTGATTGCCAAAGCTCGAAGATGTTGACCCGCCCCGGATCGACGGGGTCGGCGGTGATTGCAAAATCCAGGCACCCGGGGGCGCTTCGGGCGCGAAGCACCAAATCTTTGAAGCTCTCGATGACCGCCTCTCTTTTTTGGGGTTCGACGGTGGACCATCCAGCGATGATGACTTTGTGCTCACTCATCGGACTCTCCCATGATGCTCCCGGCGCTCAGGCGCCCTTGACGTAACCGAGCGCCTCTACGATCTGGCCGTTCCGCACGCGCATCAGATTCACCCCTCGCACCGAATTGCTTTCGCCTTCACCCCACCAGAACCGCCACTGAATCGTCGCCCTGTCGCCAGTGACCACGACATCTTCGATGTCGAAGTGGGTTCCAGGCGTCGTCGCGATCCGCCGCCATAGCTCCACGCACGCGTCGCGGCCGACATGGCGTGAACCGTTGGGAGCAGGATTGGAGTTTTCGATGATGCAGTCCGGGGCAATCAGCTCTGGGAGCGCAGACGGATCGTGCTGCTGAAACACCTCGTTGAATCGTCGGATGACCTCGGATGTCGCCAGGTTCGCCTGGCCCAGGTCGGCGACCGCCGGCGTCTTGGCGTACCCCAGCGCTTCCGCGATACGCCCGTCGCGAACGCGGATCAGCGTCACCCCGCGCACCGAGCCCGCTTCACTTCCGCCGAAGTGGTAGCGCCAGGTGTTGATCGCCCGATCGCCGGAAATGACCACGTCCTCGACCTCGAAGGTTCCGTTTGGGTCGGCGACCATCGCCTGCCAGAAGGCGACATTGGCCTCGTAGCCTTCCACACGCAGCCCGTCGGGTGCCGGTTGCATCGCTTCCATGACGCAATCCGGAGCGACGAGGTCGGGTATCGCGGCCGCGTCCTTGTTCTGGAACGCAGCGATGAAGCGCCGGACGACCTCTGCCGTGGCGTTGCTGTGTGCGGGGTCAGTGAACGTGAAACGACTTGCTTCCGTCATGATGGTCCTCCATGTGTTGGGTTCTCCAAACATGGGGCATGCGTGTTTGGACGATCTGATTCGGCGTCCGGATTTCTTTGCAGCTCATGAGCGAGCCCGATCCTCTTTCTGCAGCCTTGCGTAGCGTGCGCCTGAGCGGGGCCATCTTTCTCGACGCCGAGCTCAGCGCGCCGTGGGGGTTCGCCTCGCCGCCGTCCAGCGCAGGCGCCCATCTCCTGGCGCCCTCGGCGGAGCAGTTGATCCTGTTCCACCTCCTCGTCGAAGGCGAAGCGACCGCGCGGATTCCTGGGCAGGGCGCCGTCGCTCTCGAGGCGGGCGACATCGCCGTCCTTCCCCGCGGAGACGCTCATGAGCTCTGGAACGGGCGCGTGACGGAGCTCGTCGACTCCTCCGCGCTGTTGCCGAAGATCCTCGAGGGAGGGGTCGTTTCGGAGCGTGGTGGAGGCGGCGGCCGAATGACGAAATTCATTTGCGGCTATATCGGCTGTGATCGCCAAGCCCAACGGCTGTTTCTCGCGGGGCTACCGCCCTTGTTCAAAGTGAACATTCGCGGCGACGCATCGGGCGCGTGGATCGAAAACACGATTCGCCACCTCGCGTCCGAGCGTGAGCCTGCCCTCGCCGGACGAAGCGCGCTGCTCGCGACACTTGCCGAGGCGTTGTTCATCGAGACGCTGCGCCGATACATGGCCGAGCTTCCGCGGCAGCGGAAAGGATGGCTCGCGGCGGCGCGCGATTCGGCCGTCGGCCGTGCGCTCGGGGCGATCCACCGCGAGCCTGCCCGCGCCTGGACGGTCGCGGCGCTGGCCCAACAAGCGGGCGTGTCGCGCACCGTATTTGCGGAGCGGTTCACCCGGCTGCTCGGCGAGACCCCGCTCACCTATGTCTCGCACTGCCGCATGCAGCTCGGCGCTCGATTGCTCGAGACGACCGACGACACCGTGCTCCAGGTTGCGCTGAATGCCGGGTACGAATCGGAGGCCGCCTTCAACCGCGCGTTCAAGCGCGAGTTCGAGCTCCCACCAGCGCGTTATCGGAGCCAGCGCCGCGCGGGGGATCGAGCACCGGCACGGTAGTGCATGCTGCTCGTCACCGACGGGGCCGGGCGAGCGTGGTCGTGTGCGGAACGAACGTAATGGCATCGAATGCGCGCGCGGCAACGACCGGGTGCCAATAATGCGATGCGTACGCGGGTGCGTAGGAGGCGCCGATGAAGCGCATTCGGCGAAGCGGTCCAGGCCAGTTGGACGTCCCCGTCTCCGACCCGTCGCGGAGCGGAAGCAAGTAGAACCCGCACTCCTCACTAGGCGTCACCTGCGACAGGACATCTTCCAGGCTGCCGGGAGCGATGTCGTCCAGGGACAACTCCCGCAAGTCGGGAGACTGCCCGGTTTTGGGATCCAACTCCTGACCCCTGAACTTCCCGTTACCGAGCAAGAAACCCGTGGCGAGATAACGTCGCCCGAGCCTCTTCGCTAGAAGCTCGCCCATCGGCGGGTGCTGAATGCCGCCGACTCGCTCGCGCGCGACGTGCCCGTTATGGGCAATCACCACGACGTTGGGCGAGCCCGCCGTCTCGACGATCTCGAGGGTGTTGGCCGCGAGCGCGGCGTCGCGGGCCGCGTCTCCGAGCTCACCCGACGAATCTTGCGCCGCGCACTGCGCGAGGTGCTCGAAGAGTGATTGCCCGACTCGATCGCTCGAGAGCACGCTCTTCTGGTTTGCGATCTGTGCGACGCCGGCTTCGGTACAAGACTTCGCTTTTGTCAGGTTCGCGATGATCGAACGCGCCTCGGGCGTTCCGGCGCGTTCGAGGCGCTTCACGAGCTCCGCCTTGATGCCGTCGTACGACTGTACGTCCAGGCCGACGATCCGGATTCGGCGAGCGGCCGGCCGATGCCGATTCTCCGCTCGTACCCAGCGGATGAACGCGTCGGTCTCGGCGCTGTTCCAAATCCACTGCATCAGCCCGCCGATGACGCCGGCAGCGTCCCCCGGTCCCCCTGCGACCCACGCGTCGAGCGCCAGCGTCTCCGCATACCCCGCCTCGAGCGCGACGACCGTGAAATCATGCCGCTGTATCAGCAAACGCGCGAGCGCGAACCGTGCTGCGTTTCCCTCTTGGGAGCCGTGCGTCTGCTCCCCGAGCCCCACGACCGAGACGCCGTCGAGCAGCTCCTTCGAAAACGGATCGCGGGCGGCGACGGCCGGACAACCAGCACGCCGCGTCTGCACGAATTCGAGCTCCGCTTTCGTGGGCGGGTCCGTCGACGGCTCGGCTCGGAAGGCGCGCAGCTTCAGATCGGCATTTTCTGTGAGCTGAAAACGAAAGCCAGCGACCGGCTCGTCCTCGATGCGTGCAAAGACGCTATAGCCGCCTTCCGCGAGCGACAGCACGAAATGGCCGGCGCTATCCGTGCGCGTTATGAAGGTGTCACCGAACACCTGGTTGGCGAGGGTCATGTCGACACGGCCGCCGGCGACGGGAGTGCCCTGCTCGTCGACGAGCGTACCGCTCGCGATGCGCGTGCCCGGTGTCAGCGAGAGGTCGAGGGTGCGACCCGTGAGCGGCGCGGCGAGCGCCTCGAAAGCATGCCCGAGCTCGGGATGTGTGGCCGTGATGGCAAAAGACGAGGGTGGGAGCGTCGCAAAGCGGAATTGGCCGTCCGGTCCCGTCGTCGTGACCGCGAATACGGTTTCATCGGATTCCTCGACGCGCATGACGGCGACCGTCGCTCCGGGGACGGCGTTCCCCGCGTGGTCGAATACCCTTCCGAGTACAGCGCCTGATGGCTCCGCCGCAGCATCCTGCGTTCGACGCATCGACGGGACCGCCGGTCGTGCAGGGTCCGGTGGCCCAGCGCATGCCGAGAGCAGAGCAAGCCCGGAAACGCAGATTCGAGCCTTGTGCATGGTGGGAGCCCACTTCTATCAGGACTCGGCCTCCGCACCGTACTGAGCTCGTTCTGCTGTTTCGCGATCAATCCGCTCGGTCGAAATCAGCAACGACCAACAAATGATCGCTGCCTTCGCTGTCGCTCGTCGACAGGTCCAGCTCCTCGAGGGCATCGGCATCGAGGAGCGCAGAATCGAGGACGAATGCGCGCGACATCGCGAGACCGTCGTAGAGCGTGAGGTCGAGAATCGCCGGCGGAAAGCCCGAGTCGTCACGCCAGGTGAACGAGTCCCGCCCCGCCAGATGAAGGGGCGCGCCGCGAGACAGCTCGAGCGGGTAGGCCGTGAAGAGCGTTTGCAGTTGAGGCGAGCCGACGTCGTTGAAGTCCCCCATGACGACGACAGGGGCGGCGGCGTATTCGTCATATGCCGTGCCGAGATTACCCTCTCGCAGCGATTGAATCGTCCTGCGCAGTAGATCCGCTTCCCACAGGCGCGTCTCGTCCTCGGGGCTTCCGTAGTAGCCACAACATTTGAAGTGGACGCTGAAGACGGCGACCGGCCCGCCGTCGAAGAGCACGATGGCTCCGGCAAAACGTGCCAACGTCGTGTGAATCGGCACCAGCGGATGGCGGCTCGCGACCGCGCTTTTTACGTATTGCCCATAAGAGACGCCGTAGACGTTCCACGGTGCGTCGCTGCCGTCGACATGGGCGGAGTTCAAGGCGTCGGCGATCGCGTCGTCCGGCATCGTTCCGAGCTCCTGCAGGGAATAGACGTCGGCCTCCGCTGCGCGGAGGAGTCTTCGGATCTTCGGCGCGCGATATGGATCGGCGAGGCCCTCCAAGTGTGTATTCAGGCTCGCGACGCGCACCGCGGAATCCGAGCTGCTCACGTCGAGCTCGGGCGCAGCCGGAGGCGGCGCTCCGGCCACGATCTCTGCCTGGGAGACGGTGTCCGAGCCCTCGAGCCACACGGCGATTCGTTGGCCCTCCGCCACGTCGAGAGCGGAGAGATCGAGTCGCATCTCGAAGTCGTTGCTCGCGTGATTCGGCGAGGCGACGAAGTGGAGCGCCGACCAGGGCAGGGCGCTTCCGCCGGACAGCTCGACGTGCCTGGCGCGCAAGTCGACGCGCAGCTCGCGCCCGTCCTCGACTCGCACGCCGAGCACCAACGTGCCGTCTTCGGACGGGCCGCTGTAGAGGTTCAAAATCGTCGATGTGTCGAGGCGTACGAAGAGCTCCGAGCCGCGCGCCGTCGCTTGGATCCTCGTGACATCGAAGGAGCCGACCGCGTCGTCTTGCGCGTCGGCGGCGATCGCCGCGATCTCCGACCAGTCATCGAAGGAGCCGTCGATGGTCGGCGCGGGCTCGACGGCCGCAGGCGGGATTGGCGGCTCCGGAATGGGCTCCTGACCGATCGGCTCGTCGTGCTCCGGCGGCGTGCGACATGCGAGCCCCAATGCGAATGCGAGGAGGATCCTCTCGAGCTTCAGGGATCGCATCACGTGCGAACGTACCACGATCCCCGTCGCCCACCTCAGCGAACACCAGTCCAGCCGCCGTCGACCATGAGCTCGGCCCCGGTGATGAACGACGCGTCGTCGGACGCGAGGAACAGCACGGCGCGCGCGACCTCTTCGGAGGTGCCTAGGCGGCGCTGGGGGCTGCGCTCGATGAGCGCGCGTTTCGTCGCTTCGGACTGCTCGGCCGTCGCCCCCTTCTCGATCACGCCGGAGTCGGTCGGGCCGGGACTCACGACGTTCACGCGGATCTTTGCTTCCGCGAGCTCCGCTGCGGCGGTGCGGCCCAGCGATCGAATGGCTGCCTTGGTCGCGGAGTACACGCTCCCGCCGACGATGCCGGTTTGACCGACGATCGAGCCGGTCAGCACGATGCTGCCGCCGGGGCGCATCAGCGGTGAGAAGTGTTTGATGGCGAGGAGCGGTCCTTTGACGTTGATGCGGAAGCTCTCGTCGAACGCCGCCTCGTCCAATTGCGCGATGGGTGCCGTCTTGACGATGCCTGCATTGAGGAACAGCACGTCGAGCCCGGTGCCGTCGCGCGCGAAGGAGTCGGCGAGGCTCGCGATGTCCGCCTCCGAGCCCGCATCGGATGCGACGACGCGCGCGATCCCTCGGAGCTCGCTGCGTGCCGCTTCGAGCGTCCTCGGATTGGTACCGGTCACGGTGACCTTGGCGCCCTCCTCCGCGAAGAGCTTCGCGGTCGCCAGACCGATGCCGGTCGTTCCGCCGGTGACCAACGCAATTCGATTCTGCAGCTTTCCCATGTGTCTTTCCTCGTTATGGACGCGATTGTCCAGAATGGACCGCCAAAAAACCGGGCGCTTTTGCGCCCGGCAGGTCTTTGCTTCAAACGCAGCCGATCGCGTGGAGCGCCATGGTGGCGATGTCGCGGAGCGTGGCCGGTGACGCGCCCGCCTTGGCCGTCAATCGAAGGCCTTGCAGCGTCGAGAAGAGAAACCTGCCCGCTGCGCGTGCGTCGACGTCCTCGCGGATCTCCCCGGCTGCCTGAGCGCGTCGGACGGCGCGCTCGAACTGCTCTTCTCCGCGGGTCGTGGTCGCGTGGACGACGCAATCGATCTCGTCGTCCTTCCCCGACATCTCGGAGGCGGTGTTGACGAACATGCAGCCGCGCGCCCGCGCGGCCGGCGTCTGCGCGGGCACGGCCATCAAGATCCGCTTGATGCCGGCCAGCGCCGACGGCGTCTCTTCCAGCGTGGAGCCGAACGTCGCGCCGCTCTCCGTCGAGTAGAGCGCGAGGGCCTCGAGGAAGAGGCGATGCTTGTTGCCGAACGTGTCGTAGAGGCTCTGTCGACCGATCGACATCGCGTGGCGGAGATCGTCGGTGGTCGTCGCTTCGTACCCTTTTTCCCAAAAGAGGTTCATCGCCGCTTTGAGCGCTTCGTCGCGATCGAACTCTTTGGGCCTGGCCACGACGTAAACCTAGTGTTCTGGATAAACTTGTCAAGAACCGGTTCCCGTCTCGGCGAGCTATCGCCTCCTCTGACCCTTCGCCTACCATCGCGGCGAGGACATCCGTGCGAACGCTCCTGACCGCGACCGCCTCGTTGCTCGTGCTCGTCTCCGCGTGTGACCAAGCTCCGCCTGCGGGTCGCGACACGGTGTCGACCAGCACGTCGACGGCGATCGCCAGCGAGGCGACGACGGCCTCGGTCGCGACCGGCGCGTCGGCGACCAGCGATCCGGGCGCGGCCGATTCGACCGCATCTGCGATGAGCTCCATCGTCGGCGTCCCGAACGACGCGCAGTCGGGCACCGTGCACGGCTCCGCGCCCTCCGCGAGTTTCCACGCCCTCGCAACATCGGCTGCTCCGAGGACGGGGCAAGGTGCGAGCGCATGTGCGGGCCTCGACTACTGCGCGTGTAAAGCGAACCCCGCCTGCGTCGTGAAGTCCGAGAAGTGCCTCTGCCCTTGCGACTACGGCTGCCCGAAGGGCTGCGTGTGCGCATGCGGGGGAGGGAAGTACCTGGGCTGCGCACCAAAGCCCTGAGAACACGCGGGCGAGAACGTCGCGATGGCTGTCAGTCTGCGAGCGAGGCGGCGTCGTTGGTCGCGCTATGGATGCCGTTCGTTCTCTCCCCCGTCGCTTCAGCGAGGCGCGTCTGGATCTCGAGCTTCTGCGCGAGCCGCTCTCGCAGAGCCGGTGGCAGCGCGGCCTCGAGCAGATCGTGCAGATCGACATCGCGCGACCGCCGCGTCGCTCCAGTGAGCGCTTTCAGCTCTTCCCGGGGGCGGACGACAACCGCATTGAGGTCCTCGGCGTCGATGCGCCGCGCCGGCAGCTCGTCCTCTTCGTGCAGGAATCTCGTCGCGCATTCACCACGACGATCTCTCGCGCGCAGCCTGTGCCGAAGGGCGTGCGCGTGGTCGGCGAGACGAAGACGTCGCGCACCATCGAGCAGTTCACGGAGCCCGAGAAGCGCCATTTCCTCTGCGGGATGGACGAGCAGCACTACTTCATCGCGCAACTTCCCTACGGGGTCTCGAGCGTGCATGGCGCGCGCGACGCGCTTCGTGCGCCGGAGGTGCCCCCGTCGCTCCACGTGCGAGGAAGCCAGATCATCCGTCAGGGCGAGTGGTTCTTCATGCCGGCGAGCGCCCGCGACCGCGCGGCGATCGAAGTGGCGCTGCGTGCTCGCAAGGTGCAGCGCGACATCGGCATCGCGCAGGCAGCACGCTTGAACCGCGCGGGACGGCCGCACGTCGCCGACGAGGTCGTCGTGACCACCGAGGGCTCGGAGGTCCGCATCTATGTTCGCGGTGACGTTCGCCACCCGGACCATCGAACGGTGACGCTCCGAGAGTTTCACCGAACGGTTCCGAACCGCGAACGGTTCACGCAGCCTGCGGGCGTCTATTGGGTCGACTGAACGCGAGTCTCACGGTTCGACACATTCACAGGGAACGTTCGGGTAGTCGTAGCTCTCGGCGCACATTTCGTAGCCCACGGGCTGTACGGAGGGGATCACGGCCAAGGTGAGGACGAGGCGACCGTCGGCGGTGTCGCGTCGCCAAGCCGACGGTGATTGAAAGCCGGCGCTCGTGTCCGTCCAGACGCACGTCTTGGTTGCAACGCCCTCGGTGCAAACCAACTCTTCGAAGAGGTTTGCGTCGACGTACAAGCAACCGAGCTCCAAGCAGGCCGCCTCCGAGGTTTGCTCCGCACAAGCTTCCGGATCCGCGGGCCCCATCGAGCCTCCCATTCCACCTTCGGACACGGGGGCTCCGCCACCTCCCGCTCCACCGACGGAGTCCGTCCCACCACCGCCAGTGTCGCCGCCACCACTCGACGTCGACGAACCACATCCAAGGGCGACAACCGTCACAAGCAAAGCTGCACGTTCAAGCATATGGCCTCTCAGCTTAGCCCTAGGCCGTCGACCTCGCTCGATCGAGTTGAGCGAGCCGCGCGTCAGGCCCGCGTAGCCGTGGCGCGCTCGACGATCTCTTTCGAGAACGACTCGGCTATCGGCCGCGCCGGACCGCTCGGGGGCAAGGCACGCGTCGCTGCTTGAAGCACGGTCAGCACCTGCTGGCTGTGGAGCTTCGAGAGCGCGCGCGACGCGAGGGTTCGTCCTGTCGGATACGACACGAGCTCGAGCGTCGCGCGCGTCCAGGCAAACGGCGGGCTCGTGCGCTCGATCGTCGCGAAGTCGGTGAGGGGCGAGCGCGACACCAGCTCGGTCAGCAGCTGCACGTAGCGAGCGGTCGGCAGCGCGTCGAAACCGTCGGCCATTGCTTGGATGGGAACCTTGCGCGGGTCGACGCGAACGCGGCGGAGGCCGGGCCAAAAGGTCATCGATTTTTCGGGCTCTTGGCCGCGATAGTCGATCGTTCCGGCCCACGCGCTGACGAGGGTGTCGGTGCGCTCGAGCTCGAAGATCCGCGCGAACGTCGCGTGTCGAACGATGGCTTCGATCGTCGTGCGCGGGCCCTCGATCGCCGCGAGCAGTCGCTCGGTCGTGTCGAGGAGCGTGATGTGACGTCCCCGCGTGAACGGGCTCGACAGCTCGTGGTTGGTCGCCTGCAGCAGATCGTTGAGCGCCGCGATCAGCGCCCACTCGCCGGGTGAAATGTCCGGCAGCGTGTCGATCGGCGCGATCGCTCGTGCCTGGCGAACGCGAGCGAGATCGATGCGGCTGCGGAGATCGTCGTCGGAGATCCGCCGGCCGACGCCGAGCTCGAACGCGAGCTCCGGACCGAGCGGCGCCACCAAATGTGCGGTCCCGCCGAGGATGAGCGGACCGACGAGGCCGTGTGCGAGCTCTTCGAGACGTAGCGAAAGGTCCCTCGCCATCGCGGCTTTCCCCTTTCAGCCGCCTTCGTCGCCGCCGCCCGGCCCGATGTCGCGCATCGGCCGAAAGCCGGGAGACTCGAGGACCAGACGCGGGACCTCGGTCGCGAGCGCAGGCTCGATGGCGCCCGCAGGAAGAAGAGCCCAGTCCTGCGCCTCGAGGAGCGCCGACTCCAGCGAGACGAACGCCGCACCGTCGATACCGATGACGCGTGCGTCACGGCCCACGAAGAGAACGACGTTTTGTGGCGCGCCGATGCTCTTGTGGAGCACGTCGGGCGACACGGCAGGAAGCGGATCGTAGCCGGCAGGCACGAACAGCCCGGGATGAACCTCGCGGAAGAACTCACCGACGGGGATCGCTTCGACGCCGCTCGTCAAGCGAACGAAGGCGCCGTGCTCGGTGAACGCGACGGTCGCGCGCCGCAGCGTCTCGGCGCCGAGCAGGTAGGCCATTCGTCGCAAGAGTCGCATCTCGTCGGGCCGCACCCACGACGCCGTCACGCCGCGCCAAGGATCCGTCGTCGGGACCATGCGCAGCGTGAGCTGGATGTTCGCGGGCCTCGAGACGGTCGTCGCCTGGGTGCGCGCGGTCGAGACGTCTTCTCGAAGCTCGACGCGCGCGAATGCGGTGACCGGCCCGAGCGCAGGCAGCGTCGGGATCTCGAGCGGCTCGTCACCACCTCGAAAGAGGACGAGGCCGTCGCGCGCGAACACCGGGCACGCACGCAGATTCACGGGGTGGCGAAATCCGAGCTGCACGCCGACGCCCTCGGTAACCGGCTGAAACACCGCGATGCCCGGCGTCGAGGTGAGAAGCGGCCGCATTCGATCCGGGATCTGCTCGACGCGGAACAGGTACCGCTGCACGGGGCCCTCGTCGAAGCTCGACTCCGCCGCCCACTCGGCGAGGCCCACGTCGGCGTCGACGTTGGACCGGACGAAGTACGAAATCAGCGCGGGGCCGAGCCCTTTTTCGGCGCAGATCCATTTCGGCCCGGGCTCGTCGGCCGTGCTCGGGTCGAGCTGCGGCTCGAGGCGCAACAGGAGCGAGCGCACCTCGATCGGCCGGTCGACCGTGTACACCTGTGAAAACGACGTGTGGTAGAGCGCGTACGACGCATCCTGCGCGAGCAGCTCTGCGACGTCGTATCCGAAGGGGGCGCCACCGTCTCGGTATTGAACGAAGTGCCGCGTCGTCCCCGTGAACGTGAACCCGCCCGCGAGCCTCGCGATCTCGGCGACCTTGTCCATCCGATCGCTGCCCTCGGCGGCGAGCGAGATGACGACCTCGCGGGCGCCGAGCTTGCTCTTCACGATCTCGACCTTCATGCTTCGCAAGATGTCCTCGAGCGAGGACTGCCTTGTGAACAGCGCGAGGAACGCGACGAGGCGATCGAGCGACGGAAGAAGTACGACGCCCTTCGATCCCAGCGCCACGCCCTTCGCGTCCAGCCCGAGACCCGGTGTCCTCAGGCGCGTTTGGTGGAGCGCGACGCGAACGAGCATGTCCGAGACGACGAGACGCTACCGCCTTTGTCCCCGATCTTCTACCCTCGCATCAAGAAGTATCAAGGGCTCGCACAGGTGTGGGTGCCGCGTGCGGAGCATCGCGAAGTGCACCCGACAAGGCTCTACCTAGGCGTCTCCGGGACGCGAAAGAAACGAAGATGACTGCGCTCGAGAGACAGCTCCTTGCCGAGCGCTTCGAGATCCTGCGGGAAGTAGGGCGCGGCGCGGCCGGTGTCGTCTTCCGCGCGATCGACCGCTCCACGGGTGAGGCGAGCGCCCTCAAGATCATCGAGCCCTCCGAGGACCCGTCGGATCAGGAGCGCTTCCTTCGCGAAGGCGAGGTGCTCTCGGCGCTCTCGCACCCGAGCATCGTCCGCGTCCTTTCTTACGGAACCATCGACCAAGCCTACGCCGACGCGCAAGGCAGGCGTTTTGCGCCGGGGTCGTCGTTCGTCGCGATGGAATGGCTGGAGGGCGAAGACCTCGCCGTTCGACAGAAGCGGGCGTCGCCGGCGCTGCCCGAGGTCCTCGAGATCACGCGGCAGGTCGCGGAGGCTCTCTCCTGCGCGCACGACGCGGGCATCGTCCACCGCGACGTGAAGCCGTCGAACGTCTTTCTCACCTACGGCGCGACCGTGCTCGACGAGGATCGAAGCGGCTACTCGACGTTGCGCGGCGGACCTGTCGACGACGGGCTTCCATCGGCGCCGATGGGCGCGACCGTGCTCGCGAAGCTCCTCGACTTCGGTGTTGCCGCGGCCGGCGACACGATGCTCGCCGGCGCCGGTGCGATCGTCGGGACGCCCGCCTACATGGCGCCGGAGCAAGCGCAGGGCGACGCAGCACCCGACTCGCGGAGCGATCTCTACTCCTTGGGCGCGACGCTCTTCGAGCTGTGCGCGGGCAGACCGCCGCACGCCGGGCCGACGTCGATCGCGACGCTCGCACGGCGCGTGACGGATCCTGCGCCTCGCCTTTCGGAGCTGCTGATCGACGTGCCCGAGCGTCTCGACGAGCTCGTGTCGAACATGCTGCAGATCGATCCGCGCCTGCGTCCGCGGGCTGCGTCGGACATCGCGCGGTCGATTGCGGAGCTCCTCCGAGACGAGGCGACGTTGCGCGTCGGCCGGCTCACGTTGCGAGAGGCGGATACGCGCGCACGCGTCGGCACGCGCCTCGTCACGACGCTCGTGGCGCTCGGTGTCGCGACCGGCGACGAGCGCCAGCGCCTGCTCGATCGGGCGCGGCAGATCGGCGCCGATGCCCTGCCGCTCGGCGCCGACTCGATCGTCGCTCACCTCGGTGCTCGGCGTGCGCACGGCGACGAAGCGACGCGCGCGATCGAGATCGCGAACGAGCTCGCCGGTGCGGGGGCGAAGGTCGGTATCGCGACGGGCCGAACGCGCGTGGATCTCACGCGTTCGAGCGGGGAGATCGTCGATCGCGCGGCGAAGCTCGCGCGCGAGGCGAAGGACGGCCGCGTGAACTTCGACCTCACGACGAACGAGCTCGCGCGCGGCCGCGCGGAGTTCGACGTGCCGAGCCTCGGACAGAGCGGCGTCGTCGCGATGACGACGAAACGCCGGCCGGATTCGGAGAGCTCGAGCTTCGTCGGACGCGAGGCGGAGCTGCTCACCGCGCTCAACGCGTACGAGCGCTGCACCGACGATCGAACGCCCATCGTCGTGTCGACGTCCGGGCCCCCCGGCATCGGCAAGACCCGGCTCGGACAAGAGCTCATCGCGCGCCTCGAGCGCCAGTCCGAGCCACCGCGCGTGATGCTCGTCCGCTGCGAGTCGTACGGGAAGGCGCAAGCCCTCGGCACCGCGAGCGACGCGCTGCGATCGCTGCTCATGCTGTCGAAAGGCTCGACGGTCGAGCAGGCCGAGCGCGCGATCGACGCATTTTTCGCGGGCGGCCAGGGGGCGGGCGCACGGCGCGGCGACCTCGAGCTCACGCTGCTCGCGCGCTTGCTCTCGAACCAACCGTTCCCCGAAGGCGTCGAGCCTCGCGCCGCGCGCGACGCGCTTTATGTCGCGATGACCGAGCTCGTGCTCGAGGCTGCGAATCGAGAGCCGTGTGCGCTCGTCGTCGAAGACGCGCAATGGGCGGACCCGGAGTCCGTCGCCTGGGTCGACCATTTGATCGGACGAGCTCAGGGTCGGCGCCTCTTCACGCTGCTTTTCGTGCGTCCTGCGTTCTGGCGCAACCATCCGCAGCGCTTCGGCACGCGTGATCACGTGCGCATCGAGCTCAAGCCGATGGCGAAGCGTGCGGTGCGCGAGATCGCGCGGAGCCTCATCGGCGCGCGCGCGACCGACGCCCAACTCGATCAGGTGGCGGCGCAGGCGGCCGGGTCACCGCTCTTCGCCGAAGAGCTCGCGAGGCTCGTCGCACAAGGCAAGGGCTTGTCGAACGCGCCGACGATCGAGGCCGCGATCCAAGTGAGCCTCGACGCCCTCGACGACGTCGTGCGCGACGCGGCGGCGCGCTTCACGATCTTCGGCCTCGCCGGTTGGGACCAGGGCCTCGCGTCGCTCTACGACCCGTCGATGAGCGGCTTGCACCTCTTGCCGCCCGAGGTGCTCCTCGGAAAGATGGTCGCCGCGGATCTGCTCGTCGAGAGCGCCAAGACGCGCTTTTCCGGCACCAAAGAGTACCTCTTCAAACACGCCCTCATCCGCGACGTCGCCTACCAGATGCTCGGCGACGACATGAAGCGGCACCTCCACGGGCGCGCCGCCGAGTGGCTCGAGAGCGTCGGTGAAGACGCCGCGACCGTGGCGCATCACTACGACCTCGGCCGCATGCACGACGTCGCCGCCAAACACTGGGAGCTTGCGGCGCGCCGCGCCCTCGCCACGAACTCTCTCGCCGACGCCGCCGCGATGAGCGAACGCGCGCTCGCCTTCGCGGACGACAAACCCACGGCGTTCGCCCGGGCGATCCTTCTCGAGGAAGCGCAGTCGCGTCTCGATGCGCGCGGCGCGGAGCGCGACACCGCCATCCAATCGATGCGGGAGAACGTCTTCGACGAGGCGAGCGAGCTGCGCACCGAAGGCGCGGCCGCCCGTTACGACGACGCGCGTGCGCAGGGCATCGACATCGAGGCGCGGCTCCGGCGCGTCCGTGATCGTGCACGTGAGCTCGGTCTCCTCGACGAGGCGGCGCGTTGCTCGGCGACGCTCGCGCAGCGGCTCGCCTTCGCCGGCGACCTCGCCGCCGCCGAGAAAGAGTCGGCGGCCATGCTCACCCTCTCCGAGACGAACGGCATCGTGTGGGCTGCCGTCGACGCGTGGCAGACGCTCGCCGTCGTTCACCAGACCCGCGGCGAGCTGGCCGCGGCGCTCGAGGCGCGAAGGAACGCCGCCCGCGCCGCGCGCACCGCAGGCCTCAAAGAGCGCGAAGCGATCCTCACGATGAACCTCGGGTTTGCGCTCACGACCATCGGCGCGAAGAACGAGGCCCTCGTCGAGATCGAGACGGGCCTCGAGCGCGCCCATGCGATCGGCAGCCTCGGAGCGGTGCGCCATGGCCAGATGAACTTGCTCGGCTGGGCCTCGACGTTCGGTGCGGATCAGCGCGTCTCGCAGGCGCTCGCCGAGCCGCGCGCCCAAGCCGATGAAGCCGCTGCCGGCGCGTACGTCATTCAAGATCGAGCCACGCTCGGCGTGCTCTTCTATCGCGGTGTCGAGCTCTTGCGCGGCGACAGCTCGAACCTCGCGCGCGCTCGCGGCCTGCTCGAGCGCGTCGCGCAGGCGTACCGCACGACCGGCAACCTCGACATTCTCCCGGTGAGCCTCGGCTTCTGGTCCGAAGCGGAGCGCAGACTCGGCGACGCGGAGCACGCGCGCGAGCTCGCGTCCGAAGCTGCGTCGCTGCTCGACCAAGGTGCGCCGAGCCTCCTCAACGAGGCGCCGGTCTACCTCGCGCTCCATGACGCCTGTGTCGACCTCGGTCTGCTCGCCGGCGCACGCACCGCGATCGAGCACGGCATGCCTCACCTGCTTCGTCGCCTCTCTGGCCTCACGAACACGCAGTACGCGCACTCGTTCCTCACCGGCCTCGCGCACAACGCGGGGCTCATCGCAGCCGCCGAGGTCTACGGCCTCGTTCCGCCCGAAGTCGAGCGGCTCATCTCACGACGCGGTTGACGGCGCGGTGTTGCTATTTCTGCCCTTTGCGTCTTCGCGGTTTGTCCGAGACCGCAGTTCGAACCGCGCCTCAGACCTCCACTTCGACCAGCGTTCGCCGTAGCCACACGTAGGCCGGCTCTCGCTGAAGCCGTTCGTGCCACGCGAGGTGCATGCTGAAGCCGGGGATCGCGATTGGCGTCGGGACGATTCGCAGCGGCACGGCGGCGGCGAAGCGGCGTGCGACGCGCTCCGGGAGCGTGATGACGAAATCCGAGCTCGCGATCACGAACGGAGCGACGAGAAAGTGAGGAATCGTGAGCCCGATGCGCCGGCGCAGGCCCCGCTCCGCGAGCGCGTCGTCGACGATTCCCCACGCCCGACCTCCCGGCGCGATCAACGCGTGCGTGAGGTTCACGAAGCGATCGAGCGTCAGCGGCCGGCGCGCGGCCGGATGATCGCGGCGCATGACGCAGACGAAGCGCTCCGAGAAGAGCTTGCGCGTGCGGATGTTCGACGGGGCGCCGTGGACGCTCACGGCGATCGCGAGATCGGCCGTTCCGTCGTCGAGGGCGCGTGACCAGGGCATCTCCTCCGCGATGACGCGCAAGTCGACCTTCGGCGCGACCTCGCGAAGCCGCGCGGCGAAGTCGGGCAGGATGACGAGAGACGCGAAGTCTCCCATGGACATCGTGAACGTGCGCTCGGCCTTCGAGGGGTCGAACGCGGCGTCCGACCGGAGCGCCTCCTGAATGTCCGAGAGCGCGCGACGGAGCGGAATCGCCAGCTTCTCTGCGCGCGCGGTCGGCACCATTTCACGCGGTGTGCGAACGAAGAGCGGATCGCCGAGCAGTTTGCGCAGCCGCATCAGCGCGTGGCTCATCGCGGGCTGAGTGATGCCGATGCGGGCGGCGGCTCGCGTGACGTTTCGCTCGACGAGCAGCGCATCGAGCGCGACGAGGAGGTTCAGATCGATGGCCGCGAGCCGAGTCTCAGCCATGCGCGCTCGCCGTCATCGAAAGTCGACCTGGACGACGAGCTCCCTCGTACCTTCGAGTCGGTGCTGCACCTCGACGTCCTTCGCGCGTGAGAGGTGGACGACGTAGCGAATGATCTCGGCGATCGACGCCCGAGCCAGGGGCGTGTCGACGTAGGGGTGATCCCGCAGGCCGAGGTCGATCCGGTTTTCTTGTTCGAGGAGGACGACGAGATCGCCGTGCGAATGATCGTGCCGCCAGAGCTCTGCGGCTTTGCGCGCGAGCGTGTGGGCATCGGCGATCCCCAGGAGCACCTTGCGCACCTTGCCGAAGCCGTGATCGAGCATTCGATCGAGAAATTCGTTGTAGGCAGTCCTGTCGCGTTTGGCCGGACCGGCCCACACGGCTTCGTACCACTCGAGGACGTATCGCTCGGGCAGGAAACCTTCGGCGATGACGACCGGATCGATGGTCGCGGTGCGCGCCTCCGGCGTCAAAAGCGCTGAGACTTGCGCGAGCCCCGCGTCGCCCCAGAGCTTCAGGGCGGCGCTACGGAACCCGGCGAAGATCGTCCGACGTGCGTTCGGTTCCTCGCTCACGGCAACGCTCATCCTAGTGCAGGAAGTACGGCGTTTTCGCGTTTTTCGTCGTGAGCTCGCCGATTGGTGACGACCGCTTGGCGGGCCGTTCAAGCATAAGCAGTGTGCATGTCGGCTATGCTGCACATCGATTGTACGGATGATGATTCGCGACGCACGTTGATGCCTATCGAAGGAGGTCGTCATGTACGTCGTCGCTGGGGCAACCGGTAATACCGGGTCCGTCGTGCTCGAGAAGCTCGTCGCCGCGAAGAAGCAGGTTCGCGTGCTCGTGAGAGATGAAAAGAAGGCCGTGGCGCTACGCGCGCGCGGCGCCGAGGTCGTCGCGGCGTCGGTCGACGATCCCGCCGCGCTGGCGGCGGCGATTCGTGGCGCCGAGGGGCTCTACACGCTGCTTCCACCGGACGTCACCGACCCCGATCCGTTCGGCCGCACCGGCCGCTTCACCGATGCGTTGGTCCGCGCGCTCGATGGCAGCGGCGTCCGGCACGTCGCGTTTCTTTCCTCCATCGGTGCGCAACACCCTACCGGGACGGGCCCGATCCGCACGCTGCACAACGCGGAGAAGAAGCTCCGCGCACAACGCGTCCCGGTCACGTTTATCCGCGCCGCTTCCTTCATCGAGAACTGGGGCAGCGGCCTCGCACCCGCTGCCAAGGACGGCGTGCTCCCGACGTTCGAGCGCCCCGAGACGGTCTTCGCGCAAGTCGCGACGCACGACATCGGGCTCGTCGCCGCCGAGGCGCTTCTGGACCCAGCTGCGGCGCATCGCACGATCGAGCTCGCGGGTCCGGTCGATCTGTCGCCCGCGGACATCGCGCGGACGCTCTCCACGATCCTCGGCCGCGACGTCAGCCCCCACTACATACCGCAGGACCAGGTCGTCCCGACGTTCACGTCCTTCGGCGTCAGCGAGGCCACCGCCGAGCTGTTCCGCGAGATGGCGAAGGGCGTCGACGACCGGCACGTCGCGTGGGAGGGGCCCGCGGCCAACGTCGTTCGCGGCAAAACCACGGCGGAGACGGTGCTTCGCGGCCTTCTCGCACGGAGCGCTGCCTGACGATTTCAAGGCGCGAGGCTTCGCAGTAGCGTCTCGCGCATGGAGCCCATCCGTTTCGTCGATCTCGAGACCGCACGAGCCGCCCCCGGGATGCGGCTCGTCGTCGCTGCCAACCTTCCGAGCCCGTGGTCCGAAGCCGCGAAGGGGATCCTTCGAATGAAGGAGATCCCGTTCGTCGCGGTGCGGCTCGGACCGGGCGACGGCGAGGTCCGCAAGTGGACCCGATCGAGGAATGCACCGGCGGCGATGTTCGACGACGAACCGGCGCGGACCGGGTGGGCCGACATTCTCGAGCTCGCGGAGCGCGTGGGAACGGGGCGATCGCTCGTTCCGTCGTCGCCGAGTGACCGCGTGCGGATGTTCGGGTTGTCGCACGAGATCATGGGTGAGGGCGGGATGCTGTGGTCGGGCCGTGTCCTCACCGTCGACGCCGGTCTCACGAGCGGTGGCAGCCGCGGCTTTCCGGAGCCGATCGCGAGCTACCTCGGTGCGCGTTACGGCTACTCGAAAGAACGTCTGGCGCTCGCGCGCGCCCGCGTGGGCGAAGGCTGGAAGCTCGTCGCCGACGCGCTCGGCGACAAGACGTACTTCTTCGGCGACGAGCCGACCGCGCTCGACGTGTACTTGGCAGCCTCCCTGAACGTCTTCGCGCCGCTTCCCGAAAGCGTCTGTCCCATGTGGGCGCCCGTCCGAGCGGCCTTCGAGAGCATGAGGGACGAGCTCGGCGATTTGCCCACGGCGATTCTGCGGCATCGCGACCGCATGTACGAGCGGCACCTCGGTCTCCCGATCGTCACCTAGTCAAAAGTCACAGAGCCGCAACAAAGGAGTTTCGGCAGCCGAAAGACCGCCGATCTTGCTACCCTCGCCGCGGTGGACTTTCTCCGGAGCGACGTAGGGCGTTATGCCATCGCGGGGATCATCGTGGTGATCCTCCTGATGGCCCTGCGGCGCGTGTACGTGTGGTACTCGGGTCGCGAAGAGCGCGAGCTCGCGGAGCAGGTTCGGGCCGCGATCGATGCGGGAGATCTTCGGCTCGCTGGTGACTTGCAATTGAAGCGAGGCCTCCTCGTCGAGGCTTCACGCATCTTCCAGCGTGCGGGCGAACACGCCCGCGCGGGCGCGGTGCTCCTCCGGCTCGGGGAGGAGAAGAAAGCCGCCGAAGAGTTCGAGCTCGCCGAGGAGTGGGCACGCGCAGCGCCGCTCTATCGCAAGACGGGCGAGCTGCTGAAGGCTGGCAATTGCTACGAGCGGTCGGGCGGCAGGGCCGATCAAATCGCTGCGGCCGAATGCCTGCAGCACGTGAAGGAGTACCTGCGCGCCGGCCGGCTCTACCAGGTCGCCGACGAGTACGAACGCGCCGCGGAGTGCTTTGCAAAGGTCGAAGACCTGGACGCGCTCGACTCCGCGCTCACCATGCTCGAAAACGCGGCGCTCGCGAAGAAGACCGATCCTGCGCGCAAGACCGAGCTCTGGAAGAGCGCGGCCGAGATGGCGACCAAGCTGGGCGCACACGAGCGTGCCGCGCGCGCTTGGGACGAAGCCGGCGAGCACAAGAAGGCCGCGCGCATCTACGAAGAGCCGCTGAAGAAATACGATCTCGCGGCCGCGCTCTACCAGGAAGCGGGCGATACCGAGTCCGCGCGCCGGATGGTCGTCGCGGCGGGCGGCGAGGGGAACGTCGCGAAGACGCGCCTCGCGCGAGCCCGTGCACGCGGCGACGAGCGGCTCGTCGACGAGCTCACCGGCGCGTCGGGCGGAGATACCAAGAAGGGCTCGGCTGCGACCGCGGCGACGATGCTCGCGGACGACGACAAAGCGACCAATGTCACGGTGAAACACCCTTCGGGGGACTCGGGGCAGAGGGGCGGACGTGCAGCTCCGGTCGTCAACCTGGAGGACCGCTTCGAGCTGCTCGGCGAGCTCGGTCGCGGCGGTATGGGGATCGTTCACCGCGCGCGCGACCTGCGCCTCGGCCGCTTCGTCGCGCTCAAGTTTTTGCCCGACGACGTCGAGCCGGGCTCCACCTTGCATCGACTTTTTCACCGTGAGGCGCGGGCGGCCGCGGCCCTCACCCATCCGGGGATCGTGACGGTGTACGACGTCGGCACGCTCGGCGATCGCGAGTTCATCGCGATGGAGCTCGTCGACGGTACGACGCTCGACCGCGTCCTCGACGACACCGGGCCGCTCGCGGTCGGCGAGGCGGTCGACCTCATGGAAAAGGTGCTCGGTGCGGTGGAGTACGCGCACCAAAAGAGCATCATTCACCGCGATCTCAAGCCGGCGAACCTGATGCGCACGAAGGACGGCATCAAGGTCATGGACTTCGGCCTGGCGAAGGTCGTGAACTCGAAGAGCTCCGGTGGAGGGACGGTCGTCGGCGGGACGCCGAACTACATGCCGCCCGAGCAGCGCGAAGGAAACTCGGATCACCGCGCCGACGTGTTCGCGCTCGGCGCAACCTTCTACGAGCTCTTGACCGGTGTGTTGCCGGGCAATCCCGGTGAGCCCGCGAGCATCTCGGCGACCTATCCGACGCCTCGCCAACGCGTCAGCGCGATTCCGGCTCGCCTATCGGACCTCATCATGCGTTGTCTCGAGCGCGATCGCGCCGAACGGCCGCAGGACGTCGTCAGCGTGTTGCGTGAGCTTCGAGAGATCCGCGCGGACCTCGCGGCGCGACCCACGGAGACCCCGCGAAAGCGCTCCCCCGAGCCGGTCGCCGCGCCGTCACCGTCGCCCGTTCCTGCGCCTTCTCCCGTGCGCGCGGACACGCCGAAGAAGCGAGCGCCTGTCGAGCGGATCGCGCGTGAGGAGGAAGACGAAGCACCTCGTCCCGAGCGGATCGAGCGCCCGGCACGACCGGCTCGAATCGCTCGCGAGGACTCGGATCCGGGCCATGCTGGGCGTGTCGACCGGGTGGAGCGTGTCGAACGCGTCGGCGGGTCGCCCGCTGCCGCGGGCGAGCGCAAGCCACCGCGCAAAGCGGAGATCGTCGAAGTGGTCGATATGGGCTCGCGTCGAGGCAAGCCGAGGTAGAGCCTCACGCGCAGAGTTTGGCTGCGTCATTGTTCCACGAAACAGGTTGTGCTCGATCACCGCAGAAGCACGTCGTCAGAGCTGGAGCTCTTCACAACGAGTACGCCACTCTGCCGGCGTCATCGCACCCTTGTCGAGGTCGGTGGCGATGTTGAACGGTTCGATCACCTGCACGCCTCTCTTGGCGAGAACCGGTGCGCCCGGCAGGGCGAGGATGACGAATCCCAGCCGGTGCAACTCGACGGCGAGCCAGGCTCCACATGCGTTCGCGAAGTGGCGGCGCTCTGCAGCGGGCGAGTAGATCGCCAGCCCCTTGCGACTTTCGGACGCCCACCTCGCGGCATTGGCGATGAACTCACCGAGCCGAGCCGGTCGCGCATCGTCGAACAGACCGGAATACAGCTCGAGTGATTCGCGCCACATCGGCAGCCAAACCTCTTCCCCGGCGTCGACCCATTCGATGGGTTTCAAGGTTGATCGAGGGTCGACCAGGAGCGCCTCGACGGCCGTCCGCTCGCCGGATTCCACGCTGTCGAGCAGGGCGAGGGCGGCGTCGCCGCGAGCGCCAGCATCGTTCCTGGTCCACTGGAGCGCGGTGAGCCGGGCAGAGAGCGTCGGGTGCGTGTCGAGCGCTGAGGGACGCTCCTCCTCGGCGCGGAGGCGGTCGATCTGCTCGGTGATGTCGGGCCTTCGAGCAACGGCGTTACGAAATTGATCGAACCCTTCCAAGATGGGCGGCAGATACCCGCGCCGGAGGAGGGGACGCACCTCGCTCGCGAAGTACGCCTGCCATAGCGCGCCTTCGTCGTGGATGCGGCACAGCGCACTCGCCGTCGCCGTTGCACCGCACACTCGAGCTGCGATGGCGTCGGCATGAAACTCTTGTGAGCGCGAGGCGTCGTGCGTGACCCTCAAGAAGAGACGGGCGTAAGCGACGAACGGCCAATGGAGCCAAAAGCTCGAACCCTCCAGTCGATACAGCGACTCCCCGATGGATCGGCGCATTCGATGTACCCATGGGCCCAGCCGTACGTGGCCCGCGTGGTGATGCCCCAGCTCATGCGCGACGACCGAGGCGAGCTCTTCGCAATCGAGCAGCGCCAAAAGAGGTATCCCGACGCCTACCACGTTCGCTCCTCGTGCTCCCCGCCAGCCGGATTGCCATGCAGCGTAGGCATTTGCATCCATGATGACGTGCACTTCGTCCGGTGGGCGCATGCCTGCGCGTTCGGCGATGTCTGCGACGAATGCATGCAGACGCGGGTGTTCCCGCGACGATTGTTGGTTTGCTCGTTCGGGGCTCGCGCCGGGGCGCGGGAAGATGGCCCACAAGACCCAAACGGCGAGGAAGCCCGAGAGCAGGCCCGACATGCTGACGGAGCCCTGATATCGGTTTTGCGCCCAGGGCAACAGGAGCAGCGCTCCCGCAATCGTAAACCCGAGCACGTAAAAACCTGCCCAAAGCACCAAGGCGATCACACCGCCGAGCGCGACGCGGTCCGCCTTCACGGGGTCGGCCAGTTTTGAATTGCGGCCGTGATCACCGTCTTGAGAATATCCTCCTCGGTCGCACGCGCACGAAGCTCGGCGCGAACGAGATCGGGCAACGCTGTATTTCGCGAGCGGACGAAATGCGCTGCCGCGCGCATCGAGGGCTCGAGCTCGATGAGCGCGGCGTCGTCACCGGATTCGAGGTACTCCGCCAGGGCATGGGCCGCTTCGTTTGCGCCTCGTGCCAGGCGCCGTGCGGCTTCCCCGTCGGGGTTCGAGCGAACGGCCTCGCAGTACGCGAGCGCCCAGCTCTGAGGTGGAATCGCCCCGATGACCCCGTCGGGCGCAGTGACCACGTTGGCGAGCGATGCGGCGGGATCCTTTTCCAGCGCGCGAAGAAGGTCGAGGGCCGTCTTGCTGGATTCCGTCCCAGCTGCCGTCAGCTCGGATGGCGAGATGTCCAATCTGGCGTTGACCCGAGCCGCCAATCGCCGCGCGATTTGTCGAGGTGTCTCCGGTTTTTCGAGTTTTGAGAACAGCAGGTCGCGATCGTGGTCGGAGCTCGCGCGCTGCGCTGACAGAGCATAGAGGGTCGCCAAGAATTCCTTATCGCTGGCCTCAGCAGTCGCAAACATGTTCTCGATCTGCTGAAGGGCTTCTTCGACCTGGCCCAACGCTACCATCGCCTCGATGACCAACCCGAACGCTTCGGCGTGGAGCTTGGCGTCGACGCTACGAAGCTCCTGCGATGCCTGGATGGCCGCTTGGAAATCCGCGGCGATGAATCGATCGTGCACGTGGGCGCGCAACAGATACCCGTGTTTCGGAAACCGCTTCACGAGTTCGGCGTAGGGGGCGAGCCCTGGCCTGAGCGGCTGGACGCGTGCCAGCAAATAGGCTGCGTCCGCCGAATCGGGGGCGCTGTCCCTCCGAGCCGTATAGTCGGCGATGAGCTCGTCGCGACGTCCGAAGCCGAGCATCATGTCCTGATAGATGCGGTGATGATCCAAGGACCCCTGGTGGGCCGAGCGTCCCTGCTCCGCCAAGAGGAGCGCCTTTTCTCGATCCCCGTATTGCTGCTCGAGCTGCATCGCGCCAGGGTGGAGCGAAGGATCGAAGCCGCTAGCCTCGTCGGCCTGAGTCATCAGCGCGACTGCACGGTCGGTTCGTCCCGTGTCGAGAAGGTAATAGACACAGGCGAGGGCCCCGCCCGAGGCGACGTCGACGTGACGTTTGCGTATGGCTCCGCCCCGCTTGTCGGACTTGAGCTGCTCCGGGGGCGAGGTGAAGGCGTAGTCGACGTCATCGATCTCGACGACGCGCTGATCACAGTGCACCACCGGCTCAGCCCCGTTCGAGCTGGTGGCCGCGGCCGTGTAGACGACCTCTTCGGCGTAGAGGGCGGAAATGCCGAGTACGTTGTACGCCAAAACGTCGACCCCCGCGTGGACGTCGATCGACCCGGATTCGACGAGCCTGTCGCCGGATCGCACATCGACCGCGTGCACGCCTGTCGGCACGTCCACCATGGTTCGCCCGAATGGTAGAACCTCGACCGATTTTGCACCTTCGATGGAAACCGTGACCGCGACCGGAAGGCCGTTGAGAACCTGTACCTCGTTGTGGCGAGACGCATAGAAGGCGGACATGGCGCTCGCCACGATGCCTCCCACGGCGAGCAACGCGAGCGCCCGTTGCCACAGATAGAGCGCGCCGCCGAAGGGCACTTTTCCGATGAAGCGCCAGCTGCGTCCGCTGCCTTGGCCGTGCCCATCCGCAACCAAGTAGGTAGACAGCGGGAACACCGGCACGAAGAGCACGGTCACGAACAGCGACGTGAGGTACGTCCCGTCGTAGTCGCGCTCGCTCTCCCCGTAGACGCGCGTGCCGACGCCGTTCAAGGTCGCCATCACCGGCGCGCTGCGAATGGGCGTGAGAAAAAGCCGGCGGCGCGCGATCAGCAGGTCCAGCGGTTCACGGTGATGCCGCATGCGGCCGAGCAGACGGAGCCACCACAAACGCCGGTACACATCGTGTGGCGCACCCCGTTCGATCGCTCGCCGCACGCTCACGTCTTCCGCTGCGATCGCTTGTAGCTCGGGCATCCGCTCCAGAAGCCCCGCCGGATCCTTGTCCACCATCGTCATGCTCGTTTCCCCCCTTCGGTTCACCCACCACGCTTGGGAGCCGACCAGGCGCCGAATGTTTTGCTTCCAGTGTCGGCGCGAAGGCGCCACAGTTGACAAAGAAAAGCGCACTCCCCTCTTTTTGAGGCCGGCACTGTGGCGCCGGTGCAGCTACTCGATCCGTCGCGAGCCGGTGGTAGAAGGACCGGCATGATTGCGTTCTACGGCACCGGGCTCCTGGGAAGCGGCTTCGTGCGTGCGTTGCGCAAGCGCGGCGAGACCGTCCACGTTTGGAATCGCACCGCCGACAAGGCGCGCGCGCTCGAGGAATTCGGCGCGCGCGCGTTCGACGATCCTGCAGAGGCCGCGCGCGGCGCCGAGCGCGTTCACCTCACGCTTTCGGACGATGCGGCTGTCGACGACGTGCTCGAGCGCGCTCGCTCGGGCATTGCCGCGAACGCGACCATCGTCGATCACACGACGACGTCACCCGCGGGAACCGTCGAGCGCGTGAAGCGATGGGACGAGCGCGGCATTACGTTCGTTCATGCGCCGGTCTTCATGGGCCCGCAGAACGCGCTCGAGTCGACCGGCATGATGCTCGTCTCCGGCGAACGGGCGCGCGTCGCGGCGGTGCGCCCGCACATCGAGAAGATGACCGGCAAGGTCGTCGACTTCGGCGAACGCGTCGATGCAGCGGCGAGCTTCAAGCTCCTCGGCAATCTGTTCTTGATGTTCGTGACCGGCGGCCTCGCGGAGTTCTTCACGCTCGCGGCGGCCTTGAACATCGATCTGCGGGAGGCTTCGACGCTCTTCACCCATTTCAATCCCGGCATGTTCGTCCCCGCGCGTGTGGAGCGCATGCTCGGCGGTGACTGGTCGAACGCGTCGTGGGAGCTCGGAATGGCGAGAAAAGATGCGCGATTGATGATGGAGGCCGGCACGCAGGGCAACCACCCGCTTTCGGTGGTGCCGGCGATTGCTGCGCGCATGGACGAGCTCATCGCGCGCGGCCACGCGAAGGACGATTGGACGATTCTCGTGAAGGACGCGATCGCACCGAAGAAGTAGCGCTCATTCGGATTTTTCCCGCTCGATAGGACGCTGCGCGGAAATCGCGCAGCGTGACTATGCTCGCGTCCGATGCGGGTATTTCACCGAAGGAGCTGGTGGTTCGCGGCGTTGGTAATGGGCGTCGCGCTGAGCCCCGGCGGATGCGATTGCGACGGCAGCGACGGTGCCGGCGCCGGCGGGGGAACCGAAGGCGGCAGCGGTGGGGGCGGCGCGACCGCAACGGGCGGAGCCGGCGGCGCCGGCGGCGCCGTCGATCCCGCCCTCGCGTGGAGCTGGGACTTCGAGGAGGGCGAGCCGGGCACCGCCGTTCCGACCGCAGCAGGTGCCGTCGTCGACGCGAGTGGCAACGGCCTCGATGCAACGGCCTCCGAAGGGCTTCGCTTCGTGTCCGGACACCTCGCGGGCTCGACGGCGATCGCGTTCGGCGGGGACGCCGAGGGCGTATCGATCGACGCCGATCGGTTGAATGGCGCGGCCGACGTCGCGAAAGACGAATCGTTTCGTCTCGAGGTCGGCTTCCGCACCGACGTGCACGGACAGGATGGTGACGCGGGCGCGGGCGTTTTGGTCACGCATGGTCTCGAAAACGGCGCCGGCTATCGCCTCTCGGTGGTCGACGGCTCACTCGTGTTCGAGCTGTCCGCAGGTGCGGACGTCGCGCGTGCTCGCATCGAGGCACCGGTGGCCGATGGCCGCTGGCATCGTGCGCTCGCGGTGCGCGACGTCGAGGCAGGTGAGATCGCCATCTCCGTCGACGGCCAATACGTCGCACGCGCGCCGGATGTCACGGCGGGCGAGAGCATCGCTCCGAGCGCGCCGGTGCGGGTCGGGTCGCGCGAGGGCGGCGCAGGTTTTCTTGGAGAGATCGACGTGGTTCGCTTCGCGCGTGCCGCAGCGGTTCTGCCGACTGCGTCGTGGGAACGCGACGTCTCGACCATCTTCGAGGCGAATACCGATCTCGTCCCGGGCGGCGGCGGAACCAAGTACGCGACCGCTCGCATTCCGTCGATCGTCCGCGCGCCCGACGGATCGCTCCTCGCGTTCGCCGAAGGGCGGGTGAAGGATCAATGCGACTTCGGCGACATCGATATCGTGATGAAGCGAAGCGACGACCACGGAAAGACCTGGTCACCAATCGAGCGCGTCGCCGACTTCACCTGGAGCAAAGTCGGAAACCCGATCCCGATCGTCGACGAAGAGACAGGGCGCATCGTGCTCCTCACGACCCGCGAAGCGCTCGATGCCGCGACATGCAATCCTCCCGCGTCCGGCTGCGGCTGTGAGCCTCTACCCGATAGCCGAAGGGTCCACGTGCAGACGAGTGACGATTCCGGCGTCACATGGACGGATCCGAAAGACATCCACGAGTCCGTCCTCGATCCGATGTGGAGCAGCATCCTCGTCGGTCCTGCTCATGGGATTCAGCTCCGGCATGGCCCGCGCGCCGGTGCTCTCGTGGCGGTGGCGCGCCACCGCGGAAGCGATGGTCTGCCCGGAGGCCACGTCATGATGAGCGAAGACTCCGGCGAGACGTGGTCGGTCGCCGACGGTGCCACCTCGGACGAGGTGAACGTGAACGAAAGCACCGTCGCGGAGCTCGCCGATGGCCGCCTGTATTTCAATACGCGCCACCACCTCGGTGCCGACGACGTGACGCCCGCCGAACGCCTCGCCGGCTTGCGCGGTGAAGCCTATTTGGACGATGCCGTCACGTTCGTCGGCAATCCGGTGTTCTCGCGCGCGCCGCGGTTCCGCGGCCCCGTCGTCGAAGGCTCCCTCCTTCGATGGGAGGGAAGCTCCCGCTTCGGCGATCACCCGCGGGTGTTGTTTGCATATCCCGCCGGCGAACACGGCTCGAGCGCCGGACAGCGTCACGACTTGCGCGTCTATGCGAGCCACGACGAGACCTCGACGTGGGCGCGTGGCAGACGCGTCCTCGGTGCGTGGGCGGCTTATACCGATTTGGTCGACATCGGCGACGGCCGCGTCGGATTGATGCACGAAGCAGGCTCCTATTACGACGCCGGCGCGAACCTCGGGCGCTTCTATCAGCGCGTCGACTTCCTTCGATTCGGGGTGGAATGGCTCGACGACGACACGCTCGCGGGCTGGAGCTTCGAGCCCCTCGCGCCCGGCGCTTCGTTCGGTGAGCCCGTTTCATCCGGTGGTTTCGGCGTGGCGCTCCAGCCTGTCGGCGACGTGACCCTCGCCCCGGGCCGCCATCACTCGGCGGCCGCTCATTTCGACGGCGCCTCTCGCGCTTGCGCAGCCGATTCGTCGGGCCTCTTCGATTTCGGATCGCGGGACTCCTTCGCGATCGACATCGTATTCCGAACCGATGCCCACCAATCCGGGGATGCGGAGGGCTCGGGCACGCTGATCGGGCGGACGCGCGTGGGCACCGAGCCGGCGTGGTGGATCCGCGTGGAAAACGGAAAGGTCCGCTTTCACGTCGCAGCCTGCGCAGGCGCCGATTCCAACTGCGGGGTGCTCCCCGATTCGGGGCTCTGCGATTCCCTCGGTACCTGCGAGAACACGAGCCTCCTCTCCAACGCTTCGGTGGGGCCGGGCATATGGCATCGCGTCGTCGTCTCCCGCGACGCGAAGGCGGGCCTGCTCCTCATGGATCTCGATGGGGACGTGGTCGAGACGCCGTTTACGTCGAACGGAATCCTCAAGAACGATTTGGACGTCTGCCTGGGTGCGTTCGGTGATGGTGCCCGCGCGTTCGAGGGCGACATCGACTTCGTGCGCATGTCGCTCACGGACTGACGAGCATTTCGCGGGCGCCACAATCAACGAAGCGGATTTCCGCTGTAAGATGGCAAGATCGTGGATCTCGAGGAGCTGCGAGCGTTCTTGAATGTGGTCGACGCGGGGTCCTTCCTCGCGGCGGCCGACTCGTTGGGGGTCTCGCGGACCACGCTGCGCCGTCGGATCGAGGGGCTCGAGGCGCGCGCTGGGGTCCAGCTCATCAAGAACACGCCGCGCGGGATCATCGTCACCGACGCGGGCCAGGTACTCGCGAAACGTGGTCGCGTGATGGTCCAGGACGTCGGCGTTCTGGTCTCGTCGCTGCGCAAGATCGGAGGGCAACCCGAGGGCGTCCTCAACGTCGTAATGCCCGTAGGCTTGCCGCCTCATCTCTTGACGCCGCTCTTCGCAGCGCTCCGCGCAGCGTATCCGGCGCTACGCGTCAGCTGTCGCATCTCGGACGATCCGCTGCAGGAGCCGCTCGAGGACGTCGATATCGCCGTCCATTTCGGCGACGAAGAGCCACCGTCGCCGTGGCTCTCGTACGTCATCATGCGCGTGCGGCGGTGGCTCGTGGCGAGCACCGAATACCTAGCTAGGCGTGGAACGCCGAAAGACATCGAACAGCTCCGCATGCACGAGCTCCTCGCTTGGCGGGCGCCTCGCACCGACGGCTCGATTTGGCCGCTGGTCTCGGGCTCGACGTTTCGCGTGGAGCCCGC